>RXJX01000024.1 GCA_003963245.1 Neisseriaceae bacterium
GGGATTTTTTGCGCTAATCGCAGCTCCGGTTAGATTTTGTCCTCCGCCGTTTGCACTATTGCTTCCACCGCCACAAGCGGCTAGTAAAAGACTGCTTCCGGCTGCAATGGATACTGCTAGAACGTTTAATTTGTGTTGTTTTTTCATCAAGTTTTCCTCTCTAACTTCTTAGTACTTAATTCTATGCATGTACTTACTTAGAGCACATTTACGTTTAAAAAGTAATGAATTGTACCAAAGCAACTATTTTTTGTATATAATCATTTTTGCATAACTAATATACATTTTTGTATAGAACAAAAAAACATAATTTTTCAATATGAGCATATATATATTTCTGTTGTATAATGACTGATTACTCAAATGGAATATAAAATGCTGGATATCTCAAAAATAGAAATATGCTCAGAGCAAACTCAATTTGATTTTGATTTTATTTATAATGAATTGAAAATGACTTATTGGGCAAATTGGCGTACCAAAGAGCAAGCTGTCTTAAGCTTTGAAAACTCATATGCAAAAATGGTTTTCTATAAACAGCAGCCAATCGCGTTTGCACGAATAATCACAGATTGGGTTGCTTTTGGTTATTTGGCAGATGTAGTTGTGACTGAGAAATTTCGCGGCAAAGGAGTTGCGAACCTACTGTTAGCAGATATGCTAAATGATCCCAAAATTGCGGAAATAAGGAAATTATTATTAGTAACTCGGGATGCCCAAAATCTCTATCAAAAATTCGGATTCAGAGCACTACTCCACCCAGAGCGGGTCATGGAAAAAGTTGACGTATAGCGACCTAAGGATCAAAACCCTAATACGGCATTAGATGTGTGATTCATAGACATCGTTTCAATTAATTTTGTTGAAGTGATGAATTATAGATCACCAAAAACACTCAAGATTACAATGGGTAAAATTGTACCTTGAAATACAAGATGCAGGATTTATTTGTTGGCGCTGTGGAATCTCAAGCCCGATATTACGTAAGTGATTAAAGCGGTATAATGATCGTGGAGACGATGGTTTAAGTAAGCAACTCATAGCTTATATTGATGAATTACGCGCTAGAAATCTAGGTGCAAGAAGAATTTAATCAGAACTATTCAGGCAGCAAGAATTAAAGATATCTCTAGCAACACTCATAAGATATTAAGATAGAGGTTTAGAGTTTTTTGCTTTAGAGGTACAGCTAAAACTAATGGAGTATGGAATTAAGTTTAGACTAAATAAACCTAGATCACCGCATTTGGATGGCAAGGTAGAACGCTCATAACAAACTGATCTCCGCTAATTTTATGCAACTTCGGATTTATCAAACTAAAATGGTCAAAAGTAGCTTTGGAAAAATAATCGGGTTTGCACTTACAACCCCGATTATGAAATTCGTTCTGAACGTGAGCTAGACGTTAAAAGATGTGATCTACCAAAATTTAACCGCAGTTTGTGTTATTGCGCTACTAGCTGATCGTTTATTGTTAGTATTGCTTTGAAGATGTTCATTCGAAGAACTAATCGATGAAGGATGAGATGCAGCATCTACTATATCAAAATGCATATATTTATTTTTATATTGATCTTGTTCATTATAATAATACTCTCCCCATTGATAATTGCTGACAGTAAAACCAGGCATATTAAAATAATATAAATCAATGTCTGCTTCAGTGGGATAATTATCAGTTGGAGATCTCCAAGGTTTGATCTGAAAAGAGTTATTAACATTAGTTTGATCTTGAAAAAATAAAAAGTCCTGATCAACATGTTTACCAAATCCGTCGTCCTGATAATAAAAATTAATATTATTACAGCCACCCGTTTTTAGGTCAAACTCGTAACTACCCTCATCAAGAACATCTGCTTGATATTTATCCATCAGTTTAAAATGAAAGTTGTTTGTGCTTTTATTACATATAATCGCAGTGGTTTGAGTAGCGGCAAATACTTTTGTTGTGATAAGAGAAGCTAATATTAGAGATATAAATTTTATTTTTTTCATATTTAGGTTTCTTTTCCTGAAGTTAATTATTTTAATTTAATATTTGATGTCATATACTTATGAGCATTTCAGAGGTATAAAAAATAAGTTTTGACGATTTTGCCGACTAATTCATCATTTTGAACCAATCCGCTAAGAAAAAAATTTTGTTTTTTCACGTCTCTATAGTAGCTATCTGCGTAACACCGGTCAGGATTATGACATGTGATCAATGTATTCGTATATCACCAATTTTGGTGATAGTGGATTGGGACAATAATGTAGGATAATATTAGATATTTTGCTTCCCCAGAAAGTATAGTATCTATAATTAAAGCCTTGTAAAACGTGGTTTTAATAAACTATATAGTTTTACATAAAAACACAAAATAGGTGGTAATTTATGTCCAATATACTGGTTTAGATAATCAAGGTATGATCAAATAGATTAATATTGAATATTTTACTCAAATCACATTGGATCTAAGCTTATGTAAAGAAACACACTCTAAGAATTAAAAAACTCAGCCAGAGTGGCTGAGCGTTTATTAACACCAAGGTGAGCAAGAATAACTCATTTCTTGTGTAGATTCAATTACAAATAGTTCCATTTTTATATCCTTAATAATTAATAAAACTTGTTACGCACTTATAAACTTTTCAGAGGTATAAAATAAATTTTGACGATTTTGCCGACTAATTCATTATTTTGAATCAATCCGCCGAGAAGAAAAATTTGTTTTTTTACGTCTCTATAGCAGCTATCTGCGTAACACCAGTCGAGATTATGACATGTGATCAATGTATTCGTATATCACCAATTTTGGTGATAGCGGATTGGGACAATAATGTAGGATAATATTAAGTATTTTTGTCCACCCCCAGAAAGTATAAAATCTATAATTAAAGTCTTGTAAAACCTGGTTTTAATAAACTATTATAGTTTTACATAAAAACACAAAATAGGTGGTAATTTATGTCCAATATACTGGTTTAGATAATCACCTGTATTTTAAATCATATTTAAGAGAGAAAGACAATATATAAAATGGCATCATTTAATAAATACATGTTATTAGCTAACTTATATAAAACAGAAATAAAACTATTCACAGATAAAATTCAAAAGCATAACCATTTGGTTAATACGGAACTATTTTTAGAATATGCATATAAACATACGGAAAGAATTATTTATAAAGTATTTATTACCGAGCTTAAACAGAATAACAACTTTAAGGATACCCTTGCCAATATGAAAGATTTGATTGATTCAAAATACTCCGGAATTAATCAATTAGTCAATAATCAGCTTAATACCTTATTTAATTCTTATGCCAATGTAACTAATGATATTTTTAAATCTATTCATAAATTATATGATCCCCCTTTAAATCACAAGATCACAATCGAACCAGTGGGTGATTTCCATAATAACAAGTTTGTGGCCAAGATAAGCGAATCAAACCTGATTTATTATTATAAACCAAGGTTAGCTGATTTGGAAGGCTGTTTTATCAAAGTACTACAATTACTCAATCCTCAAGTTGAAAATGTTTTTGCCCCAATTGTAGAGATAAATAACAGATGTAAAATAATTGAAGAGAAGGACTATTCACTCCATTCTGATCTTAATCAATTTGAAACGCTCACTACGACTCCTGATCTAAACTATTATATTTTAGCCGTATTATGTCTGCTTGGTGCTCGTGATATGCACTATGGGAATTTCCTCCAATTAGGTAATATACTTTATCCTGTTGATTTTGAAACATTAATATCCCCTCAAATTAATGAGATAAGAGAATATAATCAGTATACAATTTTATGTTCTCTAATTCTACCCACTATAAGTAACTCAGGGTTAGATTTTTCTTTATTTGGCTATGATTCACAAAAGGTAAAAGATATTGACTTTTTCGACATGCAGAATATCTATACAGATCAGATGGATTTTTATATTAATAAGAAAAGAGTTTTTACAAATAAAATTAGCTTTTCTTTTGATTTTGCAATATTTAAAAGAGTTTATAATACCACTGCACTAGCCTTTGCAAAAAATTCAGCCAAAATTATTGACATTTTTACTAAGCCAGAGATGCTTATCAGGATAATATTCCGTTCTACATATCTCTATGGTAAGCTTATTGAATCAATGTCCCATCCCGCAATTTGTAGTAGTATCCCTTCCATTAAAAAATACCTAATTAATCAACTCAATAATCACAACATCAGCCAATTGCCATTACCCCAAAAACTTCTAAATGAAGAAATAGAACAGCTCCTTCATTATAATATCCCCAAGATTGACTTAAGTGTACTTTCAAATACCTTAATTTTAGGAAATACAACTGTAGAATTAACTGGTGTTAATGCCTGTAATAATATATTACTTGCCTCCAATTCAGAATCAGTAAAGTTTAATATGCATTTGATTAAATTAACTGAATATTGTCTTTATAAGAATCAGTTAATTCATGCTGTTCATATTGAGTACCATCACAAACTTATAGACCAATGTTTACCATATGTACAACCTTTTTATCAAAATGGGCAAATTTTAGGTCCTAGTTATCTTCGAAAGGTTGCTAAGTGGACTGTTGCAGAAGTGGATAACAGCTTTTATGGTGGTTATTTTGGCATTCTTCTTGCGTTGTCGAGTTTAAAGGGTACTTCCAAACAAGTCACAGAAATAGTTGAAAAAATTAGCACAAGTAATAGCTTTTTAACTCATGGTTTTTCTGGTATTGGCGGAGCATTATTAGCTTATAATGAATTACAATCTAAATTAAATTTAGTTGCTCTTGAAAAACTAACTAGTTTTCTAAGGATAAACCTTAAAAAAATAGTATCTGCAACCGAAGAGGTTGAATTTTTAAATGGAATTAGTGGAACTATTTATGGTATCTGGTTAACTGACTTACTAAATACAAAAGAAAAGCAAGATTATATAAAAACATTAATTACAGCTTTAGAACAAGTGAGACAAACATCTGGAATTAATGGCTGGTTCACAAAGGAATTTCCTATTCCTCAATCGGGGCTTGCTCATGGTTATTCAGGGATTAGTCTAGCATATCTAGCCGCGTACTTAACAATAGGTGACAGCAATTATTTAACAGTAATTACTCAATTGATTAATCTGGAGAATAATTTAATCTTTAATGGAAAATGGCCAGATCTAAGACCTGGGGCAAAAACAGACCAAGAAAAAGGGTTAAATGCGTGGTGCACGGGTAGCACCGGAGTATTATTAAGCCGGTTAATATTACAAAAATTCTTGAAAGAAAATTATTTAGAAAATATTCCAGTGGAAAGCATTATAAAAGAAATCATCAGCACTTGGGAAAATAAAAGCTTAGCACTGTGTCATGGAATTGTTAGCGATTATTGCGTAATAGAATGTATCGAAAGAGAAGTAGGGCAACAATTTTTAAGACCTGTGGATCAAGCAACCTTAAATTCAAGAATTAGCGGCTTCAACAAAGATGAAATAGCATATAATCCTGGCTTTATGAGTGGCTTATGCGGATTACAATATTATCAGAACAGTAAAAAATATATTTTTATGCTGGGAATTTAGCGTGAAATAATAGTTCTAAATATAGAAATAGCAAGGTTCATATTGAAATTTCAAAAAATCTGCGGTTTGGAAATGTCCACCTTCTTGATTAGTCATGATGTTAGTTACGATGAACACACATATTAGAAATCTAACTCGTTCGCAGTAAAACTCTACAGATTAGCTCTAATATACCTGAGTCCTCACTTTTTTATGCTTAGAATAGACTAAGCAATCCCTAGATCTTTAACAAATTGGTAATTAGAAATGAAAAAAGGCATAA
>RXJX01000034.1:0-59624 GCA_003963245.1 Neisseriaceae bacterium
CAACGGTTGCGAAGAAAAATGTAACTGTTGCAATTAGTGGTTTATCGACAGGTGATACTGCAGGAGTAACTTTCTCAGATGCAGCAAATACATATAGCTATGTAAGTTATACAGGTTTAGCTAATAGTTCGCCAGTTTATAAAGTTGAAAGTGGTTTGAACCTAGGTACTTCAGTAGCCGCAAGTAGTAATAATTACACGACTAATCCGATTACTGATACTGGTGTTGTTAATGCTGCCAAAACAATTACGGCAACTTTTGCAGTTAAGCCAGTTTCTGCAGCTAGTTATGACTATACTACAGGTTATCAAGGTGGTCCTGGTGCAACAGTGACGGTTAGCAATCTTAGTGATATTACAAATCCTAAATCTGCAGTATTTACAACTAATTTCTCTCCAACAGTAAATGGACAATGTTTTACCAGCGTTTGGGGAGGTACAGACGTTAGTACCGTTAAAGATGGAGCTTATTATAAAACGACAATTACGGCTAAAGATTCTACTGATTGGAGTGGCAAGGTTACTCCAGGTTATTTAAATCTTTCATTAGCTTGTGGTCTTGGTGGTGGTGCTGCAGTTGTGCCGGGAGTTGAAGTAGCGAATGTATTAAATCTTTCAGTAGATGGTAAAAATATTCCGATTAAAACACTTTGCTCAACTACGGATTGTAAAGATCCTGGAAATGGTAAAGTAATTGCGGGTTATTATGCAAATTGGTCAATGTATGGGCGTAAATATCCGTTATCAAATGCACCATTTCAAAATATAAATGACTTGATTTACGCATTCATCGACTTTAATGAAAATACTGGTGATGTTGTGTCTCAAGATACGTGGGCAGATAGCAATCAATTACCTGTTTTAAGTAAAGCGGCATTACAGTATCCATACTTGAAAACTTCATTGTCATTTGGTGGTTGGACTAGACGTGGGAATAGTAGCGATTTCCCAGCTGTAGCATTCTATAAGATGACAACTGGTACTGGAGCAGATACTCGAATTGAGAACTTTGCCACTCAGGCAGTTAATGATATGCGCGTTGGCGGTTATTCCGGAATTGATATTGATTGGGAGTGGTGGTCTAATAAAGAGTTAGGTGCTCCTTCAGATCAAATGATTAAGTTATATACTGCATTGCGTAATAAATTAGATGCCGCAGCTAAAACAGATGGTAAAAAATATTATCTTACAATAGCAGTTAGCGCTGGTCCAAATGTAATTAGTGACTCTCAAAACGCTTATACTGGTGGCGGTGCCGGATTCTGGGCAAAAGTAAATAGCTTAGTTGACCATGTTAATGTAATGAGCTATGACATGCACGGTGCGTTTGATTCCTACTCTGACTTCCAAGCACCATTAGGAATGCAGCCTAATAGCCCGTATAAGGATACTAATTGGGATATCAATTACGTAATGAATCAGTACAATCAATTGGGAGTGAGTTATTCTAAATTGGTAATGGGGATTCCTGCATATGCACGTTCAATGTACGTAAATTCTCTTGATAATGCTGGTTTATATCAAAAAGTTACTGGAACACCTGTTGGTGAGTTCGATGTAGGAAGTGAGCGTAGCGGTGTATTTGATTATAAGTGTATTGTTACTAAAAAGTGTAACTCTTCGAGCGATATGATTAGTGCATTAACATATATTCAATATCCAAATGCTTTATATACAGAGAAAAGTAGTATTGCGCAACAACCTTGGGGTTACGGTTCTTTTGGTGGTGCAAACTATTTCATGACTTTTGATGATGTTTATTCAACAGTTGCGAAAACTAATAGAGCTAAAGAACTAGGTCTTGGTGGGATGATGCTTTGGGAGTTAGATGGTGATACAACAGATCCTCAAACTTCATTGATTAGTAATATCAAAGCAACGTTAAATAAATAGGCTATATCGCGTTATTTTATAAAAGGGGGCAACGAACAGTTGCTCCTTTTTTATATTTTAATTTAAGCAATCTTCAGAAGGGTATATATTCTTAATCTTATAATTTTTAATTATATTGATTTATTGCGATAATACTTGAAACATTGCAAGTTGACCTTATGTACAAAATTATCTCTCATTTATTTTTATAATTAAGGTAATCTTATGAACTTAACCCCCCGTCAAATTGTTGCTGAATTAGATAAACATATTATCGGTCAGAATGATGCTAAAAAAGCAGTTGCGATTGCATTACGTAATCGGATTCGCCGTCAAAAGGTTGCCGAGCCATTGAGAAGCGAAATTACGCCTAAAAATATATTAATGATTGGTCCAACTGGTGTTGGTAAAACCGAGATTGCTCGTCGTTTAGCCAAACTTGCTAATGCACCATTTATCAAAGTGGAAGCAACTAAATTTACTGAGGTAGGTTATGTCGGCAAGGATGTTGATTCAATTATTCGTGACTTAGTTGAAGTTGCGGTTAAGGATGCACGTGAATATGAACGAGCACAAAATCGTGATAAGGCAAAGCTTGCTGCGGAAAATAGAATTTTAGATATTTTATTACCACCTGCACGAGATACTTTTGGTGAGGCGGTAGGCGAAAATGAAGCTGACGATAAAACTAATTCAACTCGTGAACGCTTTAGAGAAATGCTTCGTAATGGCAAATTAGATGATAAAGAAATCGAAGTTGAAGTAACACAGCCTAAAACCCAAGCCGTTTTAATGGGGCCTCCGGGGATGGAGGAACTTACCAATCAATTGCAAGGGATGTTTGATGGTGCTGGTGAAGGTAAAAAACGTAAACGTAAACTGAAAGTTGTTGATGCTTATAAAGTAGTTTTAGATGAAGAAGCTGGTAAACTAGTTAATGAAGATGATTTAAGGCAAAATGCTTTACAAAATGTTGAAGAAAACGGAATTGTCTTTATTGATGAGATTGACAAAGTTGCGATCAAAGGAGGGCAAGGTTCTGCTGAGGTTTCTCGCTCTGGTGTGCAGCGTGACTTGTTGCCATTGGTTGAGGGAACTACTGTAAGTACCAAATACGGGATGGTGAAAACTGAGCATATTTTGTTTGTTGCTTCTGGAGCATTCCATGTCGCAAAACCCTCAGATTTACTTCCTGAATTACAGGGGCGTTTTCCTATCAGAGTCGAATTACAATCATTGACAGTTGATGATTTTAAACGAATTTTAACTGAAACTGATGCTAGCTTGACTGAGCAATATCAAGCATTACTAGCAACCGAAGGTTTGCAAATTAATTTTACTGAAAGTGGAATTGCTAAGATGGCAGAAATTGCCTTCAATGTCAATGAAAAAACTGAAAATATTGGAGCTCGTCGCTTATATACTGTTGTTGAACGTTTGTTAGCAGAGCTTTTATTTGATCATGGTGAGCAGACTGAAGTTATGATTGATGGTGCTTATGTAGTTGATGTGCTTGGTGAAACTGCTGAATCTGAGGATTTGTCACATTACGTTTTATAAAAAAATATTGCTAGTCGGTTTGGTTTGTTGTATAATAGCACAAATTTAAATTTGTTACTCCTGTTTTTATCTAATTTATTCACTAAGGAAATTTATGAAAAATTTTTTACGTCTTTTGATGCTTTCAAGTGCTTTTATTACTGTTGCTCAAGCTGAAACAGTATTTGTTGATGGTAAACCAGTTAGTCAAGCGGTTATTGATCAAGCTATGGCACAATTGAAAAAAAATCCGATGGCTGCACAACAATTAAGCAATCCTCAATTCAAACAAGAAATGTTAAACTCAATTGGTATGCAACAAGCTATTTTAGCTGATGGTAATGCTCAAGGTTTAGATAAAAGTGCTGCTTATCAAGCAAAATTGAACGAAATCAAACCAATGATTTATGCTCAAATTATGCAAGAAAAAGCTAATGCACAACCAATTACTGATGCGCAAATCAAAGCTAAGTACGATCAAATGAAAGCTGATGCAGCTAAACAACAACAATATGATGTTTCTCATATCTTGGTTAAAGATCAAAAAACTGCAAATGATATCGAAGCTCAATTGAAAAAAGGTGCTAACTTTGCTGATCTAGCTAAAAAATACTCAATTGATCCAGGTTCAAAAGCTAATGGTGGTGAACTAGGTTGGTCTGATGGTTCTAATTATGTTCCTGAATTTACAGCAGCGATTAAGACTTTGAAAAAAGGTCAATATACCACTACTCCAGTTAAATCACAATTTGGTTACCACATTATCAAATTAAATGATGTAAAAGCTGGTGGTGCAACATTCCCGGCTTATGACAAAATGAAAGACCAAATCAAACAACAAATCCAAATGGAAAGAACTAAAGCTTTCTTTGATGGTATCAAAGCTAAACATAAAGTTGAAGTTAAATAATAACTGCTCTTTAGGCTATGTTAAAATAGAGGTATCTTATATACCTCTATTTTTATTGCTAGAACCATGAACACCAACCATTTCCGCTTAACAACTCCTAAAAGTAAAGCCCTAGGGTATACCATCTACGAAATGGTTGTTACTGTGTCGATTATTGGGATTTTAGTTGCAGCGGCATTGCCAATTGTTTACAGTTCAGTTTTAGTGCATAATCAAGATGCAACTGTTTTGCAGCTTAAAGCGCTGGTGAAATTTGCTCAAGAAGAAGCAGTGCGCGGTAGTGGGGCTTCATTGGTAATTTGTGCTGCCGAATATGATACCAATAATGGTACTAATTCTTATTTAAATGGTTGTGCGAGTGGTAACTCATGGTCAGAAGGTATTTTGACTTATGTAGATTTAAACTCAAACGGTAGTTACAATTCTACTGAGCGATTGAAAGCTTTACGTTTTGATGGTGGCGCGACAGTTAGCGCAGCTACTTCACCCGGTGGTACCGCATTAAATCGATTGACTGTATTACCGAACGGTTTGCTTACTGATGCGAGTAATAACGAAGCATGGACATTTACTATCAGCCAAAGTAAATTTGGTCAAACTCAAAGTGTTACCTTGCTTTTGAATAACTATGGTTATTTTTGTGTTCAAAGTTATACGGGGCAGAATAATGGGAGTACAGCGTTATGTTGAAATATCGCGGCTTTTCCATTTTAGAAGTAATGATAGCGATGGCGATTATGGCTAGCCTTGGCTTGGGAGTTTATCGTCTGCAACTAAGCGCATTAGCAGCCTCACAACAAACTTTAGTTAAACAAATGATGACACAAGCCGCGAATAGCATGGTAAATCAAATGATTTCTCATCTTAATTATACCGCTGCAACGGGAAGTAATAGAGTGATTGTAGGATATGATAGTGCTTCATGTAGTGCTGCTAGCTGTTATATAGAAAGTAACTTTGCTAGTGATACAGCTAGCGGAACAAATTGTCAAGGTTCTGATTGTACTAATCAACAATATGCGAAGTGGACGCTTTATCAATGGAAGCAGAGCCTAGCGAATATGAATTTACCTGTGAGTAACATCTCTGCAATTGTCTGTGCGGATAGTGCAATGGGTATTCCAACAGCTAGTTCACCAAATTGTAGTAACGGTAGCTTAGTCGTTAAAATTGTTTGGACTGCGCATAATATGGATGCCGAGTCAGCAATATTGGGTAATAATAACTATGTTATGTTAAAAGTACCACAGCGATGAAAAAAGCTCTTGGTTTTAATATAGTTGAGCTAATGATAGCTATAGCGATGAGCGCTGCTTTAATTACGGTCATAATTAATTCATTCTCATCGCTTAATGGTAATTTCTTGTTTAATACCAATCAACTCGAACTTAATCAAAATCTTCGCATGGCTTTGGGCTTGATTAAGCGCGATGTACAAAATGCCGGAGTATTTGGTAGCTTTAGCTTTCATGATCAGTCAAGTGCTACCTCATATATGGAAAGTTCTGCGACAAATAATTGTAGTACTCCTGAATGGTGCAATTTTGATATTTCTACAGTTGGAATAAAGAGTGCATCAAGTTTTACTTCTTTAGCTACAAATCTAGACTCAGGTCTTACCTTGGTTGCAGGTAGTGATATTTTACGGCTGCAATATGGCAGCGATAAAGTTGCTTATATTACCAACGCCTCGATCAAATCAAACTGTGCTGTTGTAGGTAATTATCTTAGTAATCTTACTTTTACTGATCAGGGGTTAGATTTGTCGGCATCACGCTATATGTTAGCAAGCACCAATCACGCTTATTTATTAAAATTGTCATCAGGTTCGACTCTTGCCTCACCATTAACTTTAGGCTGCCCTAATTATCCTCCAACAGTAGCTGTTGAATCCATGATTGGAAGTGTATCATATGATCCGGATGTATCTTCCATGCAGCTGGTTAATTTTTATACTCGCTATTATTTTGTAGCAACTAAATCCGGAGTAACAGGGCTCTACGTTAAAACCTTGCAATCAAATGGCAGTCTCAGTGCAGCTAAACTTATTTCAAATTTGGTAACTAGTATTAATTTTGTATATAAGGTTAACACCACTTCAACCAGCATTAATAATTATCCAAACACGACGAGCCGTTATCGCTACCTTCCTACTTCTGCCATGACTAATACATATTTTGGGCAGGTGAGTGCAGTAACAATTAGTGTTTCTGGTAGTTCAACTCAAGCTGTAGATAGCAATATGGCAAAATTAACCCAAACTGAGTCAGATAGTGTGGCATGGCGATGAAAACTATTAAAAAATCAGCTGGTACTGCCTTGGCGATGACGCTTTTAGCTTTAGCAATGATGGTTTTACTAGTGGCGGGATTAAATCAAGTAGTGCTTACTCAGCAGAAGTCAGCGGCAAATAATGCTGACTACTTAGTGGCACAAAATTATGCTCAAATGGCATTACTTGATGCTGAATCCACCGTTAGAACATTTGATTACACCAATAATATGGAGAATAAAGATTTTGCAGCGCGCAATTATGTAGAGTCACATATTACGACAAATAATACTTGTAATAGTTCTGGGTGGTGTTATAGTAGCTTAGGACAAGCTTGGCAACCTTGGCTAGTTGTAGATACAGCTGCTAATATTGTTGCGCCATGCAATAGTTACACTGAATCTGGAATGGTGCCCGTAATTGACGAGTATACTGGTTTTGTAAAAGCTCAAAGCTATGCCTCGGGAGATTCATCTTTGTGCTCTCAGCCACGCTACATTATGGAGCTGCTTAATCCCAATTTTATTGGACGCTCTAATCTTAACAATAATAATTCTGCTGGAACAGGGCAAGAAAGTGGTAATATTACTCAAGTTAATGGCGCGTTATTACAGATTTATAAAAATGGAATTAATGCTTTGCCATCCGGTAGATTATATCGAATAACTGTTCGTGCATTTGGTAAAAATGGAAATACCCGGGTTACATTGCAGGAATACCTTGTGATAACTACTCGCGGTGGTGCGACAATAGGTACTTCAGACATACTTCCATTATCTGTTCGTTGGTTATATTAACTATGAGGATTTAGAAAATGAAACCTAGAAAAATGAACTATAGCCAAAATATTAACCGGGGATTCACGCTCATTGAGCTACTTATTACGGTTGTAATAGTGGCAGTGCTTGCTACTGTGGCTACCGTGAGTTATCAAAGCTATATTGTACGCGAAAATAGGCAACTTGCTGAACATTCCCTGAATGCAGCTGTTAGTAAAATGGAACAATACTATGCTCAGAATGGGCGTTATACCAACGGAAGTGGAGCATGGCCTAGTTTATTTGCAGAAAGTGTAAGTGGTAGCTCAGGAGTCGTCTATACATTGAGCTTGGTACCTTCTACACCGAATGCACAGGCTTACGCGATTTTGGCAACACCACAAGGAAGTATTCAAAGTGATGATGGTAATATTTGCATTGATCGTCAGGGTAATGTAACTTGGCCAGCATCAGATGCTAACTGTGGTATCACAACGCCAGCTCCGACACCAGCTCCGACACCAGCTTTGACTATGCCGCATGAGGATTGCTTTAATGTTCAGTTTTCGGCTGGGAAATTTGCTGACGGTAATTATGGCGGTTATCCAGTTTGTGATGAGGCTCATTTTCCACCTGCCCAATACCCAAATGGCTGTCCGGTTGGAGTTTATTATGACTGCTCAGCAGATTGTCGTGGTTCAATAGTGTTGCGTAATTGTTCTGGTAGTTGTGATGGTGCCGGTGTAACCGTGTATTGTTGGATTGGTCGGTGTTCAGGAGTTGGTGCTGCTTCTTGTACTTATATGAACTGTGGTGCTAATGATCCTAGGTCTCCTGACCCGTATCATAGCACTCCTTCACCCGATTGTTAATCTATAATAGATATTAGAATGAGTGCATTTCATAAATCTAAAGTTCGTACTGGGTTTACTATTATTGAGTTGATGATTGTAGTTGCAATGATTGCTGTTATGGTGGCAGTGGCAATTCCTAGTTATCAAAACTATATCCAAAAATCCTATATGAAGGCTGCCGCAGCGACTATTCATAAAGATGGACAATTTATGGAAAAATGGTATAGTGTCAATGGTAAATATACAACTGGCAGTGCCTGGCCGGCATTGCCATACACGGTATCACCAGAGAGTGGAACTTCGTTATATCGAATAAGTTTTACTTCAAGTGGCTATAGTGCGGGCAATGATAATAAGTATACTTTAATTGCTACGCCTATTTGTGGTACTCAAGTTGCGAATAATGGTTGCGTGTGTTTCGACCAAGATGCTAATACAGTGCTTAACGCGAATGCAGATTGTACCAATGGAGGTCCATTGTGTTCATGTACCAACTAATTAGCTACTGATTTTGTGGTAAAATGCATGCTTAAAAAATTAAAAATTCAACGGAAAGCTTAATAATGCAAGAAAATTACGTTCATAATAATATCGAGAAGAAAGCCCAAAGCAAATGGCGCGACTCTAAAATCTTTGAAGTAAACGAGTCTTCACCAAAACCTAAAATGTATTGCATGTCAATGCTACCTTATCCATCAGGTAAACTGCATATGGGACATGTGCGGAATTACACGATCACCGATGTATTAGCGCGGTTCTATAAAATGAATGGTTATAATGTCGTGCACCCGATTGGTTGGGATGCTTTTGGTTTGCCAGCAGAAAATGCAGCAATGAAATCAAAAGTTGCACCAGCAGAATGGACATATCAAAATATTGCCAATATGAAAGCGCAATTGGAAAATATGGGCTTGAGTATTGACTGGGCACGTGAACTAGCTACTTGTAGTCCGGATTACTATCGTCATCAACAATGGTTTTTTATCCAGTTGTACAAAAGTGGAATCATTTATCGTAAAAATGGTACAGTAAATTGGGATCCGGTAGATCAAACTGTCTTAGCAAATGAGCAGGTGATCGATGGGCGTGGTTGGCGTAGTGGCGCAACGGTTATTAAAAAAGAAATCCCCATGTATTATTTTGCGATTACCAAATATGCCGAGCAACTTTTGGCTGATTTGGATCAACTAGGTGGTTGGCCAGATCAAGTTAAAGTAATGCAACGTAACTGGATTGGTAAATCTCGTGGTATGGAAGTTGAGTTTGCTGGTTGCGATGGTTTTGATGGACTGACGGTATTTACCACCCGTCCGGATACTTTGATGGGAGTAACTTATGTTGCGATTTCTGCCGAGCATTCATTAGCTGAAGAAGCGGCGAATCATAATGCAGCGTTGGCAAAATTCATGTATGAATGTAAAGCGGGTGGTGTGTCTGAAGCTGAATTGGCTACAGCTGAAAAAGTCGGGATGTTTAGCGGACTTTATGTGACTAATCCATTAAATGGTGAAAAAGTTCCGGTATGGGTAGCTAATTATGTGCTGATGAATTATGGTACTGGTGCGGTAATGGCTGTTCCGGCACACGATGAGCGCGATTTTGAATTTGCCAGCAAATATAATTTGCCGAAAAAAATTGTTATCAAACCACAAAATGAAGAAAGTAATTATGATCCTGAAGCGCGTGCTTATACCGATTACGGAGTTTTAATAAACTCAGGTAAATTTGATGGCATGAATTTTGAGCAGGTCTTTGCTGCAATCGAAGAAGAATTAACCAGTCGTAAGATTGGACAGGTTAAAGTAAATTATCGCTTGCGTGATTGGGGTATTTCCCGTCAACGTTACTGGGGTTGTCCGATTCCGATTATTCATTGTGATCATTGTGGTGATGTTCCCGTTCCTGAGTCAGACTTACCAGTTCGTTTGCCAGAAGATTTGATTCCAGATGGTAGTGGTAATCCGCTTGCTAAAAGCCCTGATTTTGTCAATTGTCATTGTCCTAAGTGTGGTGCTGAAGCACGCCGTGAAACGGACACAATGGATACATTTGTTGATTCAAGTTGGTATTTCTTGCGTTATACTTGCGCCGATAACCAAGAACAAATGCTTGATGAGCGTGTGAAATATTGGGCTCCAGTTGATCAGTATGTCGGTGGGATTGAACATGCGATTTTGCACCTATTATATGCGCGTTTCTTTTATAAAGCACTTCGTGATTTAGGCTTGGTAAATGGTGATGAACCGTTCAAAAATCTTCTAACTCAAGGTATGGTGCTGGCTGAAACTTTCTATCGTCAAAATCCAAATGGTTCAAAAGATTGGTTTAGTCCGATGGATATTGATGCAGTTAAGGATGCCAAGGGTAATCTTCTTCGTGCTACCTATAAAGGTGACGGACGCGAAGTTGAATATGGTGGCATTGAGAAAATGTCAAAATCAAAAAATAACGGTATTGATCCTGATCCGATTATTAACCGTTTTGGTGCGGATACCGCCCGTTTATTTATCATGTTTGCTGCTCCGCCAGAATTAACTCTTGAGTGGACAGAAAGTGGTGTCGAAGGTTCCAATCGTTTTATTCGCCGTTTGTGGCGCATGGTGTTTGAACATCAGCAATATGGAATTGTGGCGCGTTACACTTCAGGTGAATTAACGCCAGAACAGAAAAAGCTACGTACTCAGTTACACCAAACAATTGCTAAAGTCACCAATGACATGGGCGTTCGTAAACAATTCAATACTGCGATTGCTGCAATCATGGAATTGCTAAATTCTTACTCTAAGGTAGCTTTTACTGGTGAAAATGGGCGTGCACTAAGCCAAGAGGTTTTGGAAGCGGTAGTGATTATGCTTTCTCCAATAATTCCACACGTTTGTGATGCCTTATGGAATGAGTTACGTCCAGAAACCGAGCTTTTAGAACAATCATGGCTTGTGGTTGATGAAAAAGCACTTGATGTTGATGAAGTTGAAATGGTG
This sequence comes from Neisseriaceae bacterium, assembly GCA_003963245.1. Taxonomy (GTDB): domain Bacteria; phylum Pseudomonadota; class Gammaproteobacteria; order Burkholderiales; family UBA11063; genus Aquella. The sequence goes on from RXJX01000034.1 coordinate 11,186, forward strand.
ATTCAGGTAAATGGCAAACTTCGTGGAAAAATCATGGTTGCAAAATCACTAAGTAAAGACGAAATTGAGGCTATGGCAAAAGAAAATGCCAATGTGCAGAAGTTTATTGAAGGTCAACCAATCAAGAAAATGGTGGTAGTGCCGAATAAGCTAATCAACATAGTAGTTTAAATCTTCAAATTAAGCGGTACTTTGTTACCGCTTAATTTTTTTGTGTTTTATTCGTCGTTTAATGTTTTTAAAAGAATTATATATTTTGCTTGATTTATGAAAACAAGCATTATCCATAATTATGACTTAATTAGGCTCTAATTCTTTATATGGAAACTGTTCAGCTTTTATTATCAATACGTCAATTTTAGACTGTTGATTAAAAAATTAAGTTGTAAATAGAATAAACTTGCATTTTAAATGAAACTATATGTTATAATACCTATTATAAATTTTAAAAGGACCTATATCATGCAATACACACACCATAAAGCTAAAACCTTCAGTGATAAAGTTGCATACTGTTTAGTTAAGTTCTTCAGGTTTTTTGCTGATGTGTTTTTTCAAAAAAGGTATGGAAATCGTGCCATAGTTCTTGAGACTGTAGCCGCTGTACCTGGAATGGTAGGGGGAGCGTTACAGCACCTTTGGTGTTTACGTAAAATGAAAGAAGATAATGGGTGGATTAAGAAACTCTTAGAAGAAGCAGATAATGAGAGAGTTCATCTAATGACTTTTATTGAAATTGCTAAACCTAATTTGTTTGAACGCGCTGTAGTATTTTTTGCCCAAGCGATTTTTGTAATCTTGTATCTTGTTATTTATGTAATCTCAATGAAAACGGCACATCGTTTTGTCGGGTACTTAGAAGAAGAAGCCGTTGTTAGCTATATCCATTATTTATCAGAAATCGATAACGGTAATATTACCAATTGCAAAGCGCCAGAGATTGCTATTAATTATTGGAATTTATCTCCAGATGCAACTTTACGCGATGTAGTTATTGCAGTTTGTAAAGATGAAGAAGAACACCGTGATGTAAATCATTTCCTCTCAAACCAAATTAATAGTGGTGAAGGACTGACTAAGCCATATATACATGATGTAAATTGATCTATTCTATTGTTATTTTTTACTATAATGTATAAGAGAATTTAATCTTTGATAAATAATTGGAGGTTTAAAAATGTTAGATATTCAAAATAGAGACGACATAGTTAATCTAATAAATAAATTTTATGAAACTGTGCAGAATGATAATCAAATAGGGCATTTTTTCAATGACGTAGCAAAGGTAGACTGGTCTCATCATTTGCCGCAAATGTATAACTTCTGGGAAAGTCTGCTTTTAGGTAAGAAAACCTATACAGGTAATCCTATGCGTAAACATATTGAATTAGCAAAGCTTGCACCTTTAAAGCACGAACACTTTGAACGATGGATTGAGATATTTAGTCAAACTGTAGATGATTTATTTAAAGGCGATAATGCTAATAGAATTATTGAGTACGCTAAAACTATCCGTGAAAACTTAGAATTACGTACTAGCGAAGTTGCATAACTACAGTTGAAAGTAGCAAGAAATTATCGCTTGCTACTTTCTTAAGATTAATATCTTTACATTTGGTTAGTTCGCTTTTAATATATTGATAAAATTAACGGTTTTAGTATTATTCAAATCAGCTAAGGTATATTGATTTAAATAATCATAAAAAGCATCAACTGCTTGATGCAATATATTACGAAGATGACAATTATTATTGAGCATGCAATCTTCACAATTAAGTAATTCCTCACGATTTTCCAAAAGCATAATTACTTTACCTAGCTTCAATTCATCACTAGATTGTTTATAAAATAGTCCACCATGCCTCCCGCGCACAGAGCCAATCCATTCTTGATGCACCATGAAATTTAAAACTTTAATCAGGTGATTACGTGGAATCGCAAATTTTGCAGCTATTTCATTTATGGTCACAAGATCTTGAGTTTGTTTTAGATACATAATAGACTTCATTGCTATATCTGTGAATATCGTTAACTGCATAAGGTATTCCTTAATAACATTATATACATAAATATATCACATAACGTTATAATAAATACAATAGTTTCATTTAAAATGAAATTATTGTATTTATTATACTTAAAATGCGCCATTTTTTTTAAGCAAGTCATAAAAGCGCTCAGCAAGAACTTTGTAGCCTTGTTGATTGAAATGTACTTCATCTGATTTGTATTCTGGAGATTTTTCGAGTTTAGCAATGCTATTGTCATCTAGTAACAGATTGTATTGTTTTGCTAAATCATCATAAAATTCAGCATGTGATGAGAATAAGCTTTTGTTCGGAATACCAACCAGCATAATCTGCATATGTTGCAGTTGCGCCTGTTTTATCATATTCTCCAAATTACGTTTAGTCGCTTGTGGATTGATATTCCGTAAAATATCGTTCCCACCTTCCATTAAGATTACCAGTTGAGGATGCGTTTCTTCAAGTACTTGCGCAAAGCGAGCAGCTCCCTGTTCGGTTGTTTCGCCAGGAATACCTGCATTAATCACCTTATGCCCAGAAATTTGGCTTAGCACACTGGGATAGCTATTTTCTACACTTGTACCATTACCAGCAGTTAAGCTATCACCAAATGCTAAAATAACTCCGTCACTAGGTAGTTTGGTGAAATATGGTTTGCTACAGGCACTGATGATGAACAAGGTAATAAGTATCAGCCAGCTATTGAAATTTAAGCCTACTTTGCTAGTGTTAGTCATATAGTTTGCTTTTCTAAATATTAGTGTATTTTGCAAAGGATTCTTTGATGAATTCGACAAATGCTTGTTCTAGCTTGCTACGAATTCCGTTGTTACGGATTAAGTAAAATTTACTGCTACCAAAAGTGTATTCTGGTAAAATTAATTGTACCTTTCCGTGGGTTAGATCGTTATACATAAATAAATCAAGTGCTTTGACAATATAGTTGTTATTATAGACCATATCAATGTTAGCAAAAGCATTGGAGATGCAGATACTTGGATTATAGTCGATGATGCTTGTTTTATTGGTGTTTGTATTGGTAGCTTCAAGATGTTTGTCAATAAGGTTATCTGGAGATTGTCCAATAACCAGATATTTTCCTACCGTATTAATCGATGAACCAATTAATTTACGTTGAATTAATTCTTCAGGTGTGTTTGGTTGCCCGTATTTGAGAATATACTCATTAGTTGCGTAAAGTCTATAGTGGTAATTATTTAGTAATTTTATGGTACTTGTTTGTGAAACAGGCAGACTGGTGCTGACTGCCAAATCAAAATTATCTTTCAAGAGATCAACGCTGCCTGCTGCGTAAGAGATAATTAGTTTTGCATCGGGATAATCCTCTTGGAAAATATGTATATACGGGGCTAGGACTTTATTATAAAGTAATAATGGAATAGCAATTCTGAGCGTTCCTCTAACCACGTTTTGGCGATCAATCACTTCTCTTAGCGCACTACCCAAAATTCTTTCTTGTTCGCTAAATTTGGCATATAATATTTCACCATCAGGAGTCATTTTAAATAATCCGCGTTGATTACGCCTAATTAGCTGGAGATGTAAATTTTCCTCAAGGTTTTGGATTCTTCGCGATATTGTTGCTTGTGTTGTATGTAAGCTTTTAGCTAATCCGCTATAGCTCCCCACCTTTACAAGCTTAATAAATAAGAATATATCATCATAATTTAATTGCAATTCTTTATTCCTATAAATCAGATTTTAATTTTTATACATTGCGTAATGAGGTATATTTTACACCTGTTGTTTAATTAGTGTAATGTATTTCTTTTTATTTGTAAAACCCGGGCTAAAAGTTTAACACTTTAAGTCAAATTAACAAGAGTTTTATGACGTAACATTTAGTGGGAATTTACCACACATTGGAAGAGTTTCAAATTGACCTTGATCCATGAGGTTTAAATATAATGAATTTTGCCCACACTCAGGAGGGTATTGTTATGGTAAAACACCAATTTAAATATTTTTGGTTACAAGACATATTATTCAAGAGAAAAGATGTGATATGTTTATGGATAAATCTGACAGTTTCGATGAGCCTAAAAGCACATTATAAACTGTCAGTTAAATTATGAGTGTCAGATGAAATCTAAATTTCTATAAAATTGGTTTTACTAGGCTAAGTCTAATAATAGAGTCCTCAAGAGCAAATAAACTATGTGAAATTTTTGCATTAAGATTAATAATATCGCCTTTATTTAATAAATACTCACTACTATTTATACTAAATTTGATCACTCCAGCTAGTACCATAACTATAATTGGTGCTGGAGCAGTGTGTTCTTTCATTAGTTGATCTTTGCTTAAGCAAATTCTTATTTCCTTAGAGTGTTCAGTTTCCAGAATTTTATTAATCATTACTTTTTCTTTTGAAAATACAACATTTTCATAAAAATTTATTACTGAATAATTGCTCATATTTAGTTTCCTTTTTAAATGAATCATATAGTTTTCACTCAATCCGTTATGTCATGAGGTATGTACTTGTGAATTTGTTATCTTTTAGTAGCTTAATCACTATATGTTTTATGTGTTTTAGTTAAAGCTATCACAGAAGAAATTATTTTTATTAAGATTTAATTCATTAGTAGTTAGATTTCTAATATCGTTAATCATATTAGGATTGCCACAAGCATACACTTCATAATTACTTAAATCATTATATTCTTGAGATATTACCTGAGTGACTAACAAAGATGAAAACGTTGTGGCATCTTGAACTTTATTAGCACATAAAGATAATTTTAAGTTTAGCTTTTTATACTGCTCTAGATAATCCAGACAATAAAAATCATCTTCTTCGTAATTACCCCAAATTAGATGTACAGACCGCGTGCTTCCTATCTGCAACATATGCTGTAATAACGAATTAATTGGAGCAAAACCTGTTCCTGTACAGACCATCAGTAGTGGATTTTGTGTACTTTGTAGTGTAAAATTACCTAGAGGTGCTTTAAATTTAATTACACTACCAACCTTATAGTCATTCCATACCTTACTAGAAAAGAATCCATTAAGGTAATGGCGAATATGTAGCTCTATTATTTTGTTATCGTTAGCTATATTGGCTATTGAATAGCTTCGTGTAACTCCTGCGGCATTAATTTCGATAAATTGACCAGGTAAATGATTGAAGGTTTGAGTATTAGGGATTTGAATCTGCATTATGGCAGTATTATTATGCTTATCTAATTTAATTATTTTTGCTAAATAATTACGAATTTTGATACTATTGTCAAAACCTGGAATATCGAGGACGATATCACTGTTTGCAAAAGATTGACATAACAAAACGTCGGTTAGTGATTCGATTGTATGACCATCATTATCAATCAGTACGCCTGATGATACATTGCATTTACAGCCTCCGCAATCACCGTTTCTACAGCCATATGGTAAATTAATTCCTTGACTAATAGCCGACTCAAGAATACTGACGCTGTCAGTTAGATTAAATTTATATTCAGTATCCTTAATATGTGCTTGATATGACATAAAAAGATCTCCTAAGGTTATTATGATTTAATTTCTTCAAATACGTTTTAACGTTTTGAAGAGCTAATGTATTAAGCTACGGAATTTGTTATTGACTAAGGCTAATATATATTAATCTTAGTCAATAGTTAAAACAACTGACTAATTTAGTGTAAAGTACGAGCTAAATCTTTTTCAGCAGTTGAGATTGGTATTAGTTTGAATCTACTTTCAAGTAATTGTAAAATATTTGGAGTAGCAAATGCGGGTAATTTAGGACCCCAATAAATATTCTCTAATCCTAGATATAACAATGTCAACATGATAGCTACAGCTTTTTGCTCAAACCATGATACAACTAAAGTTAAAGGTAATTCATTTACGGAGCAATCGAAAGCTTTAGCCAGTGTTAACGCAACTTGAATAGCTGAGTATGCATCATTACATTGTCCCATATCTAATACACGTGGGATTCCATTGATGTCACCAAAATCATCTCTATTAAAACGATATTTAGCACAACCTAAAGTTAAAATAACTGAGTCTTTTGGTACCATGCGGGCAAAATCACCATAATAGTCGCCATCAGGAGTAGATACATCACAACCACCCACTAAATAGAAATGTTTGATTGCACCACTTTTAACGGCAGCAACAACATCATCAGCCAAGCTTATTACCGTATTGTGAGCAAATCCAATGGTAATAAATTTCTCAGGTGCATCAGAAGTAAAACCAGGGGCGTTCAATGCTGCTTCGATAAGAGGTGTGTAATCACCATCTTTAATATGTGGAATACCAGACCAACCTACTGCATTTGCTGTAAATAATCTTTCTTTATAGGCAACTTGTGGTTCTATTAAACAATTACTTGTCATTAACACAGCACCAGGAAAGCGAGAGAATTCTACTTTTTGTTTATGCCAAGCCCCACCAAAATTACCAACTAAATGTGGGTATTTTTTTAATTCAGGATAAGCGTTAGCCGGTAACATTTCACCATGGGTATAAACATTAATACCTTTACCAACAGTTTGTTGTAAAAGTTTTTCTAAGTCGTGTATATCATGCCCACTAACTAAAATGGCTTTACCTGCTACATTAGAAATTCTCACTTGTGTAGGTTCAGGATGTCCAAATTTATTGGTGTGCGCAGAATCTAAACTCTCCATAGCACTATAATTTGCAGCACCTACTTTCATAGCCCAATCAATATAATCATTTAAGTTAGTTGATTCTTGTGCTAAAAAAGCTAGTGCGTCATGTAACTGATTAACTGCACTCTCAATGTTTCCGCCAGATAATAATGCATGATTTGTATATGCGGCAGCACCTTTGATACCGTATAGAACAAAGCCATACATCCCAGCGATATCTTCACCGGCAATTAAAGTTCTTGCATCAAAACCAATTTCTAATGCTTGATCTATTAGTTCACCAATTGAATTAGCAGGTTTAAAGGTTACAGACGGATAAGTAGGTAAATCAATGACTGTATTAGACTTACTAGCAAAGTCTAATATTTTTTGTTTCAATTCTTCTCTTAATTTAACTACGTCTCTTAGATAGTCTTCAATCCGCTTTGGATCAAAGTTAACGTTAGTTAATGTTGAAAACACTGCCTCCATAACTAAATGATCTACATCAGATTTAGAAATTTGGTATTTATTCGCTACAGTTGCATAGCTAGAAAGCCCTGTAATCGCATACAGTAGCAAATCTTGTAAGTCTGCAGTCTCAGCAGTCTTACCACAGTTTCCTACTAAAGTATTGCATCCTAGAATCCCATCATTGCGCTGGGTTCCTTCACATTGATAACAAAACATGATAGTTCCTTATAATAAAAATAGAACAAGTTAAATCGCATGTAAACTCTTAATCTACTATTATTCGACTAAATAGTAATACGATAACATGATTATATCAATATTGTATTTTGAATGCAAGTATTGGATGTTAATAATTTAATTTTAAATGCAATTATTATTTTAAATATTTTATTTTATATGCAACTATTGTGTGTAATTGAGCTAGATGTGATATATTTATGTATATAATGTTATTTAGGAATACTATATGCAGTTAACAATATTTACCGATATTGCATTAAAATCTATCATGTATTTAAAACAGTCTCAAGATCTGGTAACCATTAATGAAATTGCAGATAAATATTTAGTTCCGCGAAATCATTTGGTAAAAGTTTTGAATTTCATGGTACGTAAACAGTGGATTGGTTCTGTGCGCGGAAGATATGGCGGGTTATTTTATATACAAACTAGTGATGAATTAAAACTAGGTGAAGTAATTAAGACTTTGGAAAATCGCGAAGAGTTACTTAATTGTGAGGATTGTATGATTAATAATAGTTGTCATCTTCGCGGCTTATTAAGTAGGGCGGTAGATGCTTTTTATGTATACTTAAACCAATATACGTTGGCTGATTTAAATAATTCTAAGACAGCTAATTTTATCAATATATTAAAAGCAAACTAGTTAAGTGTAAAGATATTAATCTTAAGAAAGTAGCAAGCAATAATTGCTTGCTACTTTCAACTGTAGTTACGCAACTTCGCTAGTACGTAACCCTAAGTTTTCGCGGATATTTTTAGCATACTCAACATTTCTACTAGCGTTATCGCCTTTAAATAAGCCTCTTACAGTTTGACTAAGTAAGTGAATGCCCTTAATTCTTTTATCTGCTTATAGTGAAGAATAGCAATAGTATTGATCAATTCTCATTATGTATATACGGCTTAGTCAGTCCTTCACCACTATTAATTTGATTTGATAAGAAATGATTTACATCACGGTGTTCTTCTTCATCTTTACAAACCGCAATCACTACATCACGTAAAGTTGCATCTGGAGATAGTTTCCAATAATTGATAGCAATTTCGGGCGCTGGGCCATTTGTAATATTGCCGTTATCAATTTCTGATAAATAATGAATATAACTAACAACTGCTTCTTCTTCCAAGTATCCAACGAAGCGATGTGCTGTTTTCATTGAGATTACATAAATAACAAGATACAAGATTACAAAAATCGCTTGGGCAAAAAATACTACCGCGCGTTCAAATAAATTCGGTTTAGCAATTTCAATGAAAGTCATTAGGTGAACTCTTTCATTGTCTGCTTCTTCTAAGAGGGTCTTAATCCATCCATTGTCTTCTTTCATTTTACGTAAACACCAAAGATGCTGCAATGCTCCACCAACCATCCCAGGTACAGCAGCTACGGTTTCAAGAACTATGGCACGATTTCCATATCGTTTTTGGAAAAACACATCAGCAAAAAACCTGAAGAACTTAACTAAACAGTATGCAACTTTATCACTGAAGGTTTTAGCTTTATGGTGTGTGTATTGCATAATGGAGGTCCTTTTAAAATTTATAATAGGTATTATAACATATAATTGTATTTGTAATACAACAATAATTTATTCGTCAATGTTAAATTTTAACCCATAAGTTAAAATTTAAATCTTTTATTTCAATGAAAATATGTCATTGGGGCTTAAACTCAGAAATATCCATAATTTATAATGCAATTATATTGCATTAAGAGTTGTATAAATACAACAATATTTTATATCCGTTAATTTTTACCTTTTAGCTTATATCTCATAAGCTAAAATATAAAACTTTTATTTCAATGAAAATACGTCATTATGCTTACATTATAAATATACATGCATTTAAAATACAATTATATTTCACTTATAGTTGTATTTGAGATATAATATTGGTGTTGTCTTTTAATGAGCATATTTTAAAGCGCTCAAGGTAAGATAACTTTATGGGTGACGTCTGCTAAGAATAGGCTAGGCATTGGTAAGTTTTGCCTCTCAGTTTATGGCATTAGTTAATTTAAGTACTTTGAAGGGGATATTTATGAAATTTATTCAAACATCAAGGATTAGTAAGAAAAAAATTGTATTTTTAATAATTGGTAGTGCACTACTTTCTGCTTGTAACCACGGCAGCAGTCCCAATACAAATAATTCAGTGACAAATAAGCAAGAGTTAGCAGATAAAAATTATAATTCAAAAAAAATAAGAATCTCAAATAACACTGGAAGTACTATTGATCATATAAGTATTGCCACCGAATCAGGGGGTAACATTTTTAAAAGTATGTCTGGATTAAATTGTAACAGTGGTAATAGTTGTTACGTTGACATTCATAATTCAAAATTAAACAGAAAAATGCTGATCAATTTTTACAATAATAAAAATCAGTTAATTTCTATATCATCGTTGTATGAAAATTCTCAAAATCTAGAGTACTCTAATATATATACAAGTAATATAATCTTTGGAGCACATCTGTTTACTAATATTGCTAAATTCACTAAAACTGATAAACCACAATTATTATTGCAATTAAACAAATTATTCAATCATCAAGACCCAAATGCGTCAGTGTTTAATGACCTTGGTGCTTATTATGCACAACAATTAGCCAATGGCTCGATTCATAATGAAAATGACTTTTATCAACTAATTGCTAAGAATATACATAATCATAAACATATCAATGGAAATTTGCTAGTGAAAGCCAATAAATCATTGCTTAGTGCTCCAGTATTAGGTTGTAATAATGAACTGGGAAATAAAATTTTTGATACTATTCTGCCATTTGCCAAATTAACACCACTCGGAGAATCGTTTGAAGGGGTGACAATGCTAGGTCAGGCATTGTTTAACTGGGCATGTCCTAGCCCCAGTGGTCCTGATTATACAGCGCAGTTGGATCAAATAAATGAGAAATTAGCAGATATCCAAGCCTCGATAAGCGATTTAGCTGGCGATATGCAAGAATTAACTGATTTAGTTCAAGAACAGGAATTTGGCAAAGAGCAAGTTGTATATGGTAATCTATTAAGTAAAGAAGATATATACAATTCAATTTATTTAAATTATATGGCTGAAGTAAATAATGGGCGAAGTGCTGAAAGTAGTTATAAAAGCTTATATAGCTATGCTGTAGCTAATGGTGGAGTAGATAATCTAGATAAACAATCTTTGCCGCTATTTGCTACCGATAATGGAGTGCTTAATGGATTGACTAATCAATATAGTAATTTACAAAATATTTATAATAATATTCCATATATATCATCATTAATAAATGAACAATGTTCCAATATAGACATAATCTCTGGTGATATAATAGCAAAAAGAAATTATTGTAACACTTTTACTATACAGTTAGGTATGCAGTTAGCTGCAACGATTCACCAATCAAGATTACGCATGTCTGACGCAATTGCAACAATTTTAACCAGTAAAAATACAGGAAATTACAGTAATCCTTTTAAAGGTAGTACGGGAGTTACTTGGAGTCAAGCGGCTAAACTAGTAGAAAGTGACTTTGATAAAAATATGGAGTCTATTAATACCTTCTATAAGAATACACTGATCACGCCTACAGATGGTTTGCCCACAGACCTACTAAATAAACTAAATGAATCTGGTAATCCGCTGAGCTGTGACCCAGCAACAGCATCCACAACTGGCGTTACCGGACTTCTTGAATGGCACGCTAACGATAATGGTAAATTAGCTACTAATGATAGGTATATAATTACTAAGTGTAATCGGATTTTAGAAGGGCCAGTAAGAACAGTGCCTATTACATCACGTTATTACTACAACGTAGATGGTGATAAAGTAATAAGCGTACTAGGTACTTTGGTGGGTAATAACGCTTTAACAGACAAAGGCGTTATCAAAAGGGCTAGTTATGGAGATGATAAAAATGGTGTATTTAAATCAACAATACACTTAGATGTTTTACAATATAAGGTGATCTTTAGTGCTCAACCATACTTAATAAATGATAAACCATTTAGTGTATTTAATGAATACGGTGCGGTTTATAGTGTTAACGGAGTAAGGGGTTTTGCTGGTTACCGTAGTGATCCAAATACAATAAATTCATTATGGAAGGATACAACTACTGGGCAAAGTCCTACTATAATTAATTGGCATAAAGGTGGTGATAATATTGCACCACCGGTTATTGATGATTTTTATGGAATAATGAGAGCTAACGGTCACGATTTAGACTTTTATTACTGGTTTGCTAATAATTGGTATTATAGAGGTGGTAATGAATTAGCTTCAGAAACAATAGTGCCAATGTCATATCCGTTCGAAGTAATAGACAGTAAAACTAATAAAAAGACTACACAATGGTTCACATGGGGATTTTTAACTAAGACTACCACTAGTTTTGTAGATGGGTATCGACGTATTGATGTGTACTCTTCAGTTGTATGTACAACGAAGCATAATTGTACGAGTGGTTCCGATAATGATGATGTTGCCAATAAAGATGTAAGTATAATAACTTTTACTCTTCAAGATGGCACACAGAGAGGTGTCCGTTTTATCTGGAAAGATATTTCCGCGTCTAAAGGCGGTAGCTTTTATGTGAGAGGATCATGGTAATGTAAAAATTTAAATAACATTTTACACACACAAATTAATCGGCAGTTTTTGTAGGAATACTTAAACTGCCTGATTATTTCTTATATATAGATAATAGCGCTTTGTAGCGTACAATCATCCTCAAGAAAATTATAATCACTTCTAATTCTTACATTAAACTAAATTGAATTTGACCCTTTTAAACGCAGGAAAAGCGCGAGTATTATTGTTAAAGAGCATAAAAGCCAAATTGGTGTATTGCCGAGCCTTGCAAATGGGGTTGCCCCTTGGTAACCTTGCACCATTCCGACTGCAGCACCTGCTGCGTAAGCTTCGATGTGCGATTCAACCTGCCCATCACGGTTAATAAATGCGGTATCACCAGTATTACCATCCTGAAGAAAATATTTTTGATTTTCTAAAGCACGTGCTTGTGAGAATTGAAAAAAATCATTTTTCATTGTTGTTTGACCATACCATGATAAATCAGATTGATTTAGCATAATAGTAGCGTCTTTAGCGCCAAATGCAACGAAATCATTAATAGTATTTTCGTAGCAAATATTAAAGGCAATCTTTTGATCTTTAAATTGGTAGGGTAATTGAACGGCGATACCCGGTGTATATTGCGTTATTTGTTCTGACGCATCGCCTAATATCCATGCCAAAGGTGTATTTTTAAGTGGGTTGTATTCACCAAAGGGAACTAAATTATGTTTGATATAAATAGCGTGATTCCAGTCACTGCTGACTACATCACCAGTATATTTATTTCCAGCATCATCCTCAAGATTTACGCCAGCGATTAAAGTAGCGGATTTTGATTCGACAATCTGGTTAAGCTGCTTAAGATATCCAGGAGTCAGATAACGATAAGTCGTACCGAAGACGGCTTCAGGCAATACCAATAGTTCCGCATCACTGTTTTGCACTAGTTGCTGTGATGCTTGTTCAAGACTATCGCGAGTTACAAAAGTGTAATTTTTGGTTGAGAAAACGCTAGGCTGGAGGAGCGCAACTTTAATCGGTTTTCCGGTTGCTGTAGTATATTTTATTTGTGAGAGAGCTAGAGATAATCCTGCGAAAATCACTAGTCCACTGACTAATTGAACTAATCCTCGCTTACTCTTTTTGCTAAGTGAATGTACTATAAATCCGCTAATTGCAACAATCAGCCATGATACGCCATAAATACCAAAAAGTGGAAAATAACCACGAAAAAGCAGATTGTTCACTTGAGTATAGCCTAAGGCATACCATGAGCGAGGGAAGAAAGTTCCGCGGATTAGTTCAGTTAACACCCATAGGGAGGGAAAAAGAAACACTAGGTTATAAAACTTCGAGTATGCCTTTATCCGCGTGTAGACACTACTGATAGCTCCACAGTACAGCGCTGCATAGAGGCATAAAATCATAGTTAAACAATAAGATATTAGGTAGCCACAATTCAGCTGTAAACGAAAATAATAGCTAAACCACGACCCGATAAATGAAATTCCCGCGCCAAGATAGAATAAATATCCATAGGCAAAACTGCGTTTAAGAAATCTAATTTCCATACCCATAATGAATATGGTAAGAATTATAAAAATCAGCCAAGAGCAGGCTACGGGAGGAAAGGTTAATCCGCTAGCTAGTCCTAGCGCGAATATTAAAATTCCTTTGATTCCTGCTGGAGTTTTATTTAAAGATATACTATTTAGTTTGTACATAATTATAAATCATCATCATTTTTAAAGTGTAAAGTATAGCATTTTGATTTGGGCTTATCCGAATTATTTCTCAATATATACTAGTGTTGGATTATCATAAAAATTGTGAAGCGTATTTTAAGATCAATATCTCATCATAATCAATTTTTTGTCTTAATTAATGGACCTTATTTGAGAGCCATTTTTATTAAAGTTACTGCAACATTATTGACTATTTTAAAGCGTAATCAAATAAATATAGTCTTTGATGTTGGGGTTTTACAACATCGCAAGTAGTTGTAATATCAAGCATTCCAAAAAAAAAAAGATTTTTACTTATCAGTTTGGAATAATAAAATTTAACGTGTGTTAGAATAACTACTACTAATATTTATCTATCGCTTATTGAAAGGTCACAACCATGAAATTAGGAAATATTACTTTGTTGTCAATTTTGGGTACAGCATTATTGTCAGCATGTTCAAGCGGAAGTTCTTCAAATAATTCGACCACTCCTCCCAGTCTTCAGTATTCACAGATGAATTACACTGGCAGTCTTCCAGCGGGCGGTACAACTGGATTAACTGGTATTCGTCAGGTAGGCACTACAAATAATGTATATATTACTGGAAGCTATGTTGTCAATGGCTTGAGTAATGGAACTTTATACGTTGGTGGTGTAACGGGTGGTGGTACATACTATACTTATAATTACCCATCATCTACTGGTGCGACCACTTCAGGAACTAATGTTTATAGCGCAGATAATGGCAGTAGTGGGAATGTCCTTTTAACTGGTACTTATACTACAGCGGAATCAGGTGAGAGTCATGCATTTGGTTTCTATTATAATGGTCCTGTAAGTAGTACTCAGCAAGCAAATAATTGGCAAACATTGATATTCCCTGAATCACAAGTTCCTGGAAATCTTCCGGTTGGGAATACTTACCCGCACAGTATTATGCATGGGATTATTGTGGGTAACTATTTATCTGGAACAACTGCAGGAAATGGATTCATTTATAATATAGTGACTGGCTCTTATCAATCCGTTCAGCATCCAGCTGCTCGTTATACTACAATCTATGGCATCTGGTGGAATGGTGGTGAGAGTTACACTATAGCTGGTGGATATAGCGCTACAGATGAGAGTGGTCTTGGAGTAGGATTTGTTGCTGACTATAATTCAACTACCAAATTGTTAACTAACTGGACAGAGTATACCCATAATAATCAGCCCGCAGCGATTACTCACTTTGAGGGGATTACGACTGATGGAGCAGGTGGCTATAATTTAGCTGCTGGGAGTGAAGCATCTGGAGTTTCTTATGCTTCGTTTGTGCATATAACTCGTAATTCAAGTGGTGGATTCAATGCTAATGCTACATGGACAGACGCGTGGTATCCTAACTCTACAACAACTACTGCAGATACTGTTTATCAAAACTATCTATATGGTGTTTATATGGAGTCGGGAGTATCTGGATTAAACGGCTATGCTGCAGCTATTCCTGGTGGATATCTGGGAAATTAAACTAAATGAGGGAGTTGTTAACTCCCTCATTTTTTATATTCTGAATCCCCGCTGTATTTTTAGCGAGGCAAATTTTGATGAGTATAAAAATTACCATGCAGCGTGAAGGGAATATGGCATGGTAACTCAATTCTGGCTATTTCAGTAAAAGATTTAGCATCAAGGAGTAATAAAAAACTAATCTGGCGCGTACTATCAAAAACATTGGTCATGACTATTCCATCATCCTCGCTATGACTTTCTGGATTTTTAACAAAAATTGGCTCAGATGGATATAAATCAGGCTGATGCCAAGTCAGTCTGTGCTGTGAGTCATGCAGATCTATCTTTATTAGTCCATTTAGAAAGTCATTCGGTCTGGATTCATCACGATAAGTAGCAAAAACATAGCGATATTCATGATTTTGAAACTCAGGGTTAATAAATGGAAATTCGATTGTATCTCGGGCTATTATTTGATATTGAGCGTCATTATTCTCAATGTTGATGGTATAGCGTCTAACCTCAGTCGTTAAGTCTAAATGATTATTGGCAATTTTTTTGAGGTAAAGATTATTATACGGGTTTTCTTCTTTGTGATACGCAATTAGATCAAGTATGATTTGCCCATTTACTGTCTCATAACTATTAATTCCATGCAAAAACAGCATTGGTTCAACTGGCATTATTGTTAACTTACCCGTGTAGCGACTGATAATTATAAATTCACACTGATGATTTTTGTTGTATTTTAAAGCTTCATTAAATGTATTGGTGAGTAAGTGTGCCGCAGTAGTTTGCATCGGTCCATTATAAACAATGACGTAATTACTCGTAACAAAAAAGCTATGCATATAAAATAAGTACGGTTTGGAAAATTCGGCAACTAACTCGCGAGTCACTTGTGGAGTTTGAACATTGGTTTTATATATTTGATACTTGATATTATTAGGTTTTATATCGATAAGAATATTAAATAATTCTTGTGTCTTACTATCCAACACCGGGTGTGCAGTTGTCATTTGACCATTTAGGTTATCGATATAGTTAATCTGTTTGAGTGTAGTCAGTGTTGATGGATTAAATTCGATCTGATTATTAACTTCTGTCATGGCAATAAAAATCTTATTCATTTGGCTAATATTTACATTGCAGCTAGGGTTTAGAGTAGTTTTTCCTGTTATCGTTGCAAGTATATTCTTTAATCGTTCGAATAGGTTGAGTGGTGCTTTAGTCGCAAACTCATCATATTGCATTCGCCCATTGAGATGTGATTGATATTGTTCTGATTTGATGAACGCATTTGAGAATGTGATATTACCTTTGTTGCATTCAAATTTATAAAGCATTGCCAGACCATCAAACCAATGATTAACTTTGGTTTTGCCAATGGTAAATTGTGCAGGTCCAACTTTGATTAATGAACCATTTAACCAGCTTGGAATATTATTTTCTGGATGGGGTAGTTTGATTTGCTGATGTTCTTGGCTAAGGCTCTTAAACCCAGTTGCAAAATTATAACTCATGACAAATTCCTTCTTGGAAATTTTCATGATTTTAGCACATTGAATGACTGGGGATAATTAGTTTAGGAAATTTGGATTTGTTAGCAGAATGATTTTGCGGTATTAAAATTAGAGTGCTACAAAGATAACAATATTATTATCTTTGTAGCACTGATAGATACTTTGTAAGACATCAAATAAAGGACTATTCGTCAGTTACACAGCCTAGGCTAGCAGATTTTACGTTTTTAATGAATTTGTACAAAGTACCACGGTTTGAGCGGTAAGCAGGTGCTTGCCATACGCTACGGCGATTTGCCCATTCGGTATCGCTAAGTTCAGCGTCAATTGTATTTTTTTCAGCATCAATTACGATAATATCACCATCTTTTAACAAAGCGATATTGCCACCAACTTGAGCTTCTGGTGTAATGTGCCCAATAATGAAACCATGCGAACCACCTGAAAAACGCCCATCGGTGATTAAAGCAACATCTTTACCTAAGCCAGCACCCATAATCGCGGAAGTTGGTTTTAGCATTTCTGGCATACCAGGACCACCTTTAGGACCTTGGAAACGAATTACCAATACATCACCTTTTTGGATTTGTTTTTGCTCTAAAGCATGGATTAACTCTTCTTCAGTATCAAAACAACGTGCAGGACCTTTAAAATAAGTTCCTTCTTTACCTGTGATTTTAGCTACAGATCCTTCGGTTGCCAAATTCCCAAATAAAATTTGAATATGTCCATCTGCTTTGATTGGTTTATCAAATGGTTGTACCAAATCTTGATCTGCTGGCAAGCCAGGTAAAGTTGCCAAATTTTCCGCTAAAGTTTTACCTGTTACTGTTAAACAGTCACCATGAATCATTCCGTGTTCTAAAAGTAATTTAAGTACTGCAGGTGTGCCACCTAAAGCATGCAGGTCACCCATTACATATTTGCCGCTTGGTTTGAAATCAGCTAACATTGGCGTTTTGTCACTAATCTTTTGAATATCAGCTAAAGTAAAATCGACTCCAGCTGTACGAGCCATCGCAATTAGATGCAGCACTGCATTAGTTGAGCCACCTAGCACAGTTACCAAAGTAAACGCATTTTCAAAAGATTTCTTAGTTAGGATATCACTTGGTTTGATATCTTTTTCTAGTAGATTTTTTAATGCTTCACCTGCGTGATAGCATTCAGCTAATTTAGCTGGGTGAGTAGCAGCAATTGATGAACTATATGGTAGTGACATTCCCAACGCTTCAATCGCACATGCCATTGTATTAGCTGTGTACATACCACCACAAGCACCTGCACCTGGACAAGCATGGCGAATAATTCCCTGACGTTCTTCTTCGCTGATTTTACCTGCTAAATATTCACCATAAGCTTGGAATGCTGATACGACATCTAAAATTTTACCGTGGTATTCACCAGCTTTGATTGTTCCACCATAAATCATTATACTTGGACGATTAAGGCGTGACATAGCCATTACACAACCTGGCATATTTTTATCGCAACCAGGTAGAGTAATTAAGCCATCGTACCATTGTGCACCCATGATTGTTTCAATCGAATCAGCGATTACTTCGCGTGATTGTAATGAAAAACGCATACCATTGGTACCCATTGAAATACCATCGCTTACGCCAACTGTGTTAAAGCGCATACCAACTAAGCCTGCATCAACTACGCCCTTTTTAACTTCTTCAGCCAAAGTTAATAAGTGCATATTACATGGGTTACCTTCATACCAAACACTGCCAATTCCAACCTGTGCTTTAGCCATATCGGTTTCTTTTAAGCCAGTTGCATAGAGCATTGCTTGTGATGCACCTTGTGAAATATCTTGAGTGATGATTCCACTGTATTTGTTTAGTTTTTCTGTCATAGTGTTTTCCTATAAATGTAAATAAAAATTATCAGATTCTTTGGTTCTAAGAGCTTATTTTTGCTTCTTTGAGTTGCCTGTATTTTCTTCAATAGGTGTTGGAGCTAAAGATGTTTTAGCATTTAATTTACTAACTACTTTTTTACCTGTTTTAGCTTCAAGCTCTTTAAGGGCTACTTTAGCAACATTTCCACCTTGTTGCGCTACTTTTTTACTTTCCTCAAAGCTTGTTGGTTCGACAGCAGCAGAAATATCTCTAGTGGAAGCTTCTGCTAGCATATTCAAAATCAATTCAGTATTAGTCATATTGTCTCTAAGATTTTCTTTTTTCAACCCTTTTAGGACTTTATATTCTTTGGTGGTTTTATCACTCCATGTTTTGGTAATAATATCAGTTAGAGTTGCAAATTGTACTCCTTGTTGTAAGCCGCGTTTCTTCCACTCATCTGTGAGTTCTTTGCGGACTTCAATACTTTTTAAACGTTGATTTATCCAGTTTTCGGAATAGCCTAAATTTACGTATTGTTCTAGCGCCCGATCGATACTGAGTTCTGGGTCTTGCATTTCGTCAAGTCTTTCAGCGGCAATCTTTGCTAACCATAGTTTGAATAGTTCAGCTTTTGGTGATGGAGTAGACTGGATCAATCTAAATAGTTGTTCGGAATCAGCTACATCAGTCACTCTCATTTTACCATCAGGTGCAAGCATTTTCAACCCGTGACAATTTGTCACGGTTTCATTTCCTTCTTTTTTGAGACGTTGTTTAAGTTTACGCCAGTAGGCATTTGGGTCAATGCTATCAGTGAGAACAGTAACTACATCAATAATCGAAATGTACCATTTCTCTTGCTCTTTATCCCATAAAGTACGTATATTCTTATCTTCAAATATTTTTATTTCATTTTGCTTTACCATGTGCAATTTCCAATGTGTTGTTCTATCATATAATACTTTATTTACTCGCGGAGAAAGCCATATTCATAAACTAGTGGACGTAATTTATCCGTGAGCTTAGCATAAGCTAATTCAAATGCGGTAAAATCAGTCGGGATAGCATCACTATTTTTATTACGTGCTTGTAATGCTTTGCGAATTTGATACCAACCCACATCAGCACGGTTTAGTTTCAACTCATCACGGATAGAGCGCTCATCGGTTTGGGTAAAGTAGGCACGCCACAACTCTCGTCCAGCGTCTAAAACTCCAATTGCTTCAGAAGATAATTGTTTATCAGTTAAATATTGCACCATAAAATCCGATTCAAAACGTTCTGGTGAGCCGACTTCACTTTCGGTGAATGGGATAAAATGATTGACAATTGACCACTTTTGATTATTCCATTCGAGGTCGTTGGCGCTAGCGGTCAGGTTTTTGCAGTGAAATAGCATCCAAACCAAACAATCGGTTTTGAATTCATCAGATAATTCGATGGTTGGTTGTAAAAATTGGTCGTTATGGTTAATCCAAGTGTGCTTAATTAGTTGGCGAACTGAGAAAGTTACCACTGCCTGACATAAATTCTCGGGTGTTATAAAAAATCCACCAGCACTGCAATACCCCGAGGAAAGTATTGCAGTTCCTTGGATAGAGTGTTGTATATCATTTCCAAAGCAAATCATCGAACCAATGGCATTATCTGACCATTTATTACCACGAATGTCCTTTGTGCTGTTTGTTGGAGTTATTGCATTTTTTAATGGTAATGCATCTTGTTGATTTGAACGAGGTCGTACAAACCATTCACTTAAAAAATATTTATTGGGTATATTATAAAAAGACTTCTCGCCAACTGGGAATGCTTTTTTATCTAGAATTTCACAGTTTATTTCTGTAATCAGCGTTTTAGTTGTGGAATTATTATTTGTGCTCCAGATTAAAAACCCAATAGGGAAATTACCTTTTAATCCGTCAAATGATTTACTATGTACAATAAAACCGCTTAAATACTTTGCATTCCAATTTTGCCTAAATTTTTCACAATTTGGAGCATTAACATACTTCAATGTACTAAACAGAGCTAATGTTGCTGTTGGGATTTCTTGAGCAACCCGAGCGATAAATTGTACAAATAATTCACGAGCCGCGTAACCATAATCATTGTTATTCATTAATAAGCCAATTTTAGTTTTTGCTACGTTGGTTTTACCTTCATTTCCTAGTGAGTTAGCTGCTTCAGCATAAGGTGGGTTAATTAAAACCAATATTTTCTTACCCTCAGCAATCGCTTTACGTAAACCGTCAGGTACTTTATTAGTAAGGTTGTAGTCAATCTTGCCATCGTCAGTAATATCATCATTGAGATAGTCATATTGAAATCTTGTTGCGGCAACACAGGTTTTAGTCGCCTTCATTACATCAATGTCAGCTTGATCGAGAGTTGACATATAAATATTGCGTGGGTTGCTATGTTTTACTTCAAGATTACCAACTCCACAGCACATATCCCAGACAATATAATCTTTTTGCCAATTTTTGCCCAAAGTTTCAGCTAATTTATCATAAGCTTTATCAACTACAGCCAAGGGAGTGTAATATGCACCTTTAAAACTACGTTCATCCAATGGAATTAAGCTATCGCGACGTTCGAGTAAATAATCACGGTATTCAGCTTTGGGTGGCTTATGATAAATTGCCCAAAATCGGCGGTAACCCTCTTTATTACCTAACTCAAAATTTTTGCCACCGCGGCTAAAAACTGGAGCGCCATTTTTGTGTAATAATTCTGCAGGTAAATTGGCATGGGTTGAAACAGTGCCATCGTGCATGATATCCGCAAAAAAGAGCAGGGCATAATCTTCTTCTCGTACACCAACTATTTCGTGCCCAATCATAACTACCCACTTATCAAAGACCTGCTTTAGGTTATTTGGAGTGATTTGTGTACGGATAATATCGCCGGATTTAATGGCATTTTTTACGGTGCTGATAAATTCTTCGGCATGAGTTTCAATTTTAAATGAGACAAAATGAGTACCGATATAAGCAGAGATTTCAGCGAGTGCTTCAGGAGTATATTGACTGGCAGATTTACCCCATTTTATGGTTTTTTTCTTAAGAAAGGGCAGGACATCAGCTGTTTTCATGATGGCTGCTTTTTCGGTATCAATTACCGCTAAAAATGGCGGTAGGATTTCGCCTTCATTGAGCGCAACTTGAACGTAGTGAAGTAATTGGGTAAACATAGCATAGCTGGAATGTTTACCCGTATCTTTTGCTTCAAACCAAACTTCATCAGTGCGAATGTCTATTAACCCTTTAGTATAGGATTTTAGACCAAGTGCCTTGATATAAATATCTTTTACATCTTCTTCACTTTTTGTCTGCTGTAAGATTTGGTATAAAGTCATGCTTTAGTTAAAGCCGTTATAAGCTTCGGCAAAAGCTTCAATTGATGCTTGAATAATATCGGGAGATGTTCCGCTGCCGATTGAATTGTGACTGGCTTGTTGTAATTTCATTTCAACATATACGTTGGCATCAGTTCCTTGTCCACGAATCTCTACTTTATAGTCAGTGAGTTTGAACTGTAAAGTATCACGACAAGCATGGGTAAGAGCTTTAATAACTGCATCTACCGGACCTGTACCATTTGCATTACCAACATATTCTTGCCCTGCAATACTTACCCGGACATTAGCATTAGCTTTTTTATCTTTAGCAGTATCCACAAAGAAATCCAGTACCGAAAAAACATCGCTTCGTGTATGTTTTGGTGATTCCAGTACGCTTTGGATGCTATCTTGGAAATCCGAAATGGTAATGGTTTTACCCTTTTGCACCATTTTAGCTAGTGAAATTTGAATTTTATCCAGATAATCATCACCATAAGTTGCTGAGAATAAATTTTGTAATTCACGGCTAATCTCAGCTTTAGTTGGCTCTTTGGTAAATAACACATCACTTTTCTCAACGAAAACCATGCTCTTACCATCAAAGAAACCATTTTGATACAAGCTAAAAAATTCTTTAGTTTGTGGATAAATGGTAGGTGGCTTAATTGCTGCTTTCAATACAACTTGTGGATCTTTTAACCCGTCTCCGGTTAGGATGCACATTACTTTTTTGTGCGCATCAATTTTACCTTGATCGATTAATTTTTGTAAACCAGCAATAGTTGCTGCTGCAGAGCTTTCAGCAAAAATTCCTTCTTCTTTAGCCATACGATGTTGTGCCGCCAAAATTTCATTGTCAGTAACTGCTACGGCATAACCATTGGTGTTATTGATTGCTTCTAATGCTTTTAATCCGTCAATTGGGTTCGCAACGGCAATCGCTGAAGCTAGAGTATTAATACTTGGTAAAATTTCGATAACATCACTTTTTGCATCAAAGCTATTAACCACAGCTTGCGCCCCAGTTGCCTGAACCCCAATAATGCGTGGTAAACGGTCAATCAGTCCTAAACGATAGTAATCCATGAAGCCTTTATAGTATCCGCCGATATTGGTTCCACAACCAATTGGCACAACTAAGTAATCCGGAACCTGAAATAACATTTGATCAATAGCTTCAAATGCGGCAGTTTTAGCACCTTCTAAGCGAAATGCATAATCTCCAGCCAAGTAAAAGCCCATTTCAACTGCAATTTTATAAGCTAAATCAGCTGCATCATTATAAGTACCTTTAACTTGAACTATATGCCCACCAAAAGCTAAAACTTGAGATAGTTTGCCGGGAGGAACGCCTTCTGGTACCAAGATAAAGCAAGGTAAGTCAGCTGCTGCAGCATAACAGGCACACGAAGCTGCCATATTTCCAGTTGATGCCAAAATAATTGCTTTAGCACCTTTTTCGCGAGCAACTGATACTTCAACTGCTGTACCGCGATCTTTAAATGATCCGGTTGGATTTTTACCTTCTACTTTAAGGTATAATTCAACGCCCATATTGCGTCCCAAACGACGGCTCTTAATTAAGGGAGTTGCAGCCTCACGTAAAGTGATAAACTCTGCTTGCTTAGTTATTGGTAATAAGGGTAAATATTTTAGTAAGCTTGGCGGTGATGCGCGAAAGTAATCCAGATTCATTTTACTTTTAATTGAATCAAGATCCATTACTACTTCCCAAGGAGTAGTTTCACCAGTGAAAACCAGATTATCAGGGTTAACAATTTTTTTAGTTACAAAGTCGCGTAGATGGTACATAGTGTTGGCATTCTCATAGATATATAAATTTAATTAACCCATGATTATACCTTGATTTATCAGTGTTTTAGCATAAATTTACTAATTGAACTCTTAGTTTTAATAAGTGCGCCACCAAAGTTACTGATAGTTGTTTTAATAACAGATGCAAAAAATCCAGAATGCTGTCAAAAATAGCACTCTGGATTAATTATAAATTCAAATAGTTAGTTAACTGGATTAGCTAGGCCATAGATAACAGTACTCCTGATTATTGGTTAAGTTTTGGCCGTTAACAAGCACATAGCCATTTGGTCCGCTTGAGCTTACTCCACAATTGGTGTGTACCCAATGAATCCCAAGATCACCACTAGTGTAGAGTTCCCCACATAATTGTACGGTTTGCCCGACTTGAAGGCTCTGTGCTAATGAAGAGGGCACTGAGCTACCATTGGTTTGGTCGTAATCATTGGTAAATACGTTGTCGATTGCAACATCATATTCGTTACCACCACTGTTTACTTGGATATGTGTATGAGATAACTCAACACCTTGTTGCGAAGCACCGGATTTAAAGTAGGGTGCAACATCAATGATTCCTTCCAAGTAGTCACCATTACAGCTCGCTGCACCATCGGCAAATGCTAGGGAGGAAGCTGTTGCCAATATAATTAGGATAATTTTTTTCATTGAATTAATCCTTATTTTGGTACAGCAACAAATTTAGAGTAATTATTTTTGATATACGCGCCGTTACTAGTAGTATATTGATCCATAATTGGATTGCTAGCTGCAGTATAAAGTGGATTACCGTTACTATCTTTTTGAACTATACCATTAACAACTATTGGAGTTTTGTCTAGGCTAGGTAATTGCTCAATATCAATTTGATCAAAAATTTTAAAGACATCCGCATCAGGAACGTAGAATATTCCATCTTGCATGGTGTAGCCATTGGTAATGCTATCTGCACCATTAGGGGTGAAGTTAGTTCCCCATGGATTACGTAGTTTGAATTTACCATTGGCATGTCCCAAGATTGCATAGGCATGTGTACCAACTATTCCCGGCGGTAAGTCAACTGCGCCTTGCTCGGTCGCTCCATTGAGTTCCTTGGTATCAACTGGCGTACCAAGTACCATTACCCTTCCTTCTGCCAGAAGTGGATCAATCAGATTAACCATGTTTGCTGGAGTGACTTTGGCTCCCAGTGTTATGTTGGCAGAGTCTGGATTGTCGGCATAAGTATTAACGAGAGTGTAGTCAGTGCTGCTGGCATTGTATGAATTAGTAAACTCATATACTTCATGTCCAGTCAAAAACTTAAATGCCGAATAATATTGTCCAATCGGTAATTGCGATGCTGTCATACCATCATAGAAGGTTGCCAAATTATAAATACTTCCTGGTGTAGCAGGGGTAGTACCAAAATAAATAAAGCTATATTCCGGGCTCATTAGCACATCACCAAAAGCTTTCTCAAGATAGCTTAACCATTGTCCACTACCCGCAGAATAAGCGCCAGTAGCGACTTCTAAATCAGTTACTGGAGTCACCGAAATTTGTTGTGCAACGGAATGCACATCAGTATAATCAATGCTATAACCACCGCTTTCATTCGGGTGAAATATATTGGCAACACTTTGCGCTCCGCGCTGATAAATTAGCCCACTCAAGGTTGATAAGAAGTAACAATCACCAACAGCGCCTTGATGAATATTCAGTAGATTGATATCTTGAGCAGTTCCCAATTGGTTGCCAGTATTAACGATTGTTTCTAAAGTGCCAGGGTTGAAGCTCCACGTATAATCTTGTTGCGCTAAACGATAACCACCAAAGAAACGATGTGATACCATAGCTAGGTTGCTGAGAGTATTGCTCCAAGTAATTTGACCGAGGGTGCTGGTGCCATCACTACCAGAGCTCGAATCAGTTACATCACCGATGAACAAAGCGGCAAAAAGAGCTTCATTATATTGTGCTTGAGTTGGTGTTTGGTTGATAGTTACATGTGGCACTTGGTTAGCTGCATTAATTGCTTGTTGATAGCCACTGAGTTGAAGGCTTTTTAGAGTTTGCAGAGCATCTGGATTTTTACCAGTTATAATTGCTACCGCATCTTGTAGTGAGATAGTTGATTTAGCGTTATCTGTAGCTAATGCAGTAAAAATTGCTTTCAGATCATCTGTACTGACTTGAGGTAATGTATTATTGCTTGCTGCATTGTTGCCGCCACTGCTACTGTTTGTTTGTTGTGTTGCTGCATTATTTGCACTACCTCCACTACCACAAGCTGCTAAAGTGAAGCTAGCACTAGATACGATTAATATAGTTAAAAGATTGTTAAATTTTTTCATGGTTTATATCCTATAGTTTTATATTCTTTAAATGAAACTTAAAAATATTATTGCACGTAGCATTTGGTGGCAGAGTAAGAAGAGTACCCTATACTCTGCTACCGAAGTAATCACTACTATTTAATTAAACTGCAAAATAAGGTCCGGTACCGCCTGAGGTACTTGCACCGCTGAATGCGCTAAACACTGTTCTTCCATAGAAGAATGGTAAACCCCAGATAAAGAAATTCTGACCGCCAGTAGCTCCTGCATTAGGTATTACTACGCTATTTGGGTTGCTGTTGATAAAATTATCAAAATTAATGATATTAAAATTGAAATTTACCCCTGCGCTACTGTTAAGACTCGCTAATTGAGTGGTAATAGTTGTCGTACTACTTGGGCAATAGAAACTAGTGTTATCACTACACGTGGTTAACGCCGGATTATTACTTGGGTTATCAAAGAATAATTCAGTTGAACCAGTATCAAAAATTGAATCATAGGTACCACCATCATAGGTAGTTGTAAAACTACCATCCTGTTCAGTGCCATTACTTGTGAAAACATTTTGCGCTGTCAATTGGTTATTGCTTTGCGTACCAATTCCAAACGTAAGTGTTCCACTAAGTGATGTTGCTCCAGGACCAGTACTAGACACTTGTGGTAATGAAACAATAACGCCATTATTGTCGGTGCTAAATTCATATACAGGGCTTACGACTTGCTGTGCTGTAGTAATTGAACTATTTAGCGTACAGCTACTGCCACTGCATGAGTAATAATTACCCTGATCATAAGGTAGAGGATTTACACCAATAATTCCATTTGCACCACCTAAATCATTGTAGGCACCTTCATTGCTACAGTCGCTGGGCACATTTGGAATGCTAGTATCATTAATGATCTGGATTGGTACATTATTAGCTATTTCGCCTGCCATCTTAACATTTGCCAATGCAATTGAACCCCAGTCATAACCGCTACCAAACAAGGTACATTCTGCTGTAGTCTGTCCATTAATTGTTTGCTTAGTCAGATTTAAGCTACTGTTTAATTTACTTGCAAAAATTCGTAAACCCATTGAGCCAGTATCTAGAATAATATGGTCAATAGTTTGGCAATTAGTTGGGCTATTGGTACTACAAACAGTAACGCTAACAAACGGCGTATTATCAGGGGATTGCCCAGTTGGTCCGCCATCAATTACAATTGGTACCACATTGCTGGTTGTGCTGTTTTGTGATTCAGCTGTTGTTGGTTGAGTGGCGTTAGTCGCGCTACTAGCAGCTGTTCCACCACTGCCACATGCACTAAGTGTCACGCTGGTTGCGATAATTGCGAAAGAGAGATATTTTTTCATGTTGGCACACCTTATTTCAAAGAGTTTATTGTTACGTTAGCTGGAGCTAGAGATGGAATTATTGCTTTTCCTTCATAATGTCCCATCCAACCGCTAGTTGATGAAACAAAATCACTGGCATTGACTTTGCGCATAGTCAGTGATTTATAGCTTGGTGTGCTAGTTTGATAAACTGTGAAATATTTGCCAAAAAGTTGGTTTTGATCTGGTACTTTAGGTCCATGCCATGCAACGCCAAAGACATTGCCATTACTGCTAAATTGCTTGATAACAATACCAGTTTGTGTAACCAGAGTATTAGTTTGGTAATCAGCATTGCTGAGAGTTGCTTGGTCTAAAGATGATTGATTAGAAGTGGTTGGAGCAGAAGCTTTAAGGGCAATTGCATCATTCATGATAGACGAGGTGCTTTCACCTAAAGTAGCCCACGCACTTAATGGTGCAGAAATGCTTGCGATTAAAAGTATAGCTTTTAGATTGTTTTTCATTTTAATACCTTCGATAAACTAAGCCGAGTATTTAGCTTTGCAATAGACAATGCAGCAGCTTGATTACTTTTTGGCTAAAGTAAAATTAGTAACTAAGTTCGATCTAACAGATTGTTGTGTATTTTAAATTAAGTGATTCTATTTGAATGCTTAATTTAAACTAAGTTGTAGTCTAGACAAATGGAAGGTATGAGGACTCGATTTCAGCATTAACCAGCCGAAAATTATGAATTTTTAGGAGACGTTGTAATCTAAAGATTAACAAATATAAAGGCTTACTTATTGCGACTAGGGTACGAATAGGGTTAAAACTATTTACCAAACGATGGAGGAATTCATCGAGGGCAATTAATTCTGCATCATAATCATGCGAAATAATGTTTACTAATAGCATGAATTGATAGACAATGTAAACAGCGACAAGACATAGGATAGTATAGAACTCATTGATGAGATCAAGGCTACCATCAAGCATAGCTTTGCTATCGCAAAACCAGCTCGCATCAGTGAGCATATCGCTACATGCATCACTAGAAAACAGCAGCAGCATGAGCAGCTGTCCAATGATTAACAGTCGGATCAAAAGCTGCACCCATTCTGATTTATGAGGGTGGTGGTTTGTTTTTAGCATTTTGTGCACCCAGTCTTAATATTGATATATATAGCCAATCTACATGGATAAATTAATTGGACATATATAAGAATATTAAGCTAAAGATACACTGATCTTTAAGGCATTAGTTGCACAGGTAATTGCAAATAAAATGTAGGCACTGAAGGTGCTGTAGGTTATAGGTATGCTAGTTGTAAGTGCATGTAGTGCTATAACCAAGATCCGCACATATACTATTAGTATACGTTGACACTAACAATGATTTGTTAATGAATTGAAGCTGCGTATGAGTTTCTTCAATTTATGAATTTGAGATATTATCATAATCAAATCAATTTGTGCAAATATTTTTACGCTGTTAGGCTAACTACCTGAAATGTGGTGGTTTTCTGAATGTTGAAAAATATTTTTGTCTAGGTTTTTTGAGTGTTTGCAATGCTTTGGAGCTGGTGGTGGCTTCTTAATAATAAAAATCTAAATATAAAACTTGACAAATTATGTTGCGGTGCACAATAATAGCGTCCTAGAACACGGATTTGGCTAATTATAGTCTATATCCACTAAATTTTTATTCGGGAGAATACATAATGAAATCAACTCAAATTACTGCGATGAACGCACAATATACTAAAATGATTGACACTTGCATGACTTTAACTAATGCAGTTATTGAAGGTTATAAACAAGCAATGTTCGTTCAATGTGAAGCTGCTCGTACTTTCATGCAACAATCTGCAACTACTATGAAAAATTTAATGTCTGTTACATCTGCTAAAGATGTAGCGGAACAAGTTAAAGCTTTTGCAGTTAGCTCAGTAGAATCTGGTGTGGCTAAAACTCAAGAGCTTCGCGGTGTTGTTAGCAATTCACAAGCTGTATTTAATACTGCTGCATCTGAAACTATCAAAGATGCTCAAGAATCAATGGTTAAATCAGTAGATCAAATCGCTTCAGTTAGCCCAGCTTTATCTAAAGTAGCTAGTGAATCTTTACAAAACATCATTACAACTTCTAACCAAGCTGCTGATACTGTATCTAAAGTATCTGCACAAGTTGCTGAAGTTGCGACTAAAAATTTTGAAGCTGCTACTCAAGCAACTATCAATACAGTAAAGAAAGCAACAACTGCTGCTAAATAATTTTGGCTGCAAGTTACTTGCTTTTTAAAAAAACCGTCAGCTAGTCACTGACGGTTTTTTCATACCTTATGAATTATTACTTATTGTGGTGGATTCCAGTTGGCAAAGGTACTCCATGCTGTATCACTGATTTTGGCTGGGAAAGTTTGGTTACATTGTTTGTATAAGTCTGATTCAAAATCTTGTGAATAATAATGAACTGCACAGGCAATGTCATTGAATGCATCAATTCTCCATGCGTACATCGTAGTACCTAAGTAACGCGGATCATTGGCTGGTGTATATTTAGTGATTGCACTTAAAGCATTAGTCATAAATTGTTGCATTGACGTAGTATTTTTAAAAGCAACACAGTTTTTAGGGGCTAAGAAATCTGTTATAATTTTATTGGTTGAAGTTGCGGTACACGATTCATTATCACATAAAAAATTAGCTAAGGCTACGTTATCAACAGAGCCAGAATTAATTGCGGGACTCTCAGAGCAATTACCAATATCCGTGCTCGTAGTTGGGTTATTGACTGTAGTTTTGCTTGATTGTAGATCATATTGTTGAACACTATCCCAAATCGTATCTGTAGAGCTACTTGGTGCAACAAACATCACTGGTGGACGACTTTCAATTGCAAAATAATTTTGTACTTCTTTATTAGTGTCTGTAGTGTATTGATCTATGCCAACCGGTCCATAGCTACCCTGTGGAATTGACTCCTGATCATATAGAGGATCTAATTCAACTACGTTTTGCTGTGGTGGAATAGAAACATTCACTGAACCATTGATATGAACTCCTTGATTGTAAATAGTTTGCACGGTTGTCGGAGCGTCAAAGACAAATAAATGATTACCTGCTGCGTTTAACTGTTTTGCCAACTCACCAAAAAATGCTAATTCAACATCACTAGAGACCTGACTTAAGGCTTTTTCATTATCAATTGCTACGCCAATGGTATTGTGATCTTGATTAATAATGCTCGCAATATTATCAGCAATTTGCATTACAGTATTTGTGCTGTTTGTGGTTAAAGCACTATTCAAATCATCACTGTATTCAAATAATGGTACTACTTTTAAACCCAGCCCCTTATAATAGGCGGTTGCATCACTACCATTTACACATGGTCCTAAGGGAGTAGTTACTCCATTATCTTTAAAGAATGATTGTTTAATCTGTGGTTGTGCCATATAATCAATAACACTACCAGCTGGTGAATTGCAATTATTGGTATTATTTGATAGTGGATTAACAATATTTGAATTCTTTCCATCTGGTGTAATATAGCCAATTGCTGGGAAAACATATTTTAATTTGGCATTAGGATAATTTTGCATATCTATTTTTAGTGACGGAGCTTGATTTTGTGAGCCATAATATACATCAGTAGCTACGCTATAGTTAATTATTCCATTTCCTGGTTCTAAACCAGTAACTGTGGCAGCAGTTGTGGTGCGTGATGGGAATGATTGACGCGTTGATTGTTGAGTGGGTGGGTTGCTATCATTTGATGGGGTATTGGATGATTGATTACTTCCGCTGTTACAGGCAGTTAATCCCAAAGCAGCAGTTAATAAGATGGATAAATAAGCTGAGTTACGCATGGATAAGTTCCTAAAGTTTTTACAGAGCGGATTGTAAAACTTATCCAAAATTATTACTACCGCGTTTTTGCATGGGTGTCCTGAAGTAGTATTTAAATCTGTCTAATTTTAATAAAATGAATTCTCTAAAGCTAACTATGTATGGATAAGCTTGCTTATACGTGATGCCAAAATTTGAGATATTGTAATACATATACTCCTTGATAATTAGTTGAGTAAACCGATGTTGTATATGCTATAATTTAGCATATTTTGTGAAGGTTAAATGATGGATGAGTTAATAAAATGGCTAATGCACAATTTAAGCGGTTCACAATCGAAGTTCTCTAAGCTGATGCAGAATTGGTTATGGGTTCTGTTGGGCTTGGTGGTATTTATTGTTATTGTTTAATTATTGGAGCTTACTATGAGTGATTTAAATTTACAACCTGAAACTACTGAAACTCCTGCTAAGAAAAAATGCTGTGGAAAAATCAAAGGTTTTTTTACTAAAGAAGCCAAAGAAGGTCAACGTGTATTGAACTGGAAATTTGGAGTTTTAGTTGCCGTGGTAATACTTGTTGTTTGGATTATCTAATCTCACAGCAATACGTAAATTAGTATGGAGGAGCTTAGCAATAAGCTCCTTAATTTATTTGGGGCGATAATGAAATTTCTTTTATGGCTGTATTTGGCTAATATTTCTAACCGGATTCGCTGGGTTGGCTCAACTATCTTCCGCTTTGGGTTGTTAGGCTTGGCAATTGAGTATTTACTTTTATCACCACATATTCGGCCAGTATATTTTGAACATGTTATGCATTTTGTGCATGTTACTTGGGTGATACTGATTGTGGCGTGGTTGGCAATATTATTTCCAAGCGAAAGGTTTATTTTGAATGTTATTACGATTGCACGTCGAGATAGATTTTTGCGTGATAGTTTAGTTGCCAGAGTTTTACGGTTGGTGAAATACATTGTTAAACATGATTTGCTTAAACTTAAGTTCACCAAAAGTTTATACCAGAGAATTGTTACACCGAAGCGGATAAAGATACTTTGTATAGGTTTGTACATTTATGATTTATATAAAGGTTATCGGCGTGCTCTGGGTGACGTTGTTTATTTAATTGCGGCATATTTCAGTTTTGTCTCTGCGTCATGGATTTATGTATATCTAACTGGTACACAATTATATTACTATTCTATAATTGACAGTAGCTTTGATTGGGGGCTGGCAATAGTCGGTTTTCTAATGTTTAAGGTGCTATTTTTACCTGATTTTAGTACAATTAAAGACGCTGTAATACGTGTCGTAATTAAAGCAGTCTTGCATAAAACAGGTATAGTTAAATTAGGCTACAACCTAGAAGATAAGCTAAATAAGTACGAACAAAATGTGAAGGGGTAAGGTAAATGTCTAAATTATTGTGTTTCTTTTTAGTTGCAACTGGATTTAGTTTAATTTTGCATTTTATCCTTGGGGGTGATAGTAGCGTTAGTTACCAAAATATTCAAATCAAATTTAGTCTTACCGAAGTGATAATTGCTGCTTTGATGTTGAGTAATCTATTGGTGTTGGTGCTTCTGCTTCGTAAAAAATCTTAATTTCTAAGAGATTATTTGTGCATCCTACTCAAATTTTTATAAATTCCCAGCAGTTAGTGAGTAATTTAAACTCAATCAGACAGCATGTTGGAGACGGTATTAAACTTTGTTTACCGGTTAAGGCGAATGCTTACGGTCATGGATTGGCAGGAGTTTCTAAATTAGCTGAACCGCATGTTGATTATTTGGCAGTATCGTGTCTTGATGAAGGGCGTTTATTGCGCGATATTGGTATCAAAAAGCCCATTTTAGTTTTTGGTGCTTTTGATGAAGAGCAAATTGCTGGGCTGATTAACCATGATCTTGAAGTTACTATTTCATCCCAGTATAAAGCGCAGCTTTTAATTAAATTTTGTGAAATGTATCGGGTAACTTGTAAGGTGCATATCAAAATTGACAGCGGTATGAATCGTGTTGGCGTGCGTAGTAGCAGTGCTCCAGCACTAATCGATTATGTATTGGCTCACCCGTGTTTGGACTTATGTGGTGTTTATTCTCATTTAGCAGCCAGCGATGAAATTGACAAGCCGCTAACTCATATACAAATTGAGCAATTTGGACACGTTGCACAGTATGTTAAAAGCCGTAAACCTGATGTTATTTGCCATTTAGCAAATTCAGGGGGCGTTGCATATTTTGCTGAGAGTTATTTTGATATGGTGCGTCCAGGCTTACTTAGCTATGGTTATTTTCCTGCTCATCCAATTAATACGTCACCACTACAAGCTGTTAAACCTTGCTTTAGCCTGATTACTCGTGTCAGTTATTTCAAAGTAGTATATGCTAATTCAGGGATTAGCTATAATCATCGTTATAAGACAATGTATGATACGCGCGTAGTCACTTTACCCATTGGCTATGGCGATGGTTATCGACGTGGTTTGTCCAATCTCGGAGAAGTAATCATTCGTGGTCAAAAATATACTATTTCTGGTACTATCTGCATGGATATGTTAATGGTGGACATCGGTTCAAATGGTGAAGCATATGTAGGCGATAAAGTGGTTTTAATTGGCCGCTCTGGGGAGTTGGAGATTACAATTGCGTCAATTGCAGCAAAATTAAATACCATAATATATGAGGTTTTAGTTGGACTTAATGAGCGGATTCCTCGAGTTTATTATTAAGAGGAGTATATTTAGGTGAGGGCAGATTAAATGTACCAACAAGAATATCAGTTGTCAATTCGTGATATCAATTATGCCAATCATATGGATCATCTTGCACTATTGAATTACTTACATGAAACACGAGTTAGATTTTTACGTGAGCATGGATATAGTGAATTAGATGTTGATGGCAAGGGTAGTGGCTTAGTTGTTGCGGATTTACAATGCAGTTATCGTCGTGAATGTTTTTATGGTGACAAAATTCGGGTTGTTTTAACCTTGAAAGTGCTTAGTCCAACTCGGTTAATTCTACTTTATGCTATTTACAAAGATGATGATACTTTGGCCGCTAATGCGGAGATTCGGGTAGCCTTTCTAAATAAAGAACGTAAAATTATTGCGATTCCGGATTATCTGCTAAGTCTAGCTACTAGTCTTTAAAACATTAATTTTTAAGCAGTATTCTTTCGCTATAGATTTATATCAGAGGATGAATTAGCTGATTTAAAAGTGGCAAAATATGCTAAAATCACTAGCAATGAAAGTTTTTAATCAAAAGAAGGGTGTGATGGTATGGCCAATTACAATTTAATGGCTAACGCAGTTCGAATGTTGGCAGTGGATAGTATCGAGAAGTCTAAGTCTGGACATCCGGGAGCTCCGATGGGTATGGCCGAAATGGGTACGGTTTTATGGCGGGATCAAATGCGGCATAATCCGCTTAATCCAAACTGGTTAAACCGTGATCGTTTTGTGTTAAGTAATGGGCATGCTTCGATGCTGCAATACGCATTATTACATCTGACTGGTTATGATTTAGGTATTGATGACTTAAAGAATTTTAGACAGTTTCATTCGCGCACTCCGGGACACCCTGAGTATGGTTATACCAAAGGTGTTGAAACAACTACTGGTCCATTAGGACAAGGAATTACTAATGCAGTAGGTATGGCGTTAGCTGAGAAGCTTCTCGCTGAAGAATTTAATCGTGATGGTTACCCAATTGTTGATCACCATACCTATGTTTTTGCTGGTGATGGTTGTTTAATGGAAGGTATTTCCCATGAAGCCTGTGCTCTAGCAGGTACATGGGGTTTGGGTAAACTTATTGTATTTTATGATGATAATGGTATTTCAATTGATGGTGAAGTAGAAGGCTGGTTTAATGAAGATGTTAGACGCCGCTTTGAAAGCTACAATTGGCATGTCATTTCACCTGTAGATGGTGATAGTGTTGATCAATTAACTAAGGCAATTAAAAAAGCTAAAGTAGTTCATAATAAACCAACTTTGATTATTTGTCGGACTGTGATTGGTAAGGGTTCGCCAAACAAAGCAGGAAAAGAAGAATGTCACGGTGCTCCGCTTGGTGCAGCAGAAGCAGAGTTAGTGCGTAAAGAGTTAAAGTGGCCTTATGCACCATTTGAAATTCCAGCTGAGGTTTATGCTGATTTTGATTGTAAAGCAACTGGTATGCGCGCGGAAAATAACTGGAATCAGTTATTCATGGAGTATCAATCTCGTCACCCAGATCTAGCCACTGAATTATTGCGCCGTTACGAGCATGAATTACCTGCGAATTGGGCGCAAATTGTTGAAAATGGATTACATTTAGCAAATCAAAAACAAGAAACTATTGCTAGTCGCAAGGCTTCACAAAATTCAATTGAGTATTTTGCTGAGTTTTTGCCTGAGTTTGTTGGGGGCTCTGCGGATTTGACTGGTTCAAATTTAACTAAATGGAGCAAAGCAATTAGCCTGAATGAGCATAATCATTTTACAGGTAACTATATTTCTTACGGTGTTCGTGAGTTTGGTATGTCGGCAATCATGAGTGGTATGTATCTCCATGGTGGTCTTCGCCCATTTGGTGGTACGTTCTTGATGTTCTCGGAGTATGCGCGTAATGCATTACGTATGGCAAGTTTAATGAAGATTGCGCCGATTTTTGTTTATACTCATGATTCAATTGGTTTGGGTGAAGATGGTCCAACACATCAGCCTGTCGAACAATTAGCTTCATTACGCGTGATTCCAAATATGGATGTATGGCGTCCGTGCGATACAGTTGAAACTATGGCTGCATGGGGTAGCGCAATCAGCAATACCAAAACTCCAAGTTCGCTGGTTTTTTCTCGTCAAAATCTTAAATTTATGCCACGTGATCATACACAGCTTATGGATATTGCACGCGGTGGTTACGTTCTGCAAGATGGTGGTGCGACACCTGATTATGCGATTATTGCTACTGGTTCTGAAGTTGAGTTAGCTACTAATGTTGCGGATAAATTAAGAGTACAAGGTAAAAAGGTTCGTGTGATTTCAATGCCATCAACCAATGTTTTTGATCGTCAGGATGCTGCGTATCGTAAGCAGGTTCTGTCTGGTGCGAAGAAAATGGTTGCAATTGAAGCTGGTGTTGCCGATACTTGGTACAAATACGTAGGTACCGAAGGTGTGGTAATTGCTATGAATAGTTTTGGCGAATCTGCTCCGGCAGGTGAGTTGTTTGCTCATTTTGGCTTTACTGTTGATGCAATTTTGGCAAGGCTTGCAGCAGAATAACCTTGATTTATTAGGGTTTAAATAGTATAATATTTGGTGATGAATAACTTTATAAGGAATAAATTATGTCTAAAATTAAAATAGCAATTAATGGATATGGACGTATTGGACGCAATGTTTTACGTGCATTATTTGAATCAAAACGCACAAATGAGTTTGAAATTGTAGCGGTTAATGATTTGGGTGATGATCTTGATGTTCAGGCACTAATTACGCAACGTGATACTGTTCAGGGTTATTTTAATCATGAAGTTAAAGTAGTTGAAAATGGTTTGACTATTGATGGGCATTTTATCCGTTTTCTAGCAGAACGTGATCCTAAAAATTTACCATGGAAAGATTTAGGCGTTGATGTTGTTATGGAGTGTACCGGAGTATTTAATTCTAAAGCTAAAGCTAGTGCACATATCGTTGCTGGTGCTAAACGCGTTGTGTTATCTGCACCTGGCGATAAAGATGTTGATGCGACAGTTGTATATGGTGTAAATGATAAAGTATTAAAAGCAGATATGACAGTGGTATCAAATGCTTCTTGTACTACTAATGCCTTGGCTCCAGTAGCTAAAATTTTAAATGATGCTATTGGAATTGAGCACGGTTTAATGACAACAATTCATGCCTTTACTAATGATCAAGTATTAACTGATATTTATCATAAAGATGCACGTCGTGCTCGTTCTGCAGTTATGTCTATGATTCCAACTAAAACTGGTGCTGCAGCGAATGTTGGCTTAGTTGTTCCAGAACTCTTAGGTAAATTAGATGGTTTGGCAGTACGTGTACCTACAATCAATGTGTCTTTAGTTGATTTAACCTTTACTGCGAAACGTGCAACTACTAAAGAAGAAATTAATTCATTGATGAAATCTGCATCTGAAGGCGCTTTAAAAGGTATTTTAGCTTATAATGAGCAAAAATTAGTTTCAATGGACTTTAACCATACCTCTGCATCATCAACTTTTGATGCAACACAAACTCGTGTAGATGGTAATTTAGTGAAGATTTTTGCGTGGTATGATAATGAATGGGGTTTCTCAAACCGTATGTTAGATACTGCTAAAGCGTTAGTAAATGCTAAATAATACTAATATTAAATAATAAGTGGTATAATTATACTAAAGCAGATTCATTGTTTTAGGGTGCGTACTTTATAGGGTAAAGTTGTATTCCTGCTGACAATGAATCTGATTTGCTTTAATGTATTTAAAAAATAAAATAATGATTTTAAAAACGAGGACGCAATGTTAAAAAGACTTTTAGGCTTTTTTTCAAGTAGCATTGCCATTGATTTAGGAACAGCTAATACGCTTGTTTATATGCAAGGCAAAGGTATAATTCTTAATGAGCCATCAATGGTGGCTTTGGCTGTTGATAAAAGTGGCATGGGTAAAAAAATTCTGGCGGTAGGACAAGCTGCTAAAACAATGCTTGGAAAAACTCCGGGGCAGATTGAAGTAATTCGTCCAATGAAAGATGGCGTTATTGCCGATTTCAATGTTACAGAACAAATGATTAAGTACTTTATTAAAAAAGTTGCCAATCAAAAAAAATTAATGTCGGTTCCTCCTACAATTGTGATTTGTGTTCCTTGTGGTTCTACTCAGGTAGAGCGTCGTGCAATTAAAGATTCAGCTTTAGCCGCTGGTGCAAGACGTGTTGAAATTATTGAGGAAGGAATGGCTGCAGCGATTGGTGCTGGATTACCCGTAGAGTCTCCTCGTGCTTCAATGGTAGTTGATATTGGTGGTGGTACTACCGAGGTTGGCGTTATCTCACTTGGTGGTTTAGTTTATGCTAATTCTATCCGGGTTGCTGGAGACCGTCTTGATGAAGTTATTACCAATCATATTCGGAGTAAGCATGGTTTATTAATTGGCGATGCAACAGCTGAAGAAGTTAAGAAACAAATTGGTTCAGCTCATCCGGACGCAGATAATGGTGATATGGAAATTCGTGGACGTAGTGTTTATGATGGATTGCCCAAGAAAGTTGTTATTTCTTCAAGTGAAATTCGAGGTGCATTAAATGATGCTCTCGAGCAAATGATAACAGCAGTTAAGCAAGCCTTAGAACTGACTCCCCCCGAACTATCTGCCGATTTGATGAGTTCTGGTATAGTTTTGACTGGTGGTGGGGCATTGCTGCGTGGCTTAAATACTTTAATAGCACAAGCAACGCACCTAGAAGTAATAATTGCCGAGGATCCTTTACTTTGTGTAGCTAAAGGGTGTGGTATTGCTTTGGATCATTTGGCGTCTAATAATGTTTACTTAAGCCGCACCAAATAATGCGTAAATTCAAAGTATGGCTTATACTAATTAGTGTAGGCCTTATTGCATTTGATAAGTACTCTTTTATAAGCAACTTTCGCGACAGTGTCGTGATTTGGATGCAGAAACAAACGTCTTTACTGTTTTACCGCATTGAGAGTTATCCACGCTTACTCCTGCTCCATACAACTCAGCAGCAAGAATTGGCATCTCAAAATGCTCAGCTAAAAAAGCAAGTTGAAGAGTATTCTTTGCTACTCAAGCAAAGTAAGAACCAAACTCAGGATGCTACAGCAGTTAATCAACTTAATCCCAATGGGATTTATGATGACTTTAGTCAAATTGTCGCCAAAGCGATCTTAGATGTGAATTTCTTTGTTAATAACCAAATGCTTATTGACGTGGGAAGCAATAAAGGTTCCCAAATTGGTGCGGCAGTGGTTAACCGTGAGGGAGTTATTGGTCAGGTTTATAATGTTAATGCCAATAGTTCACAGGTTACTCTAATCACTAATCCCGAATTCAAAATCTACGTCGAACAGTCTGTAACTAAATCCAAAATGTTAGCTCAGGGTAGTGGCAATGGGAATATAATTGTTCGCTATTTGGATAAGAATGACAAAATTCAAGCTGGTGATATTTTAGAAACAACTGGTTTAGACGATGTTTATCCAGCACGAGTTCCTGTGGCTAAAGTAGTTAAAGTTTTCTATGAGAATAATGGGTTTAATAGTGCATTATGTGTTCCTGTTGTTGATTTTCACCAATTGCAATATGTTTTGGTATTAAAATATGATAATAAATAATGTACGCTTAATAATATTTTGCATTATCTTGGTCTTTGCGCAATTTTTGATAAATAATCTGACTATATTTTATGTCGACATTTTAGCTATTGTACTAGTATGCTTATTACTCGGTGGTAATTATAATTGGACACAGTTAATTATATTAAGTTTGTTGGCAGATTTATTTGGACACTGGTATTTAGGGAGTCACTTGCTGGCAATTACAATTCTTAGTGTTTTCAGTGCTAAATTTACTAGTTTTTACCGAGTTAGTAACTGGTTGCCACGTACTATAATGGCAAATATTTTCTTTTCAATATTGTTACTTATTATCTATTTGATTGATGTGATTGTTGGTAAAGTATTTACTTCTTTGAGTAGCTTACTTTTTGAAATTATCGTATTGATGCCGCTTATTCAATTTATCTTACAAAAATTCGTTAATCTGCGTTCTTCTGATATTATTTTTTATGACTAAATCACGAATAATTGCAGCTTATCTTTTTGTCCTTACGGGAATTGCCATTCTCTATGCCCGCTATGCTTATCTACAGATTTCAGATCACAAAGAGTTACTGGTTAAAGCAGTAGAAAATTATTCTTCAATTGTTGCAACCCAGCCAGTGCGTGGTGGTATTATTGATCGGGAAAGTATAGTTCTAGCTGATAATCGTGTATCTTATGCAGTAGCTATTTTACCTAAAGATGCTAAAAGCATTGAATCAACTTTCAGCTTATTAGAAAGCCAGATAAACTTAACGGCTTTTGATAAGAAAAAATACTTTAAGCAACTAAAGCAATCTAAGAATTTTGACTGGGTTATTATTAAAGATGATTTATCCAATACCGAAGTAGCTAACTTAACCTCACATAATTATCTATTTCCTAATTTAAACGTTTTTGCGCATACTAAGCGTTATTATCCATTTACCGATCTTTATGCACATAGTATTGGCTATGTTGGACGCGTAAGTCAGAATGATAAGAAAAAACTTGGTTTAGACGGGGTATTAAAAAACTATTTGGCAAATGATTATATCGGTAAAAGCGGTCTTGAGCAGCAGTATGAATCAATGATGCGTGGATCAATTGGTAAAAAAATTATTCGTACTGATGCATTTGGCAATGAGGTTGGCCTAATTAGCAATACTCCAGCAGTTGATGGCTATACCTTACAACTAACAATTGATAACCGGCTTCAACAAAAGGCATCTCAATTATTGGGTGATCGTAAAGGCGCTATTGTTGCACTGGATCCGCAAACAGGTGGAGTTTTGGTTTTTGTTTCTAAACCATCTTATGATGCCAATTTATTTTTAGATGGAATTAGTCCCGATGACTGGGATGAGCTTCAGCAGGACAAGGGTAATCCATTGTTAAACCGTGCAATTCAAGGCACCTATCCGCCAGGTTCGACGTTTAAACCATTTTTAGCCGCAGCATCCCTTTATTTGGGTGTGAGGAATGCAAATTACCGTTTCCATGATGTTGGGTTTTTTACTTTACCAGGGTCTTCACATCGTTTCCGTAATAGCGGTAATGAAGTACTTGGAACTATTGGTATTGTTGATGCAGTAGCTCATTCTTCGGATGCCTTTTTTTATAAGCTTGGTCTGGACATGGGCGTTGATCGCATGGATAAAACCTTACCATTCTTTGGACTGGGTCAGAAAACTGGAATTGATTTACCACAGGAAAATAGCGGCTTGTTGCCATCGCGGGCGTGGAAGGCAAAACGTTTTGCCAAAGATCCCTATCAACGCAGCTGGTTACCAGCTGATAGTGTCACTATGGGTGTCGGACAGGGGTTTAACCATTATACACCTTTACAGATGGCTTATGCAACCAGTATTTTGGCGGATGATGGAGTGGCTCATCGCCCGCACTTATTAGATCGTGTTTTAAATAAAAATGGTACTGTTGTTAGTGTTTATCCAGAATCAAGCGTAAAGATTCCAATTAGTAAGGCAGATTTGGATTTGGTTAAATTAGGAATGCAGCGTGTAATGCAGATTGGTACTGGTTCTAAAGTTGGAGCAGGTGCTAAATATACTATTGCAGGTAAAACTGGAACCGCACAGGTTGTTGCCCTACAGCAAAATTCGCGTAAATCTAAATTTAGCGGTAGTCAATATAAAGATCATTCGTGGTTTATTGCGTTTGCTCCAGTTGAAAACCCTAAAATTGCAATAGCGGTAGTTGTTGAAAATGGTGGTTGGGGTGCGAGCGCTGCCGGGCCAATTGTCCGTCAAATTTTTGATAGTTATTTATTAGCTTCAGAAAGTAAGGTTGCCGAATCACAAGTTCAATATAAACGGTTTAGACCAGTTGACTCGTCTAGCCCATCAGTACCAACTGTTGCAGATGATGCTGATGATACAAATACTGATACAGAAAATAGTGATGGTGGGGGAGGTGCAGATGATGCAACAGAGACAAGCCAATAAGCTGCAACAATTTTGGGCATATATTCTTAATTTTGATTATATCCTGATATTATTGCTCTTATGTTTATTTGTAGTTAATGGCTTTATTCAATATTCGGCTAATGACCAAGTAATGACCAGAATGTACAACGATGGAGTTTATCTTGGTGTTTCTTTTGTTATTATGTTGGTGGTAGCAGGGATTCATATAAATCGAATTCGTTCTTTTGCTTTTCCTCTATATATTCTTTCCTTGGTTTTGATTGCTTTGGTTCTGGTAATTGGCGTAAAGGTTAATGGCGCTAGACGCTGGCTTAATTTAGGGATTAGAATACAGCCATCTGAATTATGCAAATTATCTGTTCCGTTATTAGTTGCATATGCGCTATCATTTAAAGATCATGTTCTTAGTTACAAAGAT
Organism: Neisseriaceae bacterium; assembly: GCA_003963245.1. GTDB lineage: Bacteria > Pseudomonadota > Gammaproteobacteria > Burkholderiales > UBA11063 > Aquella. The sequence goes on from RXJX01000034.1 coordinate 53,568, forward strand.
TTCATCTTAGGCTTTGTAATTATTGCAATACCATTTGCATTGATTGCCAAACAACCTGATTTGGGTACTGGGATTTTGGTTTTTTCCGCTGGTTTTTTCGTGTTGTTTTTTGCCGGATTGCCGTGGAAAGTAATGATTATTAGTTTGATCTCTATTGTCGCGTCCAGTCCTTTGATCTGGGGCTTGCTCAAAGATTACCAGAAACATCGTATTTTAACGTTAATTGATCCGCAATCAGATCCTTTGGGTAAAGGGTATCATATTATTCAAGGGGTAATTGCAATTGGTTCCGGTGGTTTACACGGGCAAGGATATTTACATGGTAGTCAAGTTCATCTGAATTTTATCCCAGAGAAACATACCGATTTTGTGGTAACTGTATTGGCTGAGGAATTTGGCTATGTTGGTGTTGGAGTAATTTTGGCTTTATATTTATTAATTGCCTTGCGTGGTTTACGGATAACTCGCTTGGCACAAGATCGTTTTTCTCAAACAATGGCAGGAAGCATTACCTTATCATTTATTTTATATGTTTTGATTAATATGGGCATGGTAAGCGGAATTTTTCCAGTAGTTGGAGTGCCGTTGCCGTTGATCAGTTATGGTGGTACAGCCACGATTGTACTGATGATTGGCTTCGGGATTTTATTATCTATAGACCATCGTAGACGTTATCATCCATTAAAGTAATGGCGCATTGCGAGTTGGAGATCATCCCATGCATCCTTTTTGGCGCTTGGTGTCCGTAATAAATATGAAGGATGATAGGTGGCAATCAATGGAATATCTTGATAATGGTGTAGCTTGCCGCGTAATTTTCCAACTGCGAGCTCGGTATCTAGTAGTGTCTGAACCGCGTAGCGACCAAGCGTAATAATCATTTGTGGTTTAACTAATTTAATTTGCTGCAACAAATAATTTTTACACGAATTAATTTCTTCTGGCTCAGGATTGCGATTGCGTGGCGGACGACACTTAATCACGTTGGCAATATAAACATCCTCTTCTGTATTTAATTTCATTGCTGCAATCATTCTATCTAATAGCTGACCTGACGCACCGACAAATGGACGTCCTTGTAAATCCTCTTGTTCACCAGGACCTTCACCAATAAACATCCACTTGGCACTGCGATTGCCACGCTCTAGGACAGTTTGGGTGCGATTTTCACAAAGTTTACAATTTTCACAAATGCTTACTTTATGAGCTAGCTGTTCCCAGTTAAGATCTTCAAGTGTATTTGTTATTTGCGGCTTTGGTGCATTCTGTTCTAATTTATTACTTACTAATGGTTCTGCTGTGTATGGCTTAGCTGCTTCTATTGAGGATGCTGGAAGCTTTTGATTGAGAAGTGCTGGCGCTATAGCTCTGACAGATTCTGCTGAAAATGTTTGTGATTGTTGGGTTGATGGGATTGTTATCTGGAGAAGCTTTGGTAATGGAATTGCGGCATTTTGGCATAAGAGCGCTAATTTATCAGAATTAACTTGCCATAAATTGCCAACCAATAAATCCATAGTGTTTTTTTGCATCTTTCATCTTCCATTACATCGTGCAGTCTTTGGCGATATTATACTATAGCCAATTATATTATTTGCTCTGGAATCTTGCTCTTTATTATTTATGATTGTAAGCGGTCTGAGTTTGGGGAAGCTTACCTGGAAATCAAGCATACAATTTTACAATAGCAGCTTTTATGTAAAGTCGCTAACAATGTTATCTGCAAGCATATCTTAATTATTGATGGTAACTATTGCTCTATTTTGATTCCATAATATTTAAGCACGCAGTAATGGTATAATGCCTATGATTAGAAAAATGATGTTAATACTCATTTATTAATTTAAAATCAGTTAGAAATAATCCGTAGTCCATTAAAGAATAAGGAATTAGATATGTTAACTCTTATTGGTACTCTTAACAGCCCATATACACGTAAAGCAAGATTAATGTTGTTGGAAAGTAATATTCCACATCACTTTATTATTGATCTTCCGCGAGATGCTAACACTAAAATTGTTCAATACAATCCACTTAAAAGAATTCCTGTACTTATTTTAGAAGACAAAACATCTGTCTTTGATTCACCAGTAATCACAGATTATATTGATAACATCAGTGGGGATAAATTAATTCCTAAAGATACACATAATCGAATGTTGGTAAAAAGGTGGGAAGCTATTGCCGATGGTATTATGGATGCAGCAGTTCAGATTCGCATGGAACGAGATCGTAAGGTTGAGCAGTAGGATCAACTATTGTTTGATAAATATGGTAATGCTATTAGTTTGGCATTATCCTTTATTAACAAAGAGTTAAATGAAAAACAGTTTTGCCATGGAGATAATCTAACTCTTGCTGATTTGGCACTAGTTAGTACAATGATTTATCTTGATCTTCGTCAACCTGAACGTAATTGGCGAGAAGAATACCATAATCTTAAGACATGGTATGAAAATATTTATCCATTAGATAGCGTACAAAAGAGTCTGCAGGATAACTAACCTTGCTTAATCCTAGCGATTTATGATTGTAAGTGGTCTGAGTTTGGGGATATAATAAGGGGGTATAATTGGTCTAGTATATATTGTGAGTGTGAGTAGTTTCCAAAACATAAAGGAGCGGCAGTGAATTTCTATAATTTAATCAAAGAACACAAGTTAGGTGGTTTATTACTAAGTGGTAATTTTGGCTTAGAAAAAGAAAATGTTCGCACTGATATGAATGGAAATCTGGCGCTAACTCCTCATCCTGAAGTATTTGGTGATAAAGCTAAGCATCCCTATATTACCACTGATTTTGCTGAGTCGCAGGTTGAAATGGTGACACCTCCATTTGATTCGCCAGCTGCAGCATTAAAATTTATGGAAGCTTTACATGATTTGGTGTCGCTAGAATTAAAAGATGAAGTTTTATGGCCGTATTCCTTGCCTCCGCGATTGCCAGAAGATGATAATTTAATTAAAGAAGCTCAGTTTGAAGATCCTGAGATCACCGAGTATCGCGAGTATTTAGCGCATAAATATGGTAAACGTAAACAGCTTTTATCCGGTGTACATTTTAATTTTTCTTTTAGTGATAAATTTCTGAAATTGATGTACTGTGCTAATCCAGATAATCTATCTTTTCGTGAATTTCGCGATCAGGTTTATCTTAAAGTAGCACGTTATTATTTAAAATTTTGCTGGTTAGTGATTTATTTGACCGGCGCTAATTCAGTTGCCCACGAATCATATATTGCATGCAGTAAACGAGAGAAAGAGAAATTAACTGAAGATAGTTATAATTTTAAAGGTGCAAGCTCTTTTCGCAATGGGATTAGTGGCTACCGCAATTTAGAACATTTTTATGTATCCTACAACTCTCTTTATGATTATATTGCAGATATTAAACATGCGATTGCTGATGGGCACATCATTGCTGCCAAAGAATATTATTCACAATTACGCCTTAAAGGCTCAAGCAAAAGCGGTGTTTTGGATGATCTTTATAATAATGGTATCAATTACGTTGAGATACGGACGCTTGATTTAAACCCGTTAACTAAAGTTGGAATTACTCAGGACTCTTTAGATTTAATTCATTTACTGTTAGTTTATTCTCTGGCTGCCCCAGATTTTTGGATGAGTGATGAAGAGTATCGTTTAGCTAATGAAAATCAGATTTTGGCTGCAGACTCTGATCGAGCTAAAGAAATTCGTTTGCATTTCTCGAGCAGCGAAACACGCAATCTTAAAGAGCGTGGAGTAGAAGTTTTGGACGAGGTTTATTCGACCTTGCATGCTCTAGGTGTCGCAGAGGAAAGTCTTGCAGTTTTGAAGCGCTACAAAGAAATTTTAATCGCTGATAAACCTAGTTATGCTTGTCAGGTAATGAAGTCGGTAGTAAAAGAGGGCTATGGTAATTACTTTATGACGCAGGCAAATAAGTATCTCGAATTAAGCAAGAAAACATATTATAAATTCTGTGGTTTTGAGGACTTGGAATTATCGACACAGATTTTACTTAAAGAATCAATCAAGCGGGGAATTAAGTTTAATTTCCTCGATCGGCAGGATAATTTTATCGAATTAAGTAACAATGGTAATCGTCAGATTGTCAAGCAGGCAACTAAGACTTCATTAGATAATTATGCGACGATTTTGGCTATGGAAAATAAAGTTGTTACTAAGGAACTTGTTGCGCGTACCAAGGTAGTTGTACCAAGCGGCGAGAGCTATTCGGATATGCAAACAGCGCTGACTGATTATCCAATTTTTTGTAATAAAGCGATTGTTATTAAACCAAATTCTACCAATTATGGTTTGGGTATTACAATATTTAAAGCTGGGTTTGGGTTAGCAGAGTATCAGCGAGGTTTAGAAATTGCTTTTGCTCATGATCGCAAGGTGTTGGTTGAAGATTTTGTAGCGGGCAAAGAATATCGTTTCTTTGTCATCGAAGGACAAACCGTTGCAATACTTCATCGCGAACCCGCTAATGTAGTTGGTGATGGCGTGCAAAGTATCCGTGAATTGGTCACAGTTAAAAACCAAGATCCACTGCGTGGATTTGGTTATGTTACACCTCTGGAAAAAATCCGACTTGGTGAAGCTGAAGCGATGTTTTTGGCGCAGCAAAAGCTTGATTTTGAAAGTATTCCAAATGCAGGACAAAAAATCTATCTAAGAGAAAACTCAAATATCTCAACCGGAGGTGATTCTTTAGATTTTACCGACATAATGCCTAAAGCGTATAAACGCATTGCCGTAAAAGCCGCTGCTAGTGTCGGAGCATTGATTTGTGGAGTTGACATGATGATTCGCGATATTAAGAATCCATACCCAGAAAATAATTATGCAGTGATTGAGCTGAATTTTAATCCGGCAATTCATATACATACTTATCCATATCAGGGTAAGGATCGCAAAATTGCTAAACGGATTTTGAAGGCGTTACGCTTATTAGAGGGGTAAGGATTGCTTTAATTTTTGTATTATTTTTGCAATGACAATACAGTTGAACAAAAATGTTGCTAGAGTTGATAGTATGTTTTGAATTATAATAAATTAGCTAATGAGGGTGAGTGTGGTTGATTTACGTTCTGATATGAAGGAGCACAACGTTAAGAATAACGATTTTATACAGAACTACATTATTCCTAGCTTTCTTGGCTCAATAAAAGAAAAGATATTATTTTCGGTTTATGACCTTGAAGGGCGTATCATTATTGCTAGTGATATGTTTTGTCGTTATTTTGGTGTTGAAGATTATACTCAATTGTCTGGTACAATACCAATCAAAGAGAAGTTGTTCAAGGCTAGTCATATGGTGGAGAATCCTAATGATTTGAAGCCCTATGAAGATATGCTTAATGAATGGGAGAGAATTCGTCAGAAAGTAATCAGCACCGAGAAATTGGTCGCTTATATGAATATTGCTCCATTCCCACAGGGAACAGCTGTTTTTGAAGCCAATCATTTTCCTATTTGGGACACTACTGGTAAGGTTGTTGCAACACAGATTCTTTTACATGGGAATAATTTTTTCTTTGACAGTTTATTACTCAAAAATAAGATATTTCAAAATTCCTCAAAAGTACACAAAGTTGTGGATATGCCAACTTTAAGTGATTTAGAATTTAAGATAATTTTCTTGATGGTCCTAGGATTTTCTCAGTCAGAGATTGCCAGACTCCTTGGTATTTCAAGAGGAACAATAGCTAGTAAAATTAGTGAACAAATCGGGCATAAGTTTGACATTAGTGGAGCAAATAGTAAGCTGCTAATGAAGAAGCTGATCGAGATTAATTTTTTTCAGAGCCTACCTTTTAATATGATTCCGCCGATTTTAAAAGAGCTAAGCTATTGAATAATCAATCTCTAACTTTGCCAATTTGTGAGTGAAACCGTGAATACTTTTGATAATAGCGAGAACGCACAATTTATTGAGACTATTTTAATGCGGGGGTTGATTGGTGCTCAGGATAAAGATATTTATTTAGTGATATATGATTTATCTGGCAGGGTTTTATTTATTACCAATAAATTTGCGAACCTTTTTGGCTTTGGAAACTGG
>RXJX01000034.1:59674-60775 GCA_003963245.1 Neisseriaceae bacterium
TGTAACTGCCAGCAGCTATGAAGTACCTGTTAATACTTCAGTTAGGTTAAATGCTTATACCATTTCTGGAACTAACCATGCAATTGATGAGGTTATATCCGCTGTAAACTTTTAGACATGATAAGACTGGTCTTTTTAGCTCATTTTCTGCTAATGATGTGACTGCTAGTGATAATACAGTGAAGTATAGCAAAGCTGGCACTTATATCGTTTATGCACATCACGGCGAATATACATCGCCAGAGATTACAATCAAAGTAGTTGATGCTAGCTTTGAAAAGGTTGTAATCAATAGTTCCTATACTACTGTTCTTGCCGGACAAACAATTAGGTTGACTGCCTCAGGTTTTTTTATGAGCGAGATATTTTAAAGGCGATTGATGTAACTAATGACGTAGATTGGGTTAGTGGTAATCCTGAAGTATTGGCTGCAACTAATGTAAAAGGTCAGTATAAGGCTAATCTTGCTGGCAACAGTGCTATTAACATTAGAAAAGAATTTTAAAAGATGACTATCATTCAATAAATAAACTTAATAAGATCAAAGAAAAACCATATTTTCAAACTTTAACTTTTACAAAATGTAAAAAAATACTTGAAGATTACAATGTTGAGATAGAAATTGATGAGGAAAATAATCAATTTAATATTAAGTCTAAAGCACAAGCTAAGCACTTTATTAAAGTTTTAAATGATGATTATTTATTGTCCGAATTGACAGCATTAAAATATGTAGCAAATAGTAAAGAGAGTGCATAAATCTAGCTTGAAGATATTGGTTGTAATGTTACTACACATTTAATCAATTGATTATAAATTAACGGGTATAGAATGTAAATAGTTAAACGTGCTCAATAGCGTGTTCATCAAAACTTTGTGTTAAGTAACATATTGTTTTGAGCTGTATAATCTTATTTATGCGTAGTAATGGTTATACGAAGCGGTTTTAGTTTGTAACACTGGTAATATCTCCCTAAAAACGACACATATAGTTAGCCTATAAACAAAGTACCTTTGCTGTATAGTAAGCTTTTCACTTTAAGAGTTTAAGAATGAACGCATATTCCCAAGACCTAAGAGACAGAGCAATAAAGTTATATT
>RXJX01000040.1 GCA_003963245.1 Neisseriaceae bacterium
ATCCGCTTGCACTATATGGCTATATTGATACTCAAGAAACCCCTCAGTTAATGCATAATATGGCTCAGATGCCATAAAAACATATGGTCGAAATCCACTAGCGGTATTATTATTTTGAATAAAAGGATTTCCTGCTACAAACACACCGCCTAGAGAAAAACCTTCCACAGAACCAGTTTGACCAAAAAGCCCACCAGAAATGTTAAAGTTAACTGGTTTATTATTATTTTGTTGAACGGCAGAGAATCCATAAGCATTCCACGTGCCATCTGCAAATAATTTCTCAGCAAAATTTTGTGCTGCTTTCTGCTCTGGAGTCACTAATTGAGTACCTCCACCGCTAGGTAAACCAAGGTATGGGTTTTGCAAATAAGATTGTTCTCGAATATAGTTATCATTAGCGTTTACATCTTTATGAACTGGCGGTAAAACCACAGGAGAAGACTCATTTGTGCTAATCGGTGCTGATTCATTCGCATTATCAGCAAATGTATATCCTATTGAAAACGTAGACAAGATCATTAATATGACTTTTTTCATTTTAAGAAGCCTAAAAATAATTATCTAAAATATAAAATCACCAACCACTGTTACAAATCAAGTACAGTTAATCTGCGTCATATAGCTACGATAAAGTTAGTGATAATTACCACTTATTGTAAATATTATTAAAAATGCGCAGATAATTAATAAATGCGCATTTCATAAATATTAGGACTACTGATTCAAACAGCTGCCAGAAGCAGAGCAGATATTATTTGTAATACCATACTGGGCATAGTTGGCATCCTGCATCGGAACATCTTCATCAATTTCCCATGTAAAATAACCATTTAACCCTTGAGTATTAGCATAGCTAACTTTGTTTGCCGCAGATTGCCCATTATCAAACGTGCCAAAATATGGAGTTCCACTTACAACATAGTAAAACCATGGCATCATCGCTGCACTTGAATAATTCCATGCAACAAGATTACTAGAGGTCAATGCTTGCGGTAAATAATCACCTTTAGCTTGAGCACAATAATTACTATTATATACACAACGGTAAGAAACTACTCCGCCTCCTTGAGCCGCCCAAGTTTGGCTTGATGCTAAAGTTTGATAAATCGCAGTCCCGTTGCTTGTTGCCGGACTTGCTAGATTCTCCACACGAGTATATGTTGGAATACCTAAGTTAAGTTTACCTGCCATGTTTGGAGCTAAAGCAAAGTATCCTTGATAACCATTACACTGGTTGGAAGTAGTACCACAAGTCAAAGTATCATTAATGTCATAGTACTGCTCATAATTAGAACTGCCATAAGAATATTGACTCCGATACAATCCTGCTAAGGCATCACTAACCCCACTACTTGCATCTCCAGCATCAAATTGACCATGATAATCATAAGCCATCAAATTGCCATAAGTAACACTTTCTAATACGGTTTGGTAATTACCACCCAAGTTTATATAACTTTGCAAAGCATTTATTCCAACTGGAAGAGCCGCAGAAATATTAAATACTTTCCCATATAAAGGAGAGCCAGAGCTTTCAGTAGTAACTTGTTTGGCATAAGTTGATAACGCACTTAACAAGGCTTGATAATTTGCTACAGAAGTTGCATCAAGTACCAAAGTACCATTAACACACCACGACGCAGAGATATTACACACACCTTGCTCAAAATCAATATCAACGCCATTAAAACCATATAATATCGCAGTATTGATCATGTTTGCAGCTGTCTGCTGGATCAAGGACGGAGAATTAGCTTCAAAAATTTGTTGTAAGTCCTGCGATGGATAGCCTGCCGTTCCACTACCACTACCCCAGCCACCAAATGAAATCGCCATATTCAACCAAGGATGTGCTGCACGCAAATAAGAGAACTGTTGTAAATAAGTCGGATCTGCCCAGTTATCAGCAAGACCAATGCTGCCATTGCCACCATTTAAGTAGCCAACATCATAAGTCAAACTATTAACATAAGGAACCGGAAAGCTGTTTAATCCAGCACTTTCCGCAGGGAACATCCGCCCACTAGGTGTACTATAATTGGTCCAATCAGCAAAATAAGCACCTAACAATTTATTTGGGTTTGGATTCTGCAAGTTATTATAGATTGAAGATGCACTTGAGGTATAAACATTGCCCGTAGTCGTATCATACCCATAAACATTATGTGCTACATCATTATATAATGGCAATCCACCACTAGTTGATCCACCTGCTGTTTGTGAATTACCATTTGGCATGCCTTCTACCGTAACGCTTCCTCCATTTGCTGCAAGAGTTTGTGAACTATTTAAGGTTAAATCATACATCACATCACACACACCGTTATTTACACCATAGCACGCCCCAACGCTCTGCGAGACACTGCTTAAATTAACACCCCAAATGCTCGAAGTACTAATTGCAGGAGCGTCTTGCATCGCAGCATCAGCACGCAAAGTAAATTGCAAACCAGTTAAACTAATTGCGGCAGAAGAATTATTGGTAACAACCAAGCTATATGAGCTTCCTATTCCTGTAGGCGGTGTATTTGGATAACTGATCTGATAACTTAATACAGATAATGACTCAATATATGGCTCAGCAAATTGACATGAAGAAGCACTACATGCAATTGGATTTGCAGTATTAGCTTGAAGTTTTGTATCCTGATTGCTACTATGTCCCCAATCCGCAAGTTTTTCACCAACATTACCATGATTAAAGCACCTTGAGATTGTACTATTGCCATTCTTAAATCGATATGAAACATTAATCGACTTTGTAGCCAACTCTTCCTCTAAACCACCAGCAAACTGACTTACTACCATAAAGTTAGCTTTATCCGTTGTTACATAATATCCTTGCTTCAAAGATGCATTACCAGTCATCTTTACTGTGCTTAGCCCGTTAGAACAATTTTTATCTCCATAAAAATTCACTTGGATATCTTGCAAATCAACTGGTGAACTGATCGGAATTAATAGTTGATTTTTATTAGCTGCCAAAGCATCAGGCTTATTTGGGTAATACTGTAATGAAGCAACATACTGCGAAAGCTGCGAGCTACTTGATGTTCCTCCCCCACTATTCCCACTACTTCCATTACCGCAAGAAACCAACAAAAATGAAGCGGTTGTAAGACAGACCGCTGAATTAAATGCCCTTAACTTCATATCTCATCTCCATTATTAATGTTGTATTTTTAGACATATCACCGAGCGATTTTAGCATACAACATTACCTTATGAAAGTTATAAACTCTGTAAAAAAATAAAAACATCACCAAAGACCGCTATAACGTATAATTTACATGTTACATAATGCGACACACCCATAAAGCAAGCATATAAACTGTATACTACTCTAATTAGCTAATAACTAACATATTTGCGTTAAGATTTCTGTATAGAAAATTCACTTATTTATCATTATTACAGCCAAATTTTTAATGATGAAAAGTTAAGATAATCAAAATATGTTAGAATCCAGATTACCTTAAATATTAGCTAAGAGAATATATGAAACCAATCCTTTACTCATTATTAACTATCGGAATGTTAAGTGCATGCACCAGTGGTAACGTTGCACAAAGTAATAGTGTTGTTCCACCGACTATAACCGCGGTAAACACCGGTCCACTTAATGGCAATTTCAATCAAAGCTTATTTTCTACATACATCAATTTTACTGCTAACCAAACTATTAGTAACTGGCAATTTGGTTTTTATGTAGCTCGAACATTTTATACATATATAGATCCTAACCCAGCAGAATCACAGAATGATGCCAACACCCAAATGGTAATGCAAATATGCGAAATGCCCGCGGCAAGTACATGCTCAACGCTGCAATATCTAAAAGCACCATCAGTAACACAAAACGACCTTAGCGCTGGGTACACGAATATATTGGCAACCACAACACCATTTACATTGCTTGCAGGTAAAAACTATCAAGTAAAAATTACCAATAGTAATCAATGGTCGATTAATAATATATCCTCTGCTCCGCAAAGTTTATTTTTCATTGTCAACGGACAAATTCTAAACACAACTACTGAAAGTTCAATCTATAATCTAAACATCAATGAGCAAGCAAATCAAGCTGCGATAGCTTCTTTTAACCAAAATAACTGGAATGTTAATACCAACTTAAACGTAGAAAGTAGCATTATTGTACCCTCGCCGGTAAATTATGCTGCTGGTATTGGTACCTATACTATTCCCGCTAACGTATCTATCCATAACGCATTTAATTCAGATAATACGGTTGCAGATTTCTTTCAAGAATATCTGGCAAACGATCTGAAAATAACTGCTTCAATAGATAATTCAGGCGCAGCAAATAGTGGTATTGTGATTCAGCAAATCAGTAATCCAAGTACAATTAATAATAATCCTGAAGGTTATCAAATTACTATCAATGGGAATCAAATCATAATTAACGTTATGAATAACGCTGGAGCTTTTTATGCACTTCAGACATTACGTCAGCTGTGGAATGTTAACTCTGGCACCATTAACCAAGCAACCATTACGGATTATCCGCGCTTTGCATATCGTGGAATACTGTTGGATAGCTCCCGTCATTTCTTCAGCGTTGCAGAGGTGGAAAGCTTGGTTGACATTGCAGCTACGCACAAGCTCAATACTTTACATTGGCACTTATCCGACGATGAGGGTACACGAATTAACTTGCAGCTCAATAACATGGCAGCATATCTTCGCGGTTATGGTAACAGCATGACAGGAATGATGCTTAATCAAGCAAATCTTGATCCAACTAATTATCTCAATCAAGTATATGCCAGTGTGAATACAGGTTATAGCGGAATGTATTCAAATAGTGATATAACAAATATCATTAGTTATGCAAATCAGCGCAATATCACTATAATTCCAGAAATTGACAGCCCAGGTCATGCAAGAGCTTTAATTAAGGCTTTACCAGATGCACTGATTGATCCAAATGATCATTCACAGTATTTTACCAGCGAAGGCTATACAGATGATGCGTTACCAGTATGTACTTATGGCACTGATATTACAGTTGGTCCTAAATTTACGCAAGTTTATAACCAGCTTTATACTACACTCAATAATTTGTTTAAAAATCAAAAGCCGCTAAATCCAGCCAATTTTATAGCAAATGAAATCAGTGTAGGTGGCGATGAAGTTGCCGACCAAACATGGTATACTCCTCAAGATGCAAGCTGTCTGCAAAATACTGAATTTGCAGCACTTAGCGCACTTGAGAAAGAGCATTTATTCTTCAAAAAATTTGCGGCTCAAAATCCTAACCTTAAAGTATCTGGCTGGCAACAATTTGTCCAAACTACTGAGTCTGCATTAGGACGACAAATCGTAGCTGCAAATCAGGTTGGACATGTCTGGATATGGAATGAGTCGACAGGTGGTTTACCGCAAGCAGTTACGCTAGCACAAGCTGGTTACCCAGTTGTACTTGATTACTCCAATGATACTTATTTTGATCTTGCTTACACACAATCCATTTATGAACCTGGCTTCTATTGGGCAGGCTACAATAACACCTATACAGCATTACAAAGTGCAGTGGATGCAACCAGCACCATTAATGCGATAGGACCACAATATCAGGGAAATATTAAAGGGCTAGAAGGAACGCTTTGGTCTGAAAATATGCCAACTTATCAGCATCTTGTTTATATGGCAACACCTAAAATGGCAGGTCTGGCAGAAGCTTCATGGTCACCAGCATCAACGACTAATGGCACAGGTAATACCGCATCATATCCTAACTGGCAAAGCCTTGCTCGCCGCTTAGGTTGTGGGGCAATGGCAGCATCAGGTCAATACCAAGGATTTTTGACTTACTTATCAAAAATCTATGGAATCCACTATCGTGGCTACCCTAACGGAATTAATCTGGAAGCTCCTCAAGCATGTAATTAAAATGCTATATACAATGCAACTCCGGTTACTCAACTAACGTGGCTGGAGTTGCGTGTATGCAACTAGTGCAAAAACAAAAATCATTTTCATCTACCGCCACATAAAATAACGTTGCTAAATTCTACAGAAAAAACGACGTCTCGCGTAATAACACCTCATGATCACTTTCCAATTTATCAAATTAAAACAAATAGATAACCAAATAAACCACTGATAAATTCCCTTTAAAGGGAATCTGATAAATATAGGTAGCTGCTAAAATTAGGGCGTTTTAATAGTTAATGAAAATAAATTATTTATGAATAACAATAAAACCCTTTGGAGCTTACTTGCTTCAATATGTGCCTTGGGAGCTGGTTGTACCTCAGGGGGTTCTTCCAATAGCAATGGTAACAATACAAATACACAAACGATTTATGTTCCCGAAGAAAGTCAGGTAAGAACGCCTGTTTCAGCAAAAACAATATTTACAAAAAATACCGCAGGAAATGGATTACAAAAAGCATTGCTGGCATCAACAGGCAATTCTTGTATCCAACTAACAACCCAAAATAATGGGCAAAACTATATTGAAAGTTATACTAGTAGCCAATGGTGGTCTTCCGCTTATGTAACTGTAGGAATCACAAATACCTGTAGTACTCCACAAGCGTTTAGCCCACAAATTGTCTTTAATAATGCACAACTCAATGGTGCAAATATCCCAACTAGCATAAGCCCTAGTGCATCCGTAAGTGGAAGCCCGTGGTCACCGGTAACATACAGCGGTGGTGGGACTTCTAATCCATCATTAACAATAACATCACCTACTTGTACAGGTAGTGGCTGTTCATGGGCACAGTTAGCACCGGGAGCGCAAATAACAATCACAACTAATTTTGGTATAAGTGAATCAATTAGCAGTTTCACAATCGGAAGCGTTGAAATTGCGGGAGCTACACCTCCACCACCTGCAACAACAGGTACTTTAGCCTTAAATCTAAGTGCTTCTGGATTAAGCAGCGTTTGTTCTGGTGCAACAAACTGTAATTTTCAGGTTAATGTAGTTTCACAATCAAATCAAGTTGTAGCAACTGAATATCTCAATGCCAACACTTCAAGTACAGCTAACTACAATATCATTAATCTAGCTCCCGGCAATTACTCAGTAAACGTTGTAGCAAGCTCAATTCCAAGTGTTACTACTGGAACAATCACATCTAACGTTTCTCCGGCAAGTACGAATGTTACAGCAGGAGCTACAACCACCAGCAATGTTTCTTTTGGGTTCACTTCAAACCCGATCAACCAAGTTACGCTAGACCTAAATACTGCTAATATTCCTGCCCAATTCGCAAATAATACGGTCTATGCGCAAATATTAGATTCATCTGGTGCAACGGTAGTAACTGGTATCCAATTCACTAAATCAGCGTTAACACAAACTATAAGTAGTTCTGCTCTAGTTAGTGGTCAAACCTATACTTTACAAATTCAAGGTTTAGCAGATCCAAAATCTGGCGTTTATTACTCACCAATTATTGAAAGTTTTGTAGTAAATGGTTCTTCAACTACTGTAAACTCAAATGCTTATCAAATAGTTCCTAATGATAAGTTGTATACAGTGAACTTAGCTGTGCAAAACCCACAAGCTGGTCAGACAGTTGCTTATGGATCTGATACAAACTATTATTCTTATGCAACAGACAGTATTAGTTCAGGTTCTTATACTTTCTTAAGTAATGACACTATAACTTTAACTCCGAGTGCAGTCGCAGGGTACTCTTCATCATTCAGTCCGACAAATACATTAACTTCAGCTAATGCAGGACAAACTGTGACATTGGTAAATACTCAGGCAACCTCTACACTACAATATTGTGTTGACAGCTTATGTCAAGCTCAATTAACAACTTTAGGTGTTGCTGCAAATATTGGTGAAACAAATACCCAAACAATTTTTGTACAAAACCTTGGTTCTGTTGCTGCTACTTTGCCAACAGCAGTATCATATACTACGGCGGTTAGTGGATTAAGCGTAACACCTGGTACTTGTGGTTCTTCTTTAGCTCCAGGCGCTATTTGTTCATTAAATGTAACTTACGCTCCTAGCAGTGCAACAGCAAAAAGCAGCACGACAATGATATACGATAGTGCTCCACTGTTGATTAATTATGGAATTACCAATAATACATCTAAAATTATGGGAGAATATTGGTGTGGTTTCACCAATGATTACTGTGGTCAATCTGCTGGCAATGATGTTAATGCAGCCGCAACACATGTGATTATGGCATTTGCCAATACCAATCAGAGTGGTTCCATCGCAGTTGATCCAGTTTTCCCAACTTCTCTGGTTCAAAGCTGGCAAAACTCAGGTAAAGTTGTAACGCTTTCGGTTGGTGGTGCAAATGTTAGCTGGACAACAGTTTTTGCAAATACCAATACTTTTGCTTTATCTGTACAGCAAGCAGTCGCGCAATATAATCTAAGTGGTGTCGATCTTGATATTGAGAATGGTACTGCAACCCCACAACAAGTTGCAGATGCAATCAACCTGTTAAGACAATATCTGGGTGAATCAGCAGTTATTACCATTGCGCCACAAAATGTTGGAGTAGCTCAGAATGTATCATCTGTTCCTTCTGCTACAGCTAGTAACGCTGTCGGAGCATGGAATTTCTTTGTACCAGTATTACAAAACTCGCTGAACTCAATCTCATTAGTCTATCAGCAAGACTATAATAATGGTTGTGGTTACACTAATCCTGCTACAACAGAATTCTTTGAATGTAATTATGCTTCATGGGCTAATTTAGCCAATGCATCGACAGTTACAGGTGGTAACCAAATATCTGGATTTGTAGGTGTTCCAGTTAGTAAATTGATCGTAGGAACAATAGCTTCAAGTTCAGCTGGAGGAGCTTCTTATTATGGTGGAATGGCTCCACTTCAAGGTTTCTACACGGCAATGCCTACCAGTTACGGAATTACTCCGCGTGGCTTCATGTTCTGGGATTCTAATTGGGATTCGTTAAATAATTATACTATCTCCAATGGTATCTCAACTATGCTAGGTCTGTAGTCTCAATGTAGACTAAAATAGCACCGATTTTATCGGTGCTATTTTTTTAACTACTACAGATAGTTAAATACTGCAAATATAAAAACAACGCATAAAACAAAGAGTTTTATTTACTCCAATCTTTATGTTAAAAGCTAAAATTCAGACTGATAAGCATATAAACCCGGTGCACCACCAGTCATCATAAAGAGCACATTTTTTTGTCCGGCAAATTTACCCAATTTAATATCTGCCACAAGCCCCGCAAATGCTTTACCACTATATACAGGATCAAGAAATAAACCTTCTTCATGAGCCATCAACCTGACAGCTTCACGCATATCATCCGTAGGAATACCATAATCAGCACCGAGATATGAGTCATCTAAATAAATACGACTATCATCAACCAATTTTTCGCTTTGTAGCAAATCAAATATTTCCTGTGTAATTTGTCGAGTAACGGGCAAGGTATCTGCAATAGGCTTTAATACATTATAAGCAATAACTTTGGCTGTACTTCCTGCCAATTCACAACCAGCCAATAAGCCAGCATGTGTTCCGCTGCTACCATTAGCCAAAACGATACTGTCAAAATTAACACCCATATTTTGTTCTTGGGCAGCAATTTCAAGTGCACAGTAAACGTAACCTAAACTACCCAATGCACAAGAACCACCAAAAGGAACAATATAGACTTTTCTACCCTGAGCTTCTAATTCTGCCTTACGCTCCAAAGCCAATACCATCAAATCAGAGCTTGCATCAGCTTCATGGATAATCACGCCCATTACCCGGTCAAGCAATAAATTGCCATTATGAAGATAATCAGAATCATCACGAGGCACCTTACGTCCAAGGATAATTTCACAATCAAACCCGGCAGACAACGCAGCAGCAGCGGATAACCGCGCATGATTTGACTGCATTGCTCCCATCGCAATAATCGTATCACAACCAGCTTGTTTTGCAGCACCTAAATAAAATTCCAGCTTGCGTAATTTGCTTCCGCCGCCGCCTAAAAAGTTAGTATCATCACGTTTAACATAAATGTTTGGCCCACCGAGCATTGCAGAAATTCTGTTTAATTTCGTGATTGATGTAGGATGGAGAATTAATTCATGCCGTGGAAAAGTATTAAGTTGCAACATCTGTATGCCCTGTTTTAAATTTTATCATAATTTAGGTTTATTATAACCCATAAGAATTGCTCGTAAAGAACTTACACCGATTGACTGCGAAATCGCAGAAAATACCACATACGGTACCACCATCAACCAGTACAATATAGCTAGTGAGAAAAATATATGAATGGATCCCGGTCTTAGTCCGGTTATTGAGTCCAAAATATTCTTACCATGAAATTTTGCCATAGTAGCTTCTTCAATTGCGATAAGGATTGTTACCAGCAAAACATAGAGTAGTGAACGACCCAGAATATGTAATAGCATTGATTTACCATTATTTAGCTTAATTGGATATATAGCTTGACTAACCAGTAAAAATTTAGCGCAAATCACTGCCTTCACCGCACCCAAACCAAAATCGGTAAATGGAACTTGCGCAGTTTTCAGTATTGCAAAACGAAAATAGCTAATGGCAATAAAAAACACCGTAAAATAGAACGATAGAATCCATATTTTTAATATCTCATACTTTAATTTATGCATGATTGAACTGATATTCATTTTGTCTTTCTTAAATGCGAATTTATAATTGTTTGGCGTGACTTAGCATAAGTCACTTATGTGAATTGGAGCATATTTCTTTTTGTCGGAAGTGCTTAAAATCGTGCTTACCCTCACTGATTTAACTAATAAATTATATCATAAAAGGTACTAAAACACTAAGATTGATGCTACCATGTTTGAGTCTAAAAAAGTGAACTAACCAATTTAACCTGCTATTTTATTTATAATTTATGTTACAATTGCAAAGCTTTTTATGAGGAACTATTATGCTGTATTTATTTTTACTTATCCTTGCTATAGCTGTAGTTCCAGCGCTAGTAATCGCCTATAGTATCGGGCTTGTTGCCGCTATTTTTGAGATTATTCGCCTACATAAAAAACCACAAAAAGAACCATATAGCACTTGGTTACCAGACAATCATAGGCGTGGTTAATAGGCTATTAATAATCAAATGGCTATAAAATGAACAATGGCAATTGGAAAAACTATTTATGTTAATCCGCGCTGAAAAAACCTTAAATCTTTCATATAGAAGACTTCGCAATAATCAATTCAACAATAGCCATAAATGACAGCAGCGCTTGCCAAACACCAAAAATCTCTTATACTACCCGATCTTAACTGTTATTGAGTGTAGTCAGATCACACAAAGTGGTCTAATTAATTTCCCTGAATCTGAAAATGGTTTTAGAAGTAGTTAGTATTTAATGATTAAAAAACTCTCGCATAAACGTTACAATCTACACCGCGAAACATAGCTTTTTTATATATGGTTAGTTAAGTTGTTACTTAGGTTAAATCAGAAAAATATAATCGTTGAGTGTTATAAGCGTATGGGATCAGAAACAAATGCGGAGATAATAAGTTGTGCAGAGCGATGAATAAAAAAGTAGCCTAAACAGGCTACTTCTAACTATAATTTACATGCCAATACCGTGGCTGATTAATACATGCTGACCTGTTAAAGCGTTAGTTTCAAAACCAGCTAAGAATAATGCAACATTAGCAACATCATCCAAAGTAGTAAATTCACCATCAACTGTATCGCCAAGCATTACATTTTTAATAACTTGTTCTTCACTAATTCCTAAAGTCTTAGCTTGTTCCGGAATTTGTTTTTCAACCAATGGAGTTCTTACAAAACCAGGACATATTAGATTAGCAGAAATATTGTGTGGTGCACCTTCTTCGGCAATTGAACGCACAAAACCTAATTGCGCATGTTTAGCTGCAACGTAGGCAGCTTTATTTTTTGAAGCTTCTACCGAGTGGATTGAACCTGTTACCAAGACACGACCACCAGTTTTTTGCGCAATCATCTGTTGCATACTAGCTTTGGCAACTAAGAATGTACCATGTAAATGAATATCAATCAAACGTTTCCATGCACTAGTTTCAAAATCAACAATCGGAGCAATAGTCTGAATCCCTGCATTAGAGATAACTACATCTAATTTGTTAAATTTAGCTACTGTTGCCTTAATTCCTGCATTAACCTGCTCTTCATTAGTCACATCCATAGCAACGGCTAAAGTTTCCACATTGTATTGTGCTTTAATTGCATCAGCAACAGACTGTGCAGAATCTAAATTTAAATCAGCAATAACGATCGCAGAACCATATTCAGCAAACTTTTCTGCCATATGTTTACCGATACCAGACGCAGCACCTGTAATTAACGTAACTTTTCCTTTTACATTACCTAACATATCTAGATCCTCTCTAAAATTAACAAAATTACTGACTAGAGCTTAACATAAATGCGTGATTCACGGCAGATATTTTTACTAAATCTACGCACCAGATTTCAAGCATTCTAGGAATATCCCACATAAGATAAATACAAGTAAATATTTGTAAGTTCATATTATTTTCTTTGGTATCCAATTAAGCATTATAAGGTAAAACACATCTTACTAAATTAATATTGAGTTTGGATCTTACAGATGAATGCTATTATTAAAAATTTACTAATAATCAGTGTGTTATTTCTTATATTTCTGATATCTTCATGTAGCTCTGGTAATTGCAATAATACAACTAACACAGAATTCCTTTTTACAGGATATAATTTCGCCAATAATGCAAAACTATCTGGACCCAACAATTATACAGTAGCAGCTGGACAAGAATCTTATGGGCAATTTACCCTTTCAAGTAACGCTAATTTTGCAATTAAGTTATATACTGATAATCCAAACATTCAAATACTTCAAGCAAACACTCTAGCCTCTCCAAGTGAAGTTTCCTTCCTCCTGAATTACAAATAAGCAATAGTACAAATGAAAGTAACTCTTATTTAGTTATTCAAACTGAAAGCCAACTAAGTAATGGAAGTTATAAATTAAGTTTATTCGCCGATCCTGTAAACAATAGTAGTATAGAATCACACACTTATTTGGGTTACATATGGGTAAATGTAACTCAACCTATTTATTCAACGATTTATATTTCTAACATGAATGTAGGGAAATCAGGTGTAATAGGTTGCAGTATCGCTAAACCCCGTGGAGAATTGATTAATTGTATCAACTATACCTCAGAAAGCTATTTTAATAACAATCTACTTTCACCAACAGGCATTGCAACGAGTGGAACTAAACTATATGTACTAGACATACAAGGTTCCGCGCAATACCCTATCTGGGAATGCTCGATAAACACACAAACCACAGCACTATTTGGTTGCCACGGATATACAGCTGAGTCTGTAGGTCTAACTATCAATGATCTTCATTCGCCAAAAGATATAAGTATTAGTGGTGATAAACTCTATATTAGCGCGGAAAACAGCACTCCATCTAGCTCGTTAATTTATAGTTGCAACCTTAATCAATCAAATGATATCACCAACTGTACCGCGAATAATATCTCAGCAACTGGTACAAATTATGCAGCACCCTTAACAGCCAATGAGAATAATGTTTTTACTCTATTTCACCCTGTAACAACTTTTTTAAACACAGGGACGATCAGTTGTAATAGCAATGTAGCCGACTGTAGAGTAGAGAGTTCACCGAATACTTTTAATCCATTATCTTCATTGACTGGAATTGGTCTGATTAACAATAATATAATTCTAGCCGGAGATAATCTGAATACTAGCAAAAATTATATTGGCACTTTACGCTGTGATACGAGTTACGCATCATGTAAAACTACTGGACCAAATTTAGCCACAACTAAGCTTACAACTGCTCAAATTGGTATCAATCAAGGACTGGTATTTATTCCATTAAAAGACTTAAATTTCTTGGCACCTGCTAGTAAAATAACAACTTGCCCAATCTTAGATAGCGGTGAAATATTGACTCAGTGTATTCAACAAGATGCTCAGACAATTAATGGTTTAGCTGTACCCTTTGCCGTTGCATTCTATAATTCATTTTAGGTAGTAGGTCAAATTGGATTAGTTCTTCTTTTCATGTTAAGCTCTCCAATCAATTCCTGAAAATGAGCAGCAAATGAGAATAATTAAATGTAACGAGGTAATTTATGCTTTGCATCATCATATGTTTTTATTAGATAGGCTATTATTAAAATTTCTGTAGATGAAAATACAGTTAAAAGATGAACTAAAAAAACATCAACTTTAACAATGTTGGTGATAATATGGAGAGATAGAAGTTTTAATGTTTGTGTTTTTTAATACGAGAGTTTGATTTAATTGGTTGCGGGGGCTGGATTTGAACCAACGACCTTCGGGTTATGAGTTATAGTTTAGCTTTTCGGCATTTCAAGACAAAATCAGACAAAACACGACAAATGAAGTCATTTCAGTATGTTACTATTTTAATTATCACACATTTCCTATTAAAATCCTGTCATGTATAAGAAAAATTAAGTACAAAAGTACAATTTTTAGGATAAATCATGACAAAATTATCAACCTCACAAAAATATGGCTCAGATGTTCAAATGTATACCAAAAAGAATGGTGACATTACATATTTTGCCTGTTATTTAGATCCAAATCACTTAGATAAAAATGGTCGTCCAATTCGTAAGAGACTCCGAGTTGGGAATCAAAGCGAAGGAATTACACAAGCTGATGCAAAATCTAAAAGCATTGAATTAGCTCACAGAGTTCAACAAGGTGAAAAAGTTGAAAATCGCAGAAGTAAAAAAATCACTTTATTGGATTTATCACAAATATATTTCACTCATATGAGAGAAGAAAAGCTGATCACAATAAATGCCAGTTATCAATTAACAGATGAAGAAGTCGAGAAAAACAAGCGTGTTGAAAAAAACATCAAAAATGATGAGTCTCGATTAAAAAATCATCTCTCATGTTTCTTAAATCGTGACCCAGAAACTATTGACAATGAGGAAATCAACGACCATAAAAAGCGATTAAGAAATCTTAGGTTTTCAGATAGCACCATTAATAGTGTATTAACATTATTAAGTGCAATACTAAATCTTGGTATTGAGAAAAAATTAATTTCTATAAAACCTATCATCAAGAAAATAAAAGGTATTGAGAACTCAAGGGAGAGATTCCTGACTATACTCGAAATTGAGGAGCTAAAAACTAAGATTGCAGACAAACCTATTATTGATATGTTTGTTAAATTATGTCTCTCAACTGGCGGTAGACTAGATACGATAAGACATATTAAAGTAAAAGACATTAATTTTGAAACAAAAACAATTATACTAAATAATTACAAAAAAATTTCCTCTGGAAGCAGCGGTGCTAGATACTGTGGGTATTTCAGCGAATCAATAAGCGTACAATTAAAAAACTTCGTAGAAGGTAAAGGACTAAATGAGTATATATTCCCAAGTAAATTAACTAATTATCCGCTAGGACAGAAATATTTTCAGGAGAATCTAAAGCCCATATTGGACGAATTATTTAATAAAGAAATTAATTCAGAAGATCGTAGACATCGAATTGTTCTTCACTCTTTTAGACATACTTTTGCGAGCCATTTGGCAATCAATGGAACTCCTTTGTATAAAATACAAATATTAATGAATCATTCTACACCCAAGATGACTCAACGATATGCAAAATTAGATCCTAGTTTCGGCATAGCAGAGATTAATAAACTTTCATTCATTTAAATGTTTCATTTTTAATTAGGTTTGGTAACACTTTTAATAAAGGGATATTAAATATGTTGCCAAATAAAGTTTCACCTAAAAAATATTATTGGTTAAAATTAAAAGATAATTTCTTCGAACGTGAAGAAATTCAACTTATCGAAAGCTTGCCAAACGGCAAGGAATATGTTCTCATATTACTTAAATTTATGATGAAGGCAATTAACTCAGATGGTCGCCTAGTCGTAAAGGATGTAATTCCATACAATCCACAAATGTTGGCTACAGTCACACATAGTAATGTTGATACTGTACGTAGTGCAATCGACATTTTCATTAAATTTGGTTTAATGAGCACTCTTGATGATGGTACTTTATACATGAATGAAGTAAACGCATTATTAGGTTCAGAAACTGAATTTGCTGCTAAAAAACGTGAGTACCGCCAAAACCTTAAAAATCAACCCAAACAACTAACAGACAATTCAAAGACACAAAAAGACTTTGTCCAAGACAATGTCCAACAAGAGAATAGAGATAAGAGTTCAGATATTAGAAATAATACCCCCTTACCCCCTAAGGAAGAAAATGGGGGTGGTGGTTCTGTTTGGTTGCAAATCACTAAAAATCTAGAACTTGTTTTTAATGAAGATGAACAATCAGCTATTTCACGCTGGGCGGAGTACATTACTTCAAAACAAAAATCTATCACTGTGCTGCAAATTGAAACCAATTTGCAAAATCTAGCCAAATTAAAATCTGATGGTTATGATATCTGTTCAATGATCACCGATACAATTTCAGCTGGTTATAAATGGCTCTTGAAGCCGTCAGCTATGTACATTAAAAAAGCTGTAGTCACTCAATCAGTAAAGACTGTTAAACCACATCGCTTTAGTAATCCCGAGTACATCATTCCCGAATCTCCTGCGGAAAAAACGCAGCTTGCTCGCTATATCCTGAGTTGCTATAAAAAGCGTATCAACCCTAAAAACAACCAGCCGCTAACTACTAATGAGATTCGCACAATTGACTTACATCATAAGTTATTTATGTCTCAAGACAAGAATGCAAATGGTTCTTTTGTCAATTATGTGTCTTGGGCTGACTACATTTTACAGAATGAAGTTCATACTGGAATCCCATTAGTTGATCAGTCTATTAATGATGATTCGTCATCATTAATATCTTCTGTAGCCTAATTAACCAGTTATTTGTATATGAAGATTGTATTATGCACCACATACATTCATATCAGTCAAATGGCTGGTTAATATGCTCAGACAATATACAATTTTTGCATATTGGGTCTGACTGTCGTCAGTTGCTTAGGGTGTTCCTTGGACATCCACACCCACGCAAGGTAGCATTAGCAAGCTCTAGGGAGCTTGCTATGCAGGACTTCGTCCTCTTGTGGCGCAATTTTGCTGGACGCTGCAATTACTTACAATTCACCTGCCGCCGTCTCGCTCGGCACGAGACCAACCTATTTCTTGACTGCGCTACCGCTTGCCTTCGGTTGGCTGGACGCCAATCATAAATCGGTTGGTCTCGTGCCTCGCTGGGGCGAGCACTAAGACGGCGGCTTGCGCACCCGCGCCACAAATTGTGGGCAATTTGTTCTGCTCTCAACTTCTTGGGAAGTTTCGTTGCTTAGCGGTCGTCACAACTTTGCTTGGGGCAAACTTGTTCCTCGTTCGTAACATCTGGGGATGTTTCTCACCAGAACCGCGGCAGCTACTTCTGGGGAAGTATCCTTGCTCTCACAGCTGGGGCTGTTCGTTCTGCCGAGCTACGCACAAAAATCTGCGCTGGACGCTTGCTTTTTGTTTGTCTGGTTCGGCATAAATCTGGCTCGCGGATTTGCTTAGGTTATGGGGGGTGGAGGTTGTGGTTTTTATTGCTTATTTTAATTTTATTGTTTCGTTATTTCTTATCTTACTTTTTTGGAGTTAATTATGGACAATCTAAATCGTCAATTAATGGATGGCTTATACAAGCTGCTTACAGCTAAGCCAGTTGATTTTATCTTACAACACAGTTTATTGATTGGCTTTATTACCGGAGTAATCTCATTAATGCCCTTTGCCATAAAGCGGATACCGCACGCAGTAATCTCAATTCTGGCAATCTTAACTGCATTTTTTATCAGCAACTCATTAGACTTGAGTTTTAGCGAAGCTTTACATTCTGCCAAGTTTTACATAGTGGCCAATCTTATTGGCAACTATGTAATTGGCTGCATCTTTGGTTTTGCTATTGCTAATCTTATTCAACGTATTCGAGGAGAACATGATCATGTTACAATCAATTAATCAACTAATGGAGTATTCGGTTGCTACAGGTTACTTAATGAATAACATGGGCTATCTAGTTGTAGCTGGTGGCTTGTCTTATAATCTACCGCAGTTATTCAAGCTTAAATCTGAAGCTGGCTATACTGTGCGGGCGGGAATAATGTCGGTTGCGAGTCTTTCCATTATTCCCGCCGCCATGGTTGTACCAGAAGCCTATCCGATGGGCTTAAAAATGGTTGCATGGGGATGCTGCTTTATTGCGGGGGTAGCCTTTACTACCTACGGAGCACGTAAACTTCAAGCTAAGTTTAGTTTGTTGTTTAGTCGATTTACGGTTAAAAGTAGTGTGCGCCGTGGTTCTAAAACTGATATTCGCTATATGGCTAAGGAATTACCTACAATTCCTAATTATAACCCGTTAAAGTTTGTTAATTTGAAGAAAGGCTTTTTTATTGGTTTAGATGAGCAAGTAAAACCCATCTACCTTAAAAATATGGATGATTGGTATAAACGCCATTTTCTAATTGTTGGGGCTACTCGTAGCGGTAAAGGGGTTGCCATGCAATATCTCGGTATCCAATCTTTAATGCTTGGTGAAACGGTAATATTCCTAGATCCTAAAGGTGATAAGTATATGCCGCATATATTCAAAGAGCAGTGCGATAAATTAGGCGTCCCTTATACTTTTATTGACTTAACTCAAGATGTGCCACAAATTAACTTGATTGCTGACTTTAAAAGTCGTGATTTAAAGAATTGCTTAGTTGAGTCATTCTCACAGCGTGAGATGGGTTCTGAATCGGATGTTTATCGTAAGAATGAGCAGGAGTTTTTAGAAAACTTAGCTAATTTTATCTGTGAGCAAAATAGCGGTTTAGAGTGTAGCGCAAAAAGCTTGACTGAGTTATGCCGTGACTACGATTTAAGCCGTTATGCAGATAAGTATAAATCCTCCGTTTCGGATTTAAACAAGCTTTGCAACATTGCTTCAATTAATGCAGCTAACGGTAAATCACTCTCGGAATTAGTTGCTGGCGGTGGCTGTGTTTATATCGTTGGGGATTTACTCGATGAAACCATGAAGAAAATCCAGCGTTTTATCCTCTGCCGCGTGGTGCAATTAGCGCGCAACTATTCTAATGCCGCAGATCGTAGTGGAGCGAAAGAACAAAACATCACCGTATTTGCTGATGAACTGGTGGCGCATATCTCGAGGTTTGTAGCTGAAAGCTATACTGTTAGCCTTGGCTGGGGATTAAAGATTGTTAGTGCAATTCAGGATTTGAAGTTATTACGTGGTGCACCCACAGATTTAGATCCAGAGTTTTTAAAAGGAGCTGTCTTTGGTAATAGTCAGAATAAGCTATTTTATCGGGCAGATGATATTGATACCGCAGATTACCTATCCGATATGACAGGCAAAATCCAGATTGAAGAAGAACAGAAAATTGTAACTCGGAATAGCCTCAACTCTGAGAAGCTCGATAAACAAACCAGACTAACTCAATCCGAGCGCAATTACTTTGATAGAAACATGATTTTAAACCTGAAACAGTTTGAAGCCGTATTCTGCTCTGCTCTGTCCTATCGCAGTACCATTGCGTCATTATGCAAAACCAGTCCGGTTAAAGTTAATGATGCAGTGAATGGTAAGGAGCTAATCAAACTCATTGAAGCTAGCGATTACGAGAGCAATGAGAATAATCAACCTAATCGGAAACACCACCAAACTTTTGAAATTCCGCAAACCAATACTTTAAACGGAGAACATCATGCAGACAATAATCAATCCAGCACTAGCGGCACCAGTGGAAGCAGTCAAAACCAAAAAGCCAGCACCAGCAAATCTGATTACCTGTTCTAAATTGCCACATACGGCTAAAATGGCAATCTTTAATCAACGAATCAATAAAGCCCTTAGATTCCTAATTGAGGAAAACTATTCCAGTCTTGAGAATCTAGCGCTCTTGCTAAATGTACCTAAGCAAACCGCTATCCGCCTAACCAAGCATTTATGTGAGAAAAACTATCTCACCAAGCTTGAGGTTGATATTGGTTTAGCCCGCAAGATTTCAGTATTTCAGCCAACTAATACCGGAATCATGTTTGCGATGGTCACTAACGAAGAATTGCCAGAACTGCGTGAGGTAAGCAAAGTTAATGCTGCTACGATTTACCATGATCTAAAACTACAACAAATCAGGTTTAAGCTTGAAGCTCAAGGTTATCACAGCTTTCAAAGCTCATGGCATTTAACCAGAATCCTCAGAAAACGCGGCGAAAAAGTACCTAAAATCCCTGATTACACCTGTATCAATCCTGATGGTAACAAGGTAGCAATTGAATATGAAAGGACTATCAAAACTAGAAAACGCTATCAGGAGATTATCGGGCAATACATGGACATCAAAGAACGAGGGATCATCAAGCAAGTGATTTATTTTACTGATGATGGTTTTGCTGATAAACTCAGGCAGTTGTTTGCTGGAATTGAGTATATTTATAGACGTGGTATGACTGAGAAAATATTGGCTAATAAGTTAAAATACTTTGATTTTATAGATATATAATTTACTAATTTTAGACTGCCCATAGAAAAAATACATAAATCGTGAGTAACCAAAGCTCACGGTTTTATTTCAAAAGATGATCTTGTTTTAATTCTGAAATTTTCTTATTAAATACTTTCTAACTCATTATATTGTTTAATTTAATTTGGCACTTATATTATTTGACTATCTTTTATACTTCAGGTAATACTCCCGTTTTTAGAGCAATTTAAAAGTATAGATTATTTACGGCTTAAATAATTACTTCTTAAATACAGGTGGTATTCCACCATTTGCCATATGTGGTCTCACATTATTATACATCCAGAGCCACTGAGTGGATTGTTGTTTTACTTGTTCAATGCTCTCAAACAAACATTGATTTAGTAATTCATAGCGCATAGTTCGGTTAAACCGCTCGACATAACCATTTTGCTGGGGATTTCCTGGCTGGATAT
>RXJX01000002.1 GCA_003963245.1 Neisseriaceae bacterium
ACATATCATGACGGTGTTGCAACTCTGACATTTTTGATTCCGGTTAAAATTAATTTACCGTATTTTATCAAATATTTAAATAATTGACGACACTATCTAAAAATTGAGATAAAAAGGTTAGATTCAATTTGATGTTAGATATGTACTTAAGTTACAATTACAGGGTATCTCTAATGAAGAACTAAGTAATCTTTGCTACTCTAAATACAGAATCTCTAAATCTTTAGAAGGAAAAATGACATGCAATCAGCAATTGAGTTATTTTTTAAGTCCAATGCTTACGCGGTGGTCGGAGCATCAACTAATCGTGATAAATTTGGCAATAAGGTTTTACGTTGTTATCAGCAAAACAATAAAACCGTCTATCCGGTTCATCCTGTGGAAACTATAATTGAAGGGATTAATTGTTATAAAAGCCTAGCTGAATTACCAGATGAAGTTAAAAGTATTTCAATTATCACGCCACCAAGTTTAACAGAAAAAATTGTTGACCAAGCTTATGCTAAAGGTATCACAAATATCTGGATGCAACCAGGTGCACAAAGTGAACTTGCCATCCAAAAATGTCATGAGTACGGTATTAATGTTATCGCAGATGGTAGTTGCATCTTAGTAGTCTTGGGTTTTCCAGATCACTAAGCGAATAGTTAAATATATGCTCATAATATTTGATTCTTGGTCGCAAAGGATTGATAAAAAAAGACAACGTAGTGTAAACAGAACTACTTAAGGAGTCTTTTTTGAAATCGGACAAAGTCCAAGATTCAAAGACGAAAAGTATAGCTAATAATTTCATCAGCTAATTCTACCGCGTACTTATGCATAAAGAAATGCCCACCAGTTGGGTAACTAATTAGTTTGGAGCTTGTTAATTTTGCATGTAAATACCAACTTGCTTCGGGCTTGGTAACCATATCATTCCGTGCCGTGGTGATTAAAACTGGCATACTAAGTTGTTCCAATTGCTCGGCTTGCTGTAACCAATTTTTGACAGCATGGTCTTGCAGCTGTTGTGCATGCTCATTATATGGATAAACATACCCAGCAATATGCAAAATTGATTTAGCTAAATATTTACGAAACTCAATACTAGGTAACTCAGAAAAAAATAACTCAGTCAATTTCTCACGATTTTCTCGTCCCGGATGCTCACGCAGATTACGCACCAAAGTATGTAAGCCGCCCAAAGTATAGCTATAGTCAGGCTGACTAGCAATCAACACCATTCCGCTAATTAAGTCAGCTCGTTCATAAGCTAGTGCTTGTGCAATAATACCACCCATAGACCAACCGCATAATAATGGTTTATTTAATCGCAAAGCTTCGATAAAGTCAACAACGTCTTGAGCAAGTCCGTCCATCGAAAGATCATTATTTGACTCACTGAGCCCAACTCGACGATTATCCGGTAAATAAACAGTAAATTTTTCTGCAAGACGGTAAATTAGCTCACTATTCCAATGAAGTAAGTTGCCAGAATATCCCACCAGCATAACTAACGGCTGACCATTACCTAAGCTAACATAGCCAGTTTGACCATGTTTGGTTGTGACTATTTTATATTCTAACTCTTTAGACATATTCACCTATCCTTATTTAGCGCTAAGTTCAGCCAAGATATATTCAATATTATTAATCTTATTAATTAGGCTACCCGATTTCACTGTCCAGATTAGTTTATTTTTACCATCGTATTTACAAGTTTTTAGTTTCTGTAAAAGCAGAACAATTTGCAATGGTTCAATCGGCGGCTTATCAATAAAAACCAGATTAATTGAGGCATTGCCAGCATCTAATTTTTGAATTCCGAGTTTAGCCGCAGCAATTCGTAACTGATGCAGAGTGATGAGATTTTTGACTGGTTCAGGTGGCAAACCATAATTATCAATAATGTCCTGATAAACCAATTCAATTTGCTGATTAGATTCAGCTTTTGCCAAGCGTTTGTAATAAACCAAACGTTCATGGATATTCTGACAATAATCAACGGGTAAAATCGTACTAACATTCAAATTAATTTCGCAATTTAGCTCTTCTTGGCTAGCTGTGTCTATTTTTTCACCGTGTTTAAGTTTACGAATAGCTTTTTTAAGCATTTCAGTGTAAAGTGATAGTCCAACCTCTTTGATGTTACCTGCCTGATTATCCCCTAAAATTTCACCGGCACCACGAATTTCCAAATCGTGCATCGCCAGATTAAATCCTGCACCAAGCTCGGTAGTCAATAAAATTGCATCCAAACGCTTTTCGGCATCTTTAGTAATTCTTTCCGGTACCAATAAATAACAATAGGCCTGATGATGCGAACGTCCTACCCGCCCACGCAGTTGATGTAATTGTGCCAGACCAAATTTATCTGCACGGTAAATCAGAATAGTATTGGCATTGGGAATGTCAATCCCAGTTTCAATAATCGTTGAACAGAGTAATAAATTATAGCGCTGATGAATAAAATCTTTAATCGTTTGTTCCAACTCTTGTTCTGGCATCTGTCCATGTGCAATCGCGATCCGAAGTTCTGGGATTAGTTCGCTCAAACGATTATACATTTGCTCAATAGTTGCAACATCGTTATATAAGAAAAACACTTGTCCACCACGGCGAATTTCACGCAGAATTGCTTCCTGAATAATGCTATTATCATCCTGAACTATTTGCGTATTAACCGCCAGGCGGCGTGACGGCGGTGTAGCAATAATTGAGAAATCACGTAAGCCGTCCAATGCCATGGAAAGAGTACGTGGGATTGGGGTAGCCGTCATCGTCAAGACATCAACGTTACTACGTAATTGTTTGAATTTCTCTTTTTGCTTAACCCCAAAACGATGTTCTTCATCAATAATTACCAAACCAAGATTGGCAAATTTAACATCATCTTGAATCAAACGATGCGTACCAACAATAATATCAACTTTACCTTCAGCAAGCAGCGTCATGGTTTGGCTAATTTCTTTGCGCGAACGAAAACGTGAAACTTCGGCAATATTTAACGCAAAACCAGCAAAACGATTAACAAAATTCTGATAAAGCTGCTCAGTTAATAAGGTCGTAGGCGCTAAAATTGCTACCTGATAACCATTGAGCGCGGCAATGAAAGCCGCGCGCATTGCTACTTCGGTTTTACCAAAACCAACATCACCACAAACTAATCTGTCCATTGGTTTTTGATTGGCTAAATCTTTAATAATTTCATCAAAACTATTTTGTTGATCAATCGTTGGCTCATAGCCAAAGCTATGAGCAAATTCATTATATTCTGCTGGAGTTGATAAACGATTGCCCTGCTGCATTTCACGCTTGGCATAAAGCTCCAACAACTCGGCGGCAACATCATTAATTTTCTGCTCAGTCTTGCTTTTAATTTTATCCCAGCTTTTTGAACCCAACTTGGTTAACTCAACCGGACTACCTTCGAGATGAGTGTAGCGACTGATTAAATGCAGGTTTTGTACCGGAATATACAATTTTGAATTATTCTGATATTCAATCTCCAGCATCTCATACTCAGTATCGGCTATGTTCTGTATTGATAGACCGACATAACGCCCAACCCCATGGTTGATATGAACCACAAAATCACCGACATTGATCTCAGCCAAATCACGAACGATTAAATCATTATCTAATTGCGAATTGCCACGTTGAGTACGGGTTTTACGGCGCACAATGCGACTCTTAGGGTATAAATCAGCTTCGTTAAGTAAAATATAATTTCCACAGCTAAAACCTTGATAAAGTTCTGCCTGCAATAAAGCTATCGGTTCATTACCGACTTCATCAAAACGCTGCGTTATCTTACTTACTAACTGTTGAGAGGCAAGGTTTTGGCGTAATATTTCTAAACGCCCAAAGCTTTCACTACAAATTACTAACTGCTTGTTTTTACTAAACTCTTTTAATCTAGCAAAAGAAGTATCACTTGAGGAGTTTGCCGCAAGCTCTGGTAATTCTTTAAAACCTTGATAATATTCACCTTCAATCGCAATTTCCCAAACTGTATGAGCTTTTAGAGCTGCAAAGATCTTATCAGAACTTAAAAATAAGTCAGTAGGCTTCAGGCATGGATATTGATAATTATAATACTCATAACGCTTAGTAATTTCCTGCCAATTTAGGTTTAATTGCGCCAACAAATCCTGAGAATAAATTATTTGCCATTTATCATCTAGATAGCTAAATAAATCCGCGCACGTAACATGAAATAGCGGCAAATAAAACTCAACTCCGGCGGGCAAAACATTGTTTTTTAAATCCTTAGCTAAATTTGAATCTGCCTGTTTAGGAAAGTATTCAATAAATCGCGCTGCCATTTGACGAACATTCTGGAGATCATGAGGATATTCGCGTGAGGGTAAGATTTCTATTTCGTTTACTGACTCAATAACCAATTGCGTTTTAGTGGCAAAATATTGAATACTATCAACTTCGTCATCGAATAAATCAATCCGAATTGCCTGTTTTGAGCCCATTGGTAAAATATCAATAATTGATCCGCGAATCGCAAATTCGCCTGCTTCATAAACCTGATGTACACATTGATAACCGGAAGCAATCAATTGGCTACGCAATTGCTCGCTATCTAAACGATCACCTATCTTTACCAGCAAGACACGCTTTGCAAAATAATCTTGCGGAGGCAAAAGCATTTGTAAAGTAGTCGCCTGCACTAATAGAATATCAATCTGTTTATGTTGTACTTGCCACAAGGTTCTAAGACGCTCGGCAATTAGTTCATTATATGGCGATTGACGTTCATAAGGCAAAACTTCATAATCTGGAAATACCGCCAGTCTTAGTTCAGGTGCAAATAAACTTAATTCACCAACTAAGCGCTGTAACTGATAGCCATCATTAACAATATATAAAAATGGCTTTTGCTGAGCACGAGCTAAATTAGCTATAAACAGCGCATCGCCACCAAGCGGAAATTTTGCCAGATGATTTTTTTGTGGATGGACTTTATTGGGCAGTTGAAGTTTTAGCATATAACTTACAATACAAAATAGCTATCGCTTTGGCTGCCATCCAATTGATTGGTTTTATAATGAACTTCGAGATGGTGAGCTGTTAGGCGCATGTTCAGATAAGCGATTCCCGGCAAAATTACAGTAAAAATAATGAGTAACACCACTACCCACTCCAGTAGTTTTATCCGTCGTTTACGCAGCTTATTATCGATTAAAAGTAAGTTAGAACTTTGCTGGTTAAGTTGTTTGATTAGCTCATATAATTCTAATGCCATTTGACGATTGTGACGATTGACCTGCGATGGCAATAAAAATAAATCAAGCAACACTAGCAATGCTGGAATACCACTCCAACAAAATAACAGATATAGCCAGCCACTGCGTTTGTTTAAATAAAATTTATGGGCACCAAATACACCGAGAAAAATCAGCCATAGATATGCTACTAAGATGTTTTTGCGGTGTTGACGGTAAAAAAAAGTAAATTGTACGCGCTCGCCATCATTTAACTGTTGCAGGATTTGTTCCAGATAGTTAAGTTTTAATTTGCTCATTTTGCTTGTATTCATAAATAATTTAGTCCGAATTTTAGCACATTATAGCCACTTGTTTTTAATCATGGATTCAAATATATATCTCAAAAATGATAGAATAACGCTTTAGGGGGTAGGATTGATGACTTGGTTCTGGTTAGCATTAGGCGCTGCAGCTTTATGGGGATTTGGTTACACTATCAACCAAGTAACGCTTAAACATTTTAGTGCAGTTGAATTGTTATTATTTGAGTCTTTCGTGGTATTTAGCGTTGCAGCAGTATATTTTATCTGGCGAGGTGATTTTCATGCTTTCATGCACAAACTTGCCAATCCAAAACAACTAGCTTTGATTATTCTGAGTAGCTTTGTTTATATCGCTGCCAGTTTATTAATTCTAAAAAGCATCAGCGCTAGTAATGCAGCCCTTGCCGCAATTATTGAATCGTGTTATCCTATCTTTACCGTTCTTTTTGCCTTTATTCTTTTTGGTGAACTCCAGCTTAATTTAATTTCTGCGTTAGGTTATCTGCTTATTTTGTCCGGTATCATCATTGTTAAAATCTATGGACATTAAATAATCAGCTTAAATTTGTGCAATAACTTTGTCTGCGATACGATATGCTGCAGCGACACAATCATTGATTCCAACACCGGAATAAGCATTATTATTCAAATGCAGTCCATTAAACTGGGCTGCATTTTCCATAATCTGTGCCACTAACTGAGTATGCCCTACACGATATTGTGGAATAGCCTGCTCGTGGCGATAAATGCGTACTAATTCTGGCTTTGCAGTTATTTTCATAATCGTTGCTAGGCTATCCTGCACTAGCTGTTGAATTTCACTATCGCTAAGCTTTAAAAGTTCAGGGCGAACCGCCCCCCCGAGCATCGTACGGAATAAAATCTTTCCATTGGGAGCGCGTTTGGCAAAAATACTTGAGTCCCAAAGAGTTCCCAAAACTGGGATTTCTTCACCGCGTGCCAATAAATAACCAAAACCTTGCACATCACAATCTATTTCACGCTCATCATAGCCCAGACAAACCACTGCCAGTGGAGAATAATTTATTTGTTGCAATAAACTAGCTAACTTAGGCGCAAAACTATAAACCAAATCAGCACTAGCGTATGCTGGTGTAGCTAAGATTACATCATCAGCAAAATAAGCTTGTTCTTTAAGTAAAATTTGCCAACCACCAACCGGAGTACGCTTAAGAGCAGTCACTGTACTACCACAAATTATATTTTCTGCACCAATAGCCGAACTTAGTTTATCAGTCAAAACCTGAATACCATTGGCAAAAGAAGTTAGTACACCACCCGGACCAGCGGGAGAAGCGCTTACTTTCCCAGCTGATTTTTCTACACGGTGCTGTTTAGTTAATTTTAGCATTGCTTTGAGTAAACCGCCATATTCTTGCTCAAGCTGGTAGATCCGCGGAAAACAACCTTGTAAAGACATTTGCTCCGGATCTCCGGCAAAAATTCCTCCTGCCATCGGCGCAATTAACTTAGCCAACGCCTCATCACCAAGTCGTCGTCTGGCAAAATCAGCTAAAGACTCGTCATTTTTTGAATCGCGTTTAGCAACAAAAAGCTCTCGGGCGATGCATAATTTACCACGCCACGAAATCAAACTATTGGTTAAAAACTCAATTTGATTATGCGGTAATTTATGTAAAACTCCATTAGCATAGACAAAACGCTTACGTGCATTATCATTACTGGCAAGCAATTGCTCACTCAAACCTAAGCTTTTACAAAGTTCCAACGTTTGCGGTTTATTGGTTAAAAAACCATTCGGTCCCCATTCACAGAGATAACCATCTTCTTGACGACTCCATATTTTGCCACCTATCCGATTTTCTTTTTCAAAAACCTTTACTCCAAGAGCAATATTTTGACTCTTAGCTTTTTCTTGTAATAGGTACGCAGTTGCTAACGCTGATATACCACCGCCGATTATTGCGACTTGGCGCATAATTAAACCTCTTTATTCTTTCTCAGAGCTATTTTCATTTGACTCATGTGTGGTTAACGCCGTAGAACCTGCTTTAACTACTTTGACGGCAGCACAACCTCCTTTAGCAAGCGTAGCGCATGCTGCGGTAGTAGCAGCTGGATGTGCTGCAGTTATATTTTCTACTCGAGATTCTACACTTGGGCGTGAACTGGAATTAGGTAAAATATTTAGCCCTAAAATTCCAAACATAAGACAGGTTTTATTGGCTTTGTTTTGCATTATTATTTTATTTCAGCTTTGGTTTTTTATTGATTTTACGTGACGGCTTTTTGGGCGCTTGCAAAGCTACATCCAAAGCTTCTTCAAAACGAGCCTTGATCATCCGCGGATCTTCTAGACTGGCCTCATCAACACTCATATAATTCATCTCAGTTATTTTTCCATCACTCTTAGCATAGCTAAATGGATGGCAACCAAGAGCAGAATATTTAACTTTTAAATCAGCATTAGCTTTAGCATAAAGTTCACCTTCAGCAATTAGCGCCACAAAAGCATCATGCCAGTAAATTCCATAACCGCTGAACATAGCTCGTGCACGAATATTACCCAAATGAACTAATACATCATTCAAGATATACTCTTTAAATCCATTATCACGACTCATTATTTATCACCGTTAATTGTAAAATAATTAATGTCTGGTCGCTAATTTGTTCAATAATTTATTTTGCCCATTGGCAGCAAAACGACTTTCGTCACTCACCCGAATAACGTAAAACACATCATTCAAGGCACCAATTATATCTGCTAGATCCAGCTCTTCAATTGAGTCACGGATTAGCTCATCCACATCATCTTCGTCTTCTTCGCTCTCCCACATCGATTTCAAATCAATTTGTAACTCAGCAAAGTCTTCGGCTACTTTGGCAGAGACTTCACCTAAATCAGACTCACCAGCAAGGCTAAAAAAAGCCACACACAAAGTGAACAATGCCGGAAAAAACTTCTCTTCTAAAAGTTGTTCATTCGTTGCATACTCAGTTATATCACCACCAATTGCCAAATAACCAGTTAGATAACCATAAAGCCACATGGTTAGATTACGGCGTTGTTCAGGAGTAAAACTCAAAGGATCAAAAGCATTTGGACGCGCAAAATCAATTAAAGGACGAATTAATTTATTATTCTCAAAAATCGCATCAGCCAATTCACTATAAACAGCAACCAAACGATCAACTAAAGAGGCAAATTTTTGCTCATCCTTGATTTTATCTTCATCTAAAATCAAATAAGTTGGAATTAACAAATCTTCTTCACTATCACTAGGAGCAGAGAGATAAGCGCTAAACCAGCCATGCACAAAATGCAGGTCATAACCAGTATAAAGATACTCTTTAAGCTCTTGATTAAGCGTAGCTAGATTTTGTGCTGGTTTTTTACTCATTATAAATTCTTTCATTTAAACTGTTAATATACTGTATTTTACTATAATAATCTTTAGTTTTTCACCCATAGTCGTGGTATTTGATTCTTGGGTACGAAGTATTGATAAAAAAAGACGACGCAATGTAACAGAACTACATAAGGAGTCTTTTTTGAAATCCAAGAAATCCCAAGATTCAAAGACGATGAGTATCGAGTAATTTTTTCTTACTTAAAATCAACACTGTAATCAAACTACACGCTCCGGCAATTGTTAACCATAATGCTGGACTTGCTGGATTATCCGTAAAATGAATTAAGTTCGTCGCAATAGCAGGAGTGAATCCACCATAAATTGCAGTTGCAATACTATACGCAAAAGAAAAACTAATCGAGCGAATATTTGCCGGTACAATTTCGGTCAATGCCACAACCATCGCTCCATTATAGCCCGCGTAGAGCAAAGAAAACCATAATTCTACGACCAGCATATGATTAAAGGTAGAATTGTGCACTAACCAATTTAGCATAGGATACGCAGTTAAAATAAATAAGCTACTGAATATAATCAAGAGTTTCTTACGTCCTATTTTATCTGACAAAGCCCCCATTAGCGGAAGAAAGATAAAATTAGCCAAGCCAATGCACATGGTAATAAAAAACGCTTTAGCGCTAGATAGGTGAATGACATCCTTGGCATAGGTTGGAGTATAGGCAGTAATCATGTAGAATGAAACGGTGGTTAGCATTACCATCATTGAACAGCCAGCGATTAAAGGAAAATTAGCCAAGGTACTTTTAATAATTTCATGAATATTTGGGTGATGCTTAGCCTGTTTAAAACTCTCAGTTTCTTGCAAATAACTTCGCATAAAAAACACTACGGGAATTACTAAACAACCAAAAATAAATGGAATCCGCCAGCCAAAACTTGCCATCTGTTCAATACTTAATATTTCATTCAGTACAAAGCCAAACAAAGCACCACAAACTACCGCAAGCTGTTGCGAGGCAGATTGCCAGCTAACATAAAATCCCTTATGCCTAACCGGAGCGATCTCTGATAGATAAACCGAAACTCCACCCAATTCTGCACCAGCAGAAAAGCCCTGAATTAAACGCCCCAATAAAATCAGCAGCGGTGCAGCAACTCCGATCTGTGAATAATCAGGAGTAAAGGCAATGGTAAATGTTCCAAATGCCATTAAGCCTAGCGTTACTAACAAGCCACGTTTACGTCCATATTTATCAATAAAGCCACCCAATACTAGCGCACCTATCGGACGCATCAGAAACCCGGTACCAAAAGTAACAAAAGAAAGCATTAGTGATAGATAAGGACTAGAGCTTGGAAAAAAGCTTTTGGCAATCATATGCGCAAACATGCCAAAAACCATAAAGTCGAACATTTCAAAAAAATTACCACTAGTCACATTAAAAATTTTAAACCACTGGCGCTGCGTTTTCATCGAGAAGCCTAACTATAAGAATTATCTATTAGTAAGAAATATTATATAACTTGACATTAATGTGTCTGAGTTTTTCAAATTTATTGTGATGCTTTATCCAAACTAGCTAAAAAATCCAAACGCTCTCGAATCCGTTGTTCAAATCCCTGCTCACCCGGTTGATAGAATGACACGGGCGACATATCATCAGGAAAATATTGCTCATTTGGAACATAACGATGTGGGAAATCATGCGCGTATTTGTACTCACGCCCGTAACCAAGTTCGGTCATGAGTTTAGTAGGAGCATTACGCAGATGAATAGGCACAGGTTCTGAACGAGCAGTTTGCATAAATTCTTTAAGCCGTCCATAGGCTAATTCCAAAGCATTACTTTTATTAGTTACAGCCAGATACACCACCGCTCCTGCCAAAGCGATTTCTCCTTCTGGAGAACCGAGGCGTTCGTAAGTTTGTAAGGCATTATTGACTACCGTTACAGCATTGGTGTCAGCAAAACCAATATCTTCCCATGCCATACGCAATAAACGCCGTCCCAGGTATAATGGTTCAGCACCGGAGCTTAACATCCGCCCAAACCAATACAAAGCCGCATCAGGATTAGATCCACGCACTGACTTATGTAAAGCTGAAATTTGGTTGTAAAACTCTTCGCCACCTTTATCAAAGCGCTGAATATTTTTGGGCACAATCTGCGCAATAGTTGCTGCGTCTATTTCTGATAAGTCGGTAGAAGAATTAAGAACTAATTCCAGCAAATTTAGTAAGCGTCTTGCATCACCATCACTAAGATCAATTAATAATTGCCCTGCTTCGGATGTTAATTTGACATTACCGACAGAGTTAAGTGCTTTAGTTAATAATAATTGAAGATCAGAAGTCGATAAATTTTCTAAGACATAAACCTGCATTCGCGAGAGCAAAGCATTGTTAATTTCAAAAGAAGGATTTTCGGTAGTCGCACCGATTAGTATAATTTTTCCTTCTTCCAAATGATGTAAGAAGGCATCTTGTTGTGCCTTATTAAAGCGGTGAATTTCATCAACAAAAAGCACAGTTGGTTTGTCAAATAGACCCAAGGCATTTTGTTCGGCTTTTTCCAGTGCATCCTTAATATCTTTGACACCGCTAAATACAGCTGACAGCTTGATTGCATAACAATCAAAGCTATTCATGATAATATTAGCCAATGTGGTTTTACCAACCCCAGGAGGACCCCAGAGTATCATCGACTGAAGTTTGCCATTTCTGATTAGATTTGCAAGTGGCGCACCATTTGCAATTAAATGACGCTGCCCGATAACATCGTCTAAACTTTTAGGACGCAATAACTCGGCCAGCGGCTGCATAAATTACTCCTGAATCAATTCTACTTTATAGCCATCAGGATCTTCGACAAAAGCAATGACTGTTGAACCATGCTTCATTGGTCCTGGTTCGCGAACCACTTTACCACCATTAGCTTTGGCAATCTCACAAGCAGCATAAATATCATCGCAACCTAATGCAATATGACCGTAGGCATTACCCAAATCATAACTTGCGGTGCCCCAATTGTGAGTCAGCTCAATCACACTTTGCGAACTTTCAGCACCATAACCAATAAATGCCAGCGTAAACTTACCTTCTGGGTAGTCATTGCGACGCAATAATTTCATCCCAAAAGCGTTAGTATAAAACTGAATACTTTTGTCTAAATCAACCACTCGTAACATCGTATGTAAAATTCGCATGAATCTATTCCTCAAAAAGTATTTCTTAGCTGGCGTAATGCCACAAAACAATTCTCTTCATCACTGATTAATTCACCACACTTTGTACCAACCATCGCCCAAACTTTAGGATCATTGCAGCGCAAAAACAAATTGTAGTGTAATTCGTCAGCAAGTACTGTTGGTAATGAGTTTTGCGTACTGCTAAGTTTCATCAACAAATATTTAGCATAATCCTGATAATACAAATGATTAGTGTCAACTGAAGTAATAAATCGTAAGTTATTAGCGGTGTATTCATGCGCCGGATAACACAAAGTTGACTCAGGTAACACTTTAATTTTATTCAACGAACTGTACATCGCAACAAAATCATTGGTAAATACCCGCCCGCAGCCCATTCCAAATAATGTGTCGCCACAAAATAAATGTTTATCATCAACTAAATAACAAACATGCTCTAGCGTATGCCCAGGTGTTAATAATACTTTAACTGATAAATCTAAATCAGCAAGATTTAGCATTTGCCCGTCTGCAAGCTGTTGCACAAAATTATCAATGCACGTAGGAGCATATCGCTCGCACAATGCCTTTACTCCACCAGTATGATCTGGATGATTATGGGTCAACAAAATAACCTTAAGCGATAAGTTATGCTGCTGTAGATATTGTTCAACCACATGAGATTCGGTAGGATCAACAGCAACCGCATTCTGCCCATCATGAATTAACCAAATATAGTTATCCTTGAGCGCATTCAGTGCAATTATAGTGTAGTTCAACTTTTTTCTTTTTCCAGATTAATTTTTGACTGTTTAAGTTCAGCGATCTCTGCACTGCTAAGCTTGGGAAAATCAATATCTAACCCATTAATTGCATCAGCAATCACGTGTGCCACAATCGCCCGTGCAATTTTTTTGTCATTAGCAGGTACAACTATCCATGGTGCATGGTCATGTCCAGTTTCAGAAAGCAAATCTTCATATGCAGCAGTATAATCATCCCAGTATTGCCGCTCTTTAAGATCAGCTGGCGAAATTTTCCAGTATTTATCCTCAATAGTCAAACGCTCTAAAAGACGATTTTTCTGCTCTTCTTTGGAAATATGTAAAAAGAATTTTAAAACTACAATTCCACTACGCGCTAAGTGACGCTCAAACGCATTGATATCTTCATAACGCTCTTGCCAGAATTTTTTATTTTTGGCAACCGATAACTCAGCTGGTAACTGCTCCATATATTCCGGATGTACTTTGACAGCCAGAACATCCTCGTAATGCGAACGGTTAAAAACGACAACTTCACCACGTGCCGGAACTGCTTTTTGATAACGCCACAAAAAGTTATGGGAGTGCTCTTCTGCAGTTGGTACTTTAAAACCTTGGACACGGCAACCCTGAGGATTAACGCCACTCAAAATATGGCGAATTGCCCCATCTTTTCCAGCAGTATCCATTCCTTGCAAAACGATCAGAACACCGTATTTCTTACATGCCCATAGCTTCTCATGGGCGCTAATCAAAGCCTCACGGCTTTGCTCCAAAACTTCACTGGCAAAACTATGCGCTTTTTTCTTACCTGCTTTTTTAACTTCTTTAACTTTATAATCAGCCGAATGCTTGGCAAGTTTGACTTTATTTGGTTTATCAATTACAATGTCAGCAAATTGTGGATTGATTTTAGGTTTAGTAATCGCCATGATAAATCTCCAGTTTTAGTTGATAAATTTACGATGTAAAATTGGAACAACTTCATTTATTTTATCGCTCGGCACAATCATGCTGATATTGATATTACTGGCACTATATGATAACATTTGAACACCGATATTGGATGAATCAAAAATATCAAATAAATCCTGCATGATCCTTGGTGTTGACATAATCTTTTCACCCACAAGAGAAACAGTACCAAACCCTTCAATATAATCAGTTTTAGCAAATTTATTTAATTCAACCAATGCCTCATCCAACTTTCCAATGTTATCTAAAGTCACTGACACACTGACTTCTGAAGCAGAAAGCATGTTTACTGAGATATTTTTATTAGCTAATACTGCAAAGATTTTCTGTAAAAACCCTTTGGATAAAAACATATTTGCCGAGTAAATATTAATCAATGGAGCAGATTTCTTCCAAGTAACAGACTTCACCAAGCCATGATCATTATCTGCATTATGCTCAATCAGCGTACCACAATTTTCAATATTAAAGGTATTTAAAACACGCACAGGAATACCTGTTTTAACTGCGGGTTGAATCGTACGTGGATGAAGGACTTTGGCACCAAACATCGCTAACTCAGCAGCTTCCTGATATGACAGCTGAGGTATTAATTTGGCATCACTAATTACACGGGGATCAGCAGAGTAAACACCGTTTACATCCGTCCAAATTTGAATCTCTTCGCTATTTAGCGCATAACCAATAATTGCCGCAGAATAGTCAGAACCACCGCGCCCTAAAATTGTGGTT
Source organism: Neisseriaceae bacterium (assembly GCA_003963245.1). GTDB lineage: Bacteria > Pseudomonadota > Gammaproteobacteria > Burkholderiales > UBA11063 > Aquella. The sequence continues at coordinate 14,547 of RXJX01000002.1, forward strand.
TCACCACTTTGAGTAGCACCGATGAAACCAGTGATTACTGGCACAATATTTTTTTCAACTATTGGTAAAACTGTTTTTTTACAGTGTTTTTTAGTTGCAGCATCAATAAAATCGGCTCCGCCAAAATGTTTGGTAGTGATAATACATTCAGTAGCACTAACTTGCTGTGCTAGCGAACCTTTGGATGACAAATATTTACTAATCAGGTGAGAAGACATCATTTCACCAAAAGAAACAACGCTATCATGCAATTGTAATTGATTGACAAAATTATGACTGTGTAATAGATTTTTCAACTGAGTCAGATAACTTGCAATTGTATTATGTGCAGCAAGCTTCTCAGATTCATTATCTGCAAAAATAGTATTAATCCATAGGGTATGTTTGTCTTTAATTTGCTCAATTAGAGTGTCTTGTTCATGTGCTAATATACTATGGCTTAGTTTAACTAATAAATCGGTAATTCCACTTAATGCTGATACAACCAAAATTGGTTTACGTTTAATTTCACGCTGAACTAAGGTATTTATTGCTGCTACACTTTGCGGGTTGGTAACTGAGGTACCACCAAATTTCATTACTAACATATGCTCTCTCTTACTCATTAAAATTTTAGCTGAAAGCAGTATTTTACCGCAGTTTGTTATCTAAATTTGAGTAAAATGCTTGGTATAAATTTTAAGCGCAATAAACCCCAATATAGAGACTACAAGAATAATTATCTCTGGAGCATAATTGTGAAAATTATGAGTATACACGCGAGATAAATCTAAACAAAGCACAGCCAAACTACCAAAAACCGAATAAGCGAAAATATTTCCCAGATATCGTCCAGTTAAACGATTATGTACATCAAAATCAACAACCCGATATAACACCATTGGAGTCAAACGAACAAATACACCATAAACAAATCCAGCAATATAAACCCACAATACATAATAATGCTTATTTCCATCAAGCATCATCCAAAGCAAGCTAAACAAAGCCACTAGGATATAAAAGATTTTCATTAATTTGATTGGTGAGAAGAAAAATGCAAGTATCCTTGCAAAATTAGCACCAATAAATCCCAAAACAGTCACAATAAGAAGGATAACATTAATCCTCGCATATGAAAAGCCCATGGCAAGATGTAGAAAATTTGGTACACGAAAAATCACTGTCACAATCAAACACACATGCAAAGAAATAATAAGAGAACGCAGTAAAATATAACGCCAATTATGCTTAAGGGTATAAAAAAAACTGCTACGCGAAAATTTAGAGTAGTTATTCATAATCTGGCGATGTTTTACTCTAAAGATCAAATTAACTAAAACAAACAAGCCACCAGTTAAAAACTGAAGCCGCCAAAATAAATCAAACATGTAAACGCTCATTCCATGATCGACAAGTAGGCGATTAAACAAAATACTGACTAAAGCCCCCATCTCTCCAGAAAGCAGAATAAAGTAGTAGATGAAACGCTTGTTGGTTTGGCTAAAATTCATATTAGAGTAATTAATCGTGAACCCAAGTTCAAAACCAAATGCTCCTCCCTGAATCAAACGTAAAACCCAAAACACAATAAACGACCATAAACCAATCTGAGAATAGCTAGGAATCAATGCTAGAAAAAAATAACATAAACCTATTGTTTGTGGCGCACGAATAATATTACGTCGATATCTGTCTATTAAACGATTGAATAAAATAATTCCAAATACTTTAGATAATTGGACAGTAAACAACACGATAGAAAAAGCTAATAACGCTTGAAACAGCTTTAACGGTGGCAAAAGAATAGCGCTAAGGTAGATAGAGTATCCGACAAATAACGCCATATCGTACATATCAAGATATGCACTTGAAAAGATCAGGAGAAGCGATCTCTTCTCCGACCTATTCAATGGTGCAGATCTAAGTAATAGGAAATTAGTACTGAGCATAATATCCTACTGGGTAAACTCTGCTCATCTTAATCTTACAATAAATCAAGCTGATCAAATAACCAAGCCTGTAATTGAGAATCGAGATGAGGAGCGATTTTTGACCTAATCTTAGCATAATAAGTATTAATTTGAGCCTTATCTTCTGGACTTAGCAAAGTAGTATCAATTAACTTCTTACAATAAGGTACCAAAGTTAAATCTTCAAAGGTATAAAATGGTCCATATGGTGATTGCTTAGCTCGTGTATCATCAACTTCGGTTACTAAGCATAGATTTTCAATCCGAATCCCGTATTCACCATCAAGATACAAGCCTGGTTCGTTGCTTATAATCATACCGGGAACTAGTGGCACATTTGAGTTAGCTTGAGAAATTTTTTGCGGACCTTCATGCACCCCCAAAAAACTCCCTACGCCATGTCCAGTACCATGACGATAATTAAGAAACTCATTCCATAATGGTGCACGTGCCAGTGTATCCAAATGCTCACCACAAGTACCATGACTAAAGATAGCACGCGATAACGCCAAATGACCTTTCAAAACTAAAGTATAATGATGGCGTTGTTGATCACTTGGTGTTCCAAGATGAAATGTACGAGTAATATCAGTAGTTCCTTCCAGATACTGTCCTCCAGAATCCAGTAAATAAAGATTATCGTCACGAATAACCTTATTAGTGTCTGGTGTTGCACGATAATGAATAATTGCACCATTACTAGCATAGCCACTTATGGTTGAAAAACTTAATCCATGCAAGTTAGCTTGTGCTTTCCTAAACTCCTCCAATTTATCTGCCGCGCTGATTTCATCAACACCAGTTTGCCAGTTTTGTTCTAACCAATAAATAAAGCGGATCATTGCCACCGCATCTTTAATATGAGCAACCCTTGCACCTTCTGCTTCAACTGCGTTTTTAAGTGCTTTACGATAAACAATTGGCGAACGTTGTAACAAAACTTCATTGGACGAACTAACACTTTGTAACATCCAGAAGCTAGCACTACGTTCATCAAGCCAAATTTTGGCATGCAATTGTCCAACATATGCAGCAAAACTATCGTAAGATTGAATAGTCACACCCGCCGTTGCAAGTTCAGCAATTAATTCCACACTTAACTTGGCAGAATCAACAAACCAAATCGCTTCATCCAAACCAATCAATGCATAACTTATTACAAATGGATTAAATTCAACATCGCTACCACGGATATTATATAACCACGCAATTTCATCCAATACATTAAGAGCAATATATTCTGCTTGATTGCTTGTTAACTCACTACGAAGCCAAGCTAGACGCTCAACTAAACTCTCACCGGTAGTTGTTTCGTGTACTGCAAAAGCTTTAGCACAAGGTAAATTGATACTTTCACCTAATTTTGTTTTAGCATTATCCACCAAGTTTTCTTCTAATACCACTAGTTCACCATCAATCGAAGACATTATATTACGCAGTATATTAGCCCGACCAATTCCAACTAAACGGGCATCAATTCCAAGGCGCTTACCATGCGCATTTTCCTGTAGCCATTGTTCAGTTTCAGGAGCAAACCCACCTTGCTTCATCATCGTATAGTGGTTTGAATCTAGCTGTTGCTCTGCTTGTAAAAAGTAACGTCCATCAGTCCATAAATAAGCGTGGTCTAATGTTACAATAACCTCACCTGCAGAGCCATCAAAATTACTAATCCACGGGCGGCGTTGCCAGCATTCCGGAACATATTCGCTATTGTGTGCATCAATTGATGGCACCAAATAGATGTCAATTTTATGTTGTTGCATTTGATTACGTAATACTGAGAGACGCTCTTGAATACTCATAGTTCCAGCCTTATTAAAACGGTAAATAATATTAATCGGATTTTACCATAACTAGCTAAAAGTAAACCTAGGCATAGTATCAGTAATTCATAAAAACACTTATTTCTCCTAAAAATAATATTTAAAACCAACATTAAGCTGATAAGTTGGATAATTAAACTAGCACTTGTATAATATTTGAGGGATTTTATAAGGTATTCAAAAAATCAATAACCATCCTCTGTTATTTCATGATAAAATTAACAAATTTAGTTAATAAGCCTAGTTAAATAACAACTAATTTTATGTTTTTGTAGAAAGAAACCACATATGAAAATCGAAGAAATTCAACAGAACGCATTTGGAATGCCTTTTTGTTCTCCGAGTGCATCTAAAATCGAATACAAAATGACTAATCGTGAGTATTTCATTATCAAGTATGAAACTGATTATGATGCATTGCAAGCTGTTGTCCCAGAACCGCTAAAAGTAGTTAGTAACATAGTTAAAATGGAATTTATGAAAATGCCAGATGCAAATGGGTTTGGTAGTTTTCAAGAAGCAGGACAACAAATTGAAGTTGAGTTTGAAGGTAAAAAAGGTGCTTATGCACATGCAATGTATGTGAATGATGTGGCATCAATTTCTGCAGGACGTGAGATCTGGGGCTATCCTAAAAAATATGCAAGCCCAGACTTAAGAGTTGACGTTGATACACTTTTAGGTACATTGAAATACAACAGTACTGTCGTTGCAGCAGGTTCAATGGGTTATAAATATCAGACTTTGGATAGTGAAGCAATTAAGAAAGATTTGGAAGAAACACCAATTTTTATGCTCAAGATCATACCGCATGTAAATCTTAAAGAAGCTGCCATTTGCCAATTGACTAAATGCTTTATTGCTGATGTAAAAGTTCATGGCGCGTGGAGTGGTCCTTGTGATCTTCAGTTATTTAATCACGCTTTAGCAACACTAAATCAATTACCAGTACGTAAAATCATCGGTGCGTCCTACTTCATCGCAGATGTTAATCTGATTGGCGGAGAAGTTGCATTTGACTATTTAAAAAAATAATATACAATAATAGTAACTGGAAATACTCGGGATAACTCTCCAAGCTTATCTCAAAGCAATCTACCAGTTAACAACACCTTTATGATGGTTACGGACGGAAAACAACCGTCCGCTACCGATCATCGTGCAAAAGCAATCTTTTCGCCAAATCAATGTTATCTAAGACAATAAAGAGCTAGGCTTTTGCTTTGCTAATAAAACCTCGGTTTCAATCGCTATCTGAGTAAAGTGAATTCGTTCTAACGTCGTAGCAAGTGTTGCAATGAAATTTGCTAAGAGCTCTTGTTGCTCTGGTAAGAAAAAATCAAAAATACTATCTGGAACAAAAGCCATAACGCCGCGCGTTCTAATTTGTGAATTAATCGGGATATAATAAATCAAACTAGCAGCAAAAGTATTAGTGTTAAGTCCAGCATTTTGCCCATGATCAAATACCCACCGAACAATACTCAAATCAATATCCTGCATCAGAGTATTTTGCTGAATATGCAACTCTTCTTCTAAATTAGGTAGTAGTAACGCGTATTTAACCGTAAATAGTTTTGGCAAATATTCTTTTATCACTTCAAATGCCTGATTTTCAATCATTGCTTCAGCTAGCTTTCTGCTGGCTTCATACAATAGCTTGGCTTTATTTTGTGCCTTACGCAACGCACTAATCTGAAAACGTAAATTACCCGTTACAACACTAAATGCAACTCCAACCGCAGCCATAGCAATAAACGTAATAACATATTGAAAATCACTAATTGCAAAAGAAAAACGCGGTGGAATGAAGAAAAAATCAAAAGAAACTGTAGCAATCAACGCAGCAATAACTGCTGATAATTTGCCTCGCCCATGATTAAGTAAAATAATTATCAGTAAGTACAACATAATAATATTTTCGTTAGCAAGCCACTTACTTACAGGTAATAATACTAAACCCAATAGACTAAAAACCAGAACATTGCGTATAACCTTTCTAGCCACATCCTTATAGCTCAGCTGGCGCTGTGTTTCTTGGACAAGTAATGTATTCTTTTGCTGTACCAATTCATCATTTACTAAATGTAAACTAATTTCTGGAGCTAATTCACTTATCTTATCGACCCATGAAGCACCGAATAAACGATAATATAAGTTTAAACGGTATTGCGATAAAATCATAGTGTTGATATTATGATCACGAGCGAAATTAACTATAACTTCAGTGGGATTAGTTCCAGTTAATGGTTCAACCTCAGCGCCAAGCTGTCGTGCTAACTCTAGAAGTTCTAGCAATTTCTCACGCTCACGCAATGGTTGTTTTAATAATGCTCCATTATCGACATAAACTACGAACCATTTACTAAAACCTTTATCAAACATAGTTTTACCACTACGAATTATCTTTTCACTTGAGTAGCCTGGTTCAATTACCACGAGTAGATTCTCATGACTAGCCCAAACATTATCAATAGCTTTATCTATGCGATATTCCTGTACTTGCTGCTCAACTTTCTGTGCAGTCTTTAGCAAAGACATCTCACGTAAAGCAGTTAAATTCCCCTTACGAAAGAAATTCTCCAAAGCCTTTGCCGCCCTATCAGGAGAATAAATCTTACCATCCCGTAGGCGCTCAATTAATTCATCTGGTGTAACATCAATGAGTTTTATTTCAGCAGCATTTTCAATTATTGAATCCGGAACCGTTTCATTAATTTTAACTCCGGTAATCTGACTTACTATATCATTTAGCGACTCAATATGCTGAATGTTTAAAGCTGTATAAACATCAATGCCTGCGGACAATAGCTCTAAGACGTCCTGGTAACGTTTAACATTTCGTGAACCAACAACATTACTATGAGCCAATTCATCTAAAACAACCAGCTGAGGCTTACGAACTAAGAGTGTATCAATATCTACTTCATAGAGTATATGATTATGATGGGTAAACCCTTTAAGGGGAATTTGTTCAACATTATTGGGTAGTAAAGCTTGTGTTTCTGCACGCTTGTGGGTTTCCACATAGCCAATTACGACATCAATACCATCATTGATTAATTCAGGAATAGCTTTGAGCATCGCAGAAGTTTTACCAACTCCGGCTGCTGCTCCCAAGAATATTGTTAATTTACCTATCTTAGGTTTATTGTCATATTTACGCAATAGCTCTTCGGGGTTAGGTCGGATATTCATAACACTTTCAATACCAAAAAAAATGCAGCCTAAAAGGCTACATTTCTACATAATTGTTTAACGAATATAGTGAAAACTGGAAGGAACATCATCCGGATCATCAAAGGTAACATACTCCCAAGCATCCGGAGTAGCTAATAACTTGCGTAAAAGTTGATTATTAATAGCATGACCAGAACGGTACCCTTCAAAAGCACCAATAAATTGATGCCCAATTATATATAAGTCGCCAATCGCATCCAAAATTTTATGCCGAACCATTTCATCAGGAAAGCGGAGTCCACCCTCATTCAAAACAGACTCTTCATCTAACACAATAGCGTTATTTAAATTCCCACCTAAACCCAATCCGTTTTTACGCATATATTCAACTTCGTACATAAAACCAAAAGTACGCGCCCGACTTATTTCATCAATATAGGAATGCTTGGAAAAATCAGCTTCAAAAGTACTGTACTCTTCTTTAAAAACTGGATGCCCACCAAAATCAGTAATAATTTTAACTTTATATCCAGCAAATGGTACAAACTTCACCCATTTATTAGCGACCTCATCCTTAACCTCAAGTTCTTGTTTAATCCTAATATAGCGTTTTTTAGCACTTTGCTCCGCTATCCCAGCTTGCTCTAGTAAATATAAAAAAGAATTAGAAGAACCATCCATAATTGGTGTTTCTTGCGCAGAAAGTTCAACAACGATGTTATCAATTCCAAAACAAGCAAATGCGGACATCAGATGTTCAATAGTACCAACACGAACTTTATTTTCATCAACTAGAGTTGAAGAAAGTCGTGTATCATTTATTAATAACGGATCACAGTGAACTGTAGGATGGTTAGGCAAATCAGTACGCACAAAAGCAATACCATGATCAGCTTTGGCGGGCTTCAAGGTTAGAGACACTCTACACCCTGAATGAAGACCTACGCCAATTGCACTAATTGGCGCTTTGATCGTTCGCTGAAAAATCATGAACGATTTTTCCGGAAGAATGCAGGTGTAGAAAATACACTCTTATTGAAATTAGCAAATGGATCCTGTTGCTGCGAGCCTGCGGCAACCTGAGTATCAGATTCACTTTGTGCTGTAATAGGATCGCTTGACCCTGCGCTATCTTCACGCATCAACAAAGGCGATTCAGCTACCGTTAAATCATTTAAACCTGTCGCAATAACAGTCACACGGATTTCTTCCTCATCCATATCTTCAATCTCAGCCATGCCAGCCTTGAAATCGGAATCAGGGTGAATATGACGTTGAATAATTCCGATAATCTCATGATACTCACGCATTTTCAATGAACCAGGTGCCGATGAGATATTAACCAAAACACCACGCGCACCATCTAAAGAGACATCATCTAATAATGGACTGTAAATCGCTTTTTCCGTTGCCTCTTGTGCACGGCTTTGCCCTTTAGCCGCCCCTGATCCCATCATAGCCAAGCCACGACCGGACATTACTGTTTTAACATCGGCAAAATCCAAACTAATTAAGCCTGGCGTTTTGATTACTTCAGTAATTCCTGACACCGCGCCGCGAAGTACATCATCAGCAGCAGCAAAAGCTTCACGCATGGAAACATCTTCATCTAATTCAGTCATTAACTTTTCATTGGGAATAACAATCAACGAATCTACGTATTTACGCATTTCCTCAATTCCAAGATCAGCAGTCTTACGGCGCTTTTCACCCTCATATTCAAACGGACGAGTTACAACACCAACAGTCAAGATATTTAAACTTCGTGCAATATCTGCAATTACCGGAGCTGCACCGGTACCTGTACCACCGCCCATACCTGAAGCAATAAACAACATATCAGTACCTTTAAGCAAAGCTGCCATTTTTTCACGGTCTTCCATTGCCGCTTTTTTACCAATTTCAGGTTGAGAACCAGCACCCAAACCTCGAGTAAGGCTATGCCCTAATTGCATAAGATGATGTGCACGGTTACGGCTTAATGCTTTAGCATCGGTATTAGCACAAATAAACTCAACATGCTTTACCCCGCTTTTAACCATATTATCAACGGCATTACATCCACCGCCACCAACGCCAATTACTTTGATTACTTCACCAATATGAGTAACTACAGCCTCAATATTATAATTGTTTTCATTATCTGCCACTTCAAAAAATTGATTCATTATCAACCCTTTACATGTTTTTAAAAATATTTTTTATTTTTTTAATCATTGAGCCAAACTCAATCCCAGAAGCTGGTTCTGATTGAAAATGCCTATTATTTAGTAAATCATTGGCAAAGTACAATGCTCCAACTGCACTAGCATATTTAGGGCTACAAACTATATCAGCAAAATCACCCTCATAATTTGGAATTCCAATATGAACAGGCACATCAAAAAAACTGCTACCAAATTCTTTCATCCCAGAAATTAATGCCGCCCCCCCAGTTATGACGATGCCGGAGTTGATTATATCATATAAATTACTGTTATTCAATTGCGTTTTAACAACACCAAGGATGTCTTTCACTCGTTCATGAATAACATCGTTTAGGAGTTTTTTAGATAAGTTGACATTCTCTCCACGATGGTCGATAATATTAATCATTTCATTATTATTCTTATTTACTGAATTTCCACATGAACCATGAGTAAGTTTTAAATCTTCAGCAAGGTTTCTAGACACTCTCATCACACTGGCTATATCACGAGTAACGTCCTCACCACCAAGAGGAATCGAATTTAGATACCGAATAAATCCATTTTCATAAACCACAATATCAGTAGTGCCAGCACCAATATCAATTAAACAGCAACCTAACTCTTTTTCTTCGCGGTTTAAAACTGCCATAGCAGACAAAATACCAGAAGGAACAATTTTGGCAATATCATAACTACTATGACTTATCGCCTTACGCAAGTTAGATAAGGGGGTTTTACCTGCAATAAACAAATTTAAATTAGCATTAATCGTACTGCAACTCAAATCAAGGGGGTTTATGGTATAACGATCATCATCTACTAGGTATTCTTGAATCTCGTAATCAAGTATTTCATAATTAGATGGAATTACAACTTGCTTTGCTTCATTAACCATATAGCGAATAATATCTTCTGTAACTGGATGGCTGCCCATCTCTTGATGACTATGTGAATAGATATTACGCACATGATTTCCAGCTAAATTCACAATCACCGAACCAGCAGAACAATCAGCACTAATCTGCGCTTCATGCAAGGTCTGAGCAATTCTGGTACCAGCACGCTCTACTTCACAAATCAGTCCATTGCTAATCATAGTTAAATCATTATTACGCGGATTATTTACAAAATGATAACTACTTAGTCCAATAATATTGACCTTATCACCAAGCGTTCCCACCATAGAAATAATTTTGGAACTACCAATATCTAAGCCAAAAATTAATTTACCACTCATTCATTTAACCTTTTTTGATATTGCCATACTGTCTAGTTTATTGCTAATGCGTTCTTATAGCAGAAATTCACGCTGCTTAAATTAGAGTTAAGCGAGTGAAGCTTATCCCAATAATTATCAAGCAAAACAAGTTTGCTGGTAATGTCTTCATCACAAATTGTAACATTCAAATTTTTAACTGTAGTAAACTTAGTAACCCGCGGAGTAGTTAACCAAAGTTTATTAAGTTTATCCCCATGTTTATCTAATACGCTCTCTATTTGTAAATAACGCTTCAATGCATCATCTGATGATTTGACTGGTACATAAAATGTAGGTAAGTCAAGACTATCATCTGCCCCATCAAAAACCACACCATTCTCTGCAAGTAAATTGTCATCACCAATACGCGCAATAGCTTTGTACTCTTTAAGTGTGACTTCTACCGTGTGTGGAAAGTGGCGTTTAACGCTAACATCAGAAACCCAAGGTAATTCTTCAAACTCTGATTTTAACTCTTGAATATCTAGAGTAAAGAAAGTACCATGCAATTTATTATGCGCAATATATGATAGTTGCACGGGAGTAATATGATTAACGCTACCTTCAATTACTATCTTATTAACCGTAAACCAATTTCTAACTACATAATGAGCACCACAATAAATAAAAATAACTACGCTCAAAAAGTTAATTAAATAAGCTATACGATTATTAAACTGGGTATTCCCAAAGCTTAAATTAGATAGTTTACTTACCAAGCCCAGCTCCGTCAAGGATCATCAAGCAAAGTTGATCAAAATCTATACCGACTGCAGCAACCGATTGTGGCACTAAACTATGCCCAGTCATTCCTGGAATCGTATTAATCTCTAAGAAATATATTTGTCCATCCTGATTAATCATAAAATCTGAGCGTGCCACACCACTAGCTCCAACACCATGATAACCAAGCAACGCCAAAGCTTCAATTTGGGGTTGAATCGCACCTAAATCATAATTACACAGGTACTTAGTTTCATCACTATAATATTTATGCTCAAAATCATATTCACCTTGTGGAGCTTCAATTTTTATAATCGGATAAATCTTACCATCCACTATCGTAATTGTAAATTCATCACCAATTATCATTTCTTCAATCAAAATTTTATTTGATTTTTCAAATGCATAATTAATAGCAGGAGCTAACTCTTCAAGCTTATGAACCTTACTAAAGCCTAAAGTAGAACCATCATCAGCAGGTTTAACTATAACTGGCAAAGGTAAATCTAGTTTAAACGTATCAGAGTTATACTTAGCTTTTTCTACAAATTGTGATTTTGCAACCGGAATACCCAATGAGTTCCAAATCATTTTAGTCCGATATTTATCCATCCCAATTGCGCTAGCCATTACACCAGAGCCAGTATAAGGAATTTGTAAATACTCTAAAGCACCTTGTAATTTACCATCTTCACCATTTTTACCATGAATTATAATTAGAGCACGATCACAGCCAAGTTGCTTCAAGTTTTCTAAAGGCTCTTCAGCAGGGTCAAAAGCAAAAGCATCAACACCACTTTTGAGAAGTGACGCCAAAATAGCTTTACCACTCATAAAGGAGACCTCACGCTCGGTAGTGTTACCCCCCATTAAAACGGCAACTTTTCCATATTTATCTTTATTTGACATACTAAGTCTCCAAATAGCTTTTATAACGTATTTAACATTGCAGGTAGTTTTCCAATATTTCCTGCACCCATCGTTACAACTAAATCATTATCTTGTAACACAATATTTAACTTAACTTTAGCATCTTCAATATCTTCAGCAAAAATTGCATTCTCATTGCCCTGCAAGCGAATTGCACGAACCAGAGATCGCCCGTCAGCCAGAGCAATAGGCTTTTCGCCTGCGGGATAAACTTCAGTTACTATCAGCTGATCAACACCAGTTAAAACCGAAACAAAATCATCAAATAAATCGCGTGTCCGCGTATAACGATGTGGCTGAAAAATAACCACCAACCGTTTTTCTGGATAGGCGCCACGTAATGCATTAAGGGTAGCCCTAACTTCTACTGGATGATGTCCGTAGTCATCAATTAATAGCGCCGTCTTACCATCTTTGACAATATCTGGATAATGTTGACAGCGTCGTCCAACCCCGTGGAAGTTAGCCAGACCTCTAGCAATATCTTCAATTTTACCATCGCACTCTAATGCCAACGCAATTACGGCTAAAGAATTTAAGACATTATGCATCCCTGGCATATTAACTCGTATTGGATAACTTAACTGTAACCATTTCACGTTAAGAGTATACTCCATTACACTGCCACAAGCTTTAATATCACTAGCATAAATATCAAATTTATCGCTTAAACCATAAGTTGTCAATGGACGATTAATCGCAGGAAGAATACTCTGAATCCGGCGATCTTCGCCACAAACAATTGCACGACCATAAAATGGCAGCAAGCGTAGAAAGTCAATAAACGCTTGCTTTAATTTATTTTCATCATGATCATAAGTATCCATATGATCCAAATCAATATTTGTCACAACTGAGATCATTGGGTTCAAGAAGAGAAATGAAGCATCAGACTCGTCTGCTTCAGCAACCAAGTAATCACCTGAACCAAGTTTGGCGTTCGAGCCAGTAGTTGCTAACTTACCACCAATGATAAAAGTCGGATCTAATGCGCACTCTTTCAAAACCTCTGCAGCCATACTAGTTGTGGTAGTTTTACCATGTGTTCCTGCAATGGCGATTCCATACTTAAAACGCATCAGTTCAGCCAACATCCTTGCTCTAGGAACAATCGGAATCCGGTGTTCTAGACCATAAGTAATTTCAGGATTAGATTTGTCAATTGCAGTTGAAGTTACAATTACATCTGCATTGCCGACATTGCTTGCCGCATGACCAATAAAAACTTTAATCCCAACTTGCTCAAGACGATCAGTATTATAACTTTGACCAGCATCAGAACCAGATACTTCATAGCCTAAATTGAATAATACTTCGGCGATGCCAGACATCCCAACACCACCAATACCAATAAAATGAATCCGTTTTACCTTATGTTTCATATCTGTCCACGTTCATAATTTTATGTATATTTTTTAGATTATTACAGCATCTCAATACTTAGACTGAGAGTCGTCTTACCAAACTACTATTGTTCAGCAACATCCACTCCTGCTGGAATCTTAAACTGAAAATCACTATCCGGAATTTTAACCCCAGTTTGCAGATTTGAAAACTTCAAATTAGTCTTATTTCCAAAATTATCAGTAAATTTCATTGCTTTTAACTGATTTTGCGAATTAAATCCCATCATGACAATCTGAAAACCGTTGTTGTCATTTGCCGCCTTGGGTTGAATCTGAATCCAATTTAAATTATCACCTTGACTTGGTAACTCATTAACTTTGTATAAGGAGCGAATATTATTTGCACCTGCTAAAACCGCAGCAGGTGACTTATCAATTGATTTACCTAAGGCTTTCACCGTGACCTGCTGTAATGGCTGGTCATAAATATATATTTTTTGTGCGTCACTAACAATCAGTTGTTGATCTTGAGTATATTCCCAACGAAATTTATTTGGTCGCGCTATTTCCATTGTACCAGTGGTCGTACGTGATTTTTTACCACTAATAACAGTCTGACTAAAATCAGCTTTCATCGTTTTAGCCTGACTTAAAAAACCATCTAAAACACTATTTGCATCAGCAAACACTGCCATGCTAGTAAAGCCCAATATCAAACATAATACTTTTTTCATGCCTTATCACCTATAAACTCACTCTTTGGTTGACGACTCAATAATTGACTAACTTCTTTTTGAATATTAGCTTGCTGATAAATAATCCGATAAACACATTCAACGATTGGCATATCAATCCCTAATGTTTGCGCTTTAAGAAAGATTTCACGAGCAGTAGAAACCCCTTCTGCTACATGCCCAAGACTGGTAACAATCTCATCTATTGACTTACCGAGCGCCAGTTCTTGACCAACTTTGCGGTTACGCGACAAATCACCAGTACAGGTTAAAATCAAATCACCAATACCAGTTAATCCATAAATCGTTTCGCGCCTGCCACCCAATGCCAATACCAAGGATGCTAACTCATTTAAGCTACGGGTAATTAGTGCAGCACGTGCATTATACCCTAAGGACAATCCATCAGCTATTCCAACCGCAATTGCTAATACGTTTTTAACAGCAGAGCCAACCTCGCTACCAACGACATCGTCATGTGCATAAATACGAAAGTTAGGAATATTTTGCAGTCTATTCATCCATGATGTAGCAAACTCAAGAGATGGAGCAGCTAATGTAATTGCTGTCGGCAACCCAAGTGCAACCTCTTTAGCAAAAGATGGTCCAATTAATAAACCATAGCGATCAAATTTAATTAACTCTTGCGCAATTATTTGATGAGATAATAAGCCACTACTCGCCTCAAAGCCCTTACTTACTAGAAAAATATCTGGAATATGCTTTGACAACTGTTTTAGTTGCTGTAATATTTCTCGCACAGCATTTAAAGGTGTTGCGATTATTAATAAATCCGCTTCACAACATTCACTGAAATCAACGAAAAAAGAGATGTTAGCAGGAAAAGTTATTTCTGCTGGAAGATAGGATGGGTTATTCCGATGCGACTGGAGATAATTAACTTGCTCCAGCTTATGTGACCACAGCAAAACATTATCCGCTACATGGCTCATCGCAATAGCAAGAGCTGAGCCCCATGACCCAGCTCCTAAAACAGCAACCTGCATTCAATTAACAACTAAATTAGTTAACTGACGCTGTACTTGGCGTACTTAATTGTGCTTGCTTTTGTTGGTACAAGTAAGCAAAATTAATCGGCGCCAAAATAACTGGTAGGAAACCTGCTTTATTTGTTAAGTCCGTAACTGTTTCGCGTAAATATGGAAATAACATATTTGGACACTCAATATTTTGAATCAAATCAATTTGATCTTCAGGAATATTACGCAATTGAAAAATACCAGCCTGATCAACTTCAATTAAAAACATTTGCTGCTCACCAATTTTAGCATTAACTACGCCATGTAATACAGTTTGGTAAACACCATCTTCAATTTTCTCTGTATTGAAACTGATGTTTAATTCGATATTAGGCTGCTCACGATTAAGAAAAATTTGTGGAGCATGTGGAACTTCCAAAGACACATCTTTTACATAAATTTTATCTAGGCTAAATACTGGTTGATTTGCTTGTTCGGTCATAATTACATTCACTTTCAAAAATTTAAATTAACAAAAATATTCAACACACAACTATTAATTGACTTATCAGATAAAAATCCAAGTCAATTTTCTAACTATTCAACAATTTATCCAAATCACCACTGCGATTTAATTTAGCCAAATCATCAAAGCCACCGACGTGAGTATCACCGATGAAAATTTGTGGAACGGTCATACGCCCAGTAATCTCAATCATTTTATCACGCTCTTCGGGTAAAAGATCAATACGAATTTCTTCGATTTCAGATACACCTTTTTGCTTCAATAAATTCTTAGCCATAACACAATACGGACAGGTTTCTTTTGAGTAAACAATTACACGCGTCATTTCACAGACTCCTATTCAATACATCAGAAGTGCCAAGCACCAGCCAGTGTTAAGCTAGTATCTGACCAGCCACCGATAGTAGTACCACCACTAGTAATGTTGACTGGCATGATTCCACCGTAGTTCATCATTTCAACATGCATATCCCAGTGGCGGGTAATCATATATTCGAGACCAATCCCACCGGCGACAGTAAAACCACTACCTGAAGGAAGACCTCCCGTAGCACAAGCAGCACTGGTACAATACTGACCAAATTGAGCACTTGCATATGCCATACCTAATTTACCAAACACAGCAAAATTACTGTCTTCAATTGGTAAACGACCAACAGCCAACAAGTCAAACAGTTGGGCATTCAGGTTATAATTACTTGACCCACCTAGATTACCAATCCCTGCGCCTGTGATATTGGAAGAGTTAAACATATATTGATACCCTCCCTCAATCCCCCAGTGCGGACCAAACATGTATCCAGCAAATGCACCAGCTTGCGCACCTGGCGCAGTACCCGAGACAACCAGCCCACTTGAACTAATTTGAGTATTCAACGTCGAATTATTGTAAACGAAGTTCTGGAAGGCCACCCCGCCATCAATCCCGACATAAAAACCATCACCAAGTGCATAAGCACAACCAACACTGCATCCCATAAGGATCAAAAATTTACGCATCTAACCAGTCCATTTAGAAGAGATTGCCTAATTTTATAAAAATTACAAGGTTTCTTACAACTTTGTCTAGCTGAGTCTTGAACTCAAACTAAATTTTTAAATAAAATCGAATAGGATATAATAATGTGCGTTATTTTAACATAAATTATTGAAAGCAAAATTATGATTTACAGCATGACTGGCTATGCAGCAAACCAGATTCAAATTAATTCAGCAACCATTCAATTAGAAATTAAATCAGTTAATCACCGGTTTTTAGATATTACGATTAAATCAGCAGAAGAATTTAAGTCATTGGAAAATCAATTACGAACTTTAATGGCACAATACATCAACCGAGGCAAAATTGACATTAAACTATTTTTGAAGGATAATCAAAGTCAAAACAATACGCTAGAGTTAAATCATGAGCTATTACAAAAATACTTAAACCTAATGACGCAAATTGAAAAATATGGAATAAGTCAAGCACCATTAACCATCCCACAAATACTTAGCATACCAGGAATTTTGTCTCAAACACAATTTACAACAGATGAAATACAAGAACCATTGCTTACAGAATTCTCTGTTCTTTTGAGTAAATTTGTTCAAACTCAGTCAATCGAAGGTGAAAAATTGCAACAGTTACTTAGTTCAAGATTAACTCAGATTGCTGAAGTAGTAACACAAATCAAACCATTGCTTGGTAAAGTAACAGCGGAATACCAAACAAAACTCAAGCAGCGGTTAGCAGAATTTATGCGTGAAAGTGAAATTAATGACGCCAGACTACAGCAAGAACTTGCTTTTTTCTGTCAAAAAATGGATGTCAGTGAAGAACTTGACCGCTTGCAAGCACACGTGAACGAATTTAATGCACTATTAAACAAAGGTGGGCAAATAGGTAAACGCTTAGACTTTATTTGCCAAGAGATGCACCGTGAAGCCAATACCTTTGGTTCCAAGTCAGTAGCTATTGAAACCACACAAAAGGCAGTTGACCTCAAGGTTCTCATCGAACAAATAAGGGAACAAGTTCAAAATATCATGTAAGCCATTCGTTTAGCTTATTTTCCAATTCAGGAACACCTGTCTTTTTCAAAGAGGAGAAAAGTTGAACACTTAAATTAACAAAGCCATATTCAGCAATCGCTTTTTGTACTGAGCGCAATGTATTGGTGCGCTCTTGATTGCTTAATTTATCTGCTTTAGAAAGTACAACATGCAATGGTTTACCACTATGCGAGAAAAACTCAATCATTTGTAAATCGAGGTCTTTTAGCGGGTGGCGCGCATCCATGATCAAGACTAAGCCAACAATTTCCGCACGAAATTGTAAATAATCGCCTAAAAGATGCACCCAATGATCTCGAATTTTCTCTGGCACCTTAGCATAGCCATAGCCCGGTAAATCAACCAAATATATCCCATTAGTAACTTCAAAATAGTTAATATGTTGTGTTCTTCCTGGGGTTTTTGATGTGTATGCCAAGCGATTCTGGTTAGTAAGCGTATTGAGTAAACTAGACTTACCAGCGTTAGAACGCCCAACAATTGCAACCTCATGGTTTACTTGCGGCAAACTCTTTAAATCGTTTACCGTCGTATAAAACTTTGCTTGTTTATAATTATATGTCATATTACCACGAGCTTAATGATGTTACAATACTTAGACCAGTGACATTTGGACTAAGTGCAGCTTGACCAACTTGTGTACACGCACCACCCCCTGCCAAATTGCTACAACCATAGATCATACCACCAGAAGTAGTCACATACAATGTCTGCCCAGCATTATCATAAACCATTGCAGCAACTGAAGTTCCACTAGGTAATGTCCAATTTGTCTTTGCAGTTGCAGAATTACCACCATTGGCAGTCATTACATAAAAATTACTATTAGCATCAACAATGTATAGATTCAGAGAATTATCCGCGACAATTTTATTGATCGAAGTAGCGATTGGCGTTGTTGCAGAGACATAAACAGGTAGCCACGAATTAGTTGCCATACCGACCGTGCCAGACTCTACCCATAAGCCATTATTTGCACCAGCCACAACGCCGGTTAGTGCTGTTTGCCCACCATTTGCTGTTCCTAAATTACTATACGCTAAAACATTAAGTGAACTTGCTCCTGGTACAGGAATACCCTCAGCAACGCAGCTTGTAGTACTACTACCCGTAGGATTCAAACAGACAAAAACCGAAGGAACATTGCTTTGACCAACAAATATGCGACTACCATTGATTGCACTTACATTCGTTGCCGCATTAGTCAAACCACTGGCATAAGTTTGCCAACTAAATGACTCTTTTTGTATTCCAGCACTATAAACAGAGGTTGATAATGATCCGGTTGGTATTGCATAAAGAGTCTGACCATTTATAAGCAAATTACTTGCACCCTTGATCGATGTTGATTGGTTAGTTGCATTAAGTACATAGTTACCATTCCCAGACAGATAGATACCATTATTTCCAGCTAAATACAAAAATCCATAATAATTATCATTAGTATAAGCATTAACCACATTTTCAGATTCACCATGATAATTAGCGGATGATGAAAAACCATTGTTGACATTGTAAGACTCAACCCAACCTGTGCTCGTAGAAATCAGCAAGGATGGAAGTTCAAATACTGTCAGCGAAGCACTTGCGCTAGAGGATCCTCCACCAAATAAAGTATCATTAATTGAGTAATTAGCGGTTAAACCAATTGCAGGCTTTTGCCCAATTGCAGCAGACTCACCCTGTAACCACAAGTAAAAGGTACAACTCCCGCCTGGAGAAATTGAACTACCCAAACAATTATTAGGATCAAGATTAGACCCTTGCGATGTAGGATAACCAACATTCGAAGGGCCCGATACGTTAAGAGTCAAATTATTAATTGGGAAGTTAGTATTGGTGATCCAATTCTGACCACCACTATTATTTTGTATCGTTACCCCCATGCAATACGGTGCATTAATAGTG
Source organism: Neisseriaceae bacterium (assembly GCA_003963245.1). Taxonomy (GTDB): domain Bacteria; phylum Pseudomonadota; class Gammaproteobacteria; order Burkholderiales; family UBA11063; genus Aquella. The sequence goes on from RXJX01000002.1 coordinate 34,154, forward strand.
CCATCTGCGCAATTACCAGTTTGAGTACTAAAGGTAATATTATTTTGAACCCCACAAGCAACAATTACCAGAGGCGCAAGAAGTAAGCATTTGTTCTTCATATTTTACCCTATATCAATATGAGGTTAATTGAGAAGCTGTTTGCAAGGTTAACACGGCTCCGCCGCCAATCCCACTAATCGCAACCCACGGCGTAGCAGGTATAACCCCCAAATAATTTGATGCAGTATATGCCAAATAAGCTTGCCCACTAAAATCACTACTAGATAGCGCAACTCCTGAGACAAAAACACCTTGTGCAGCATCAGTTACAACTTGGCTAACTCCACCAGTAACAATAGCATTTGAAGAACTTAGTAATGGTGCAAATGCCGCGCCATTTGTCTCGGAATAAATAGAACTATTGGTGCTCTCAGTTTGAGTAATTCCTGCATACCACGTAGTTAATCCGGTTGAACCATTAATGAATTGCGCTATTGACTGAATATCATTTCCTATTAAACCAGATGCTATTGGAGTCCACCCACCACCACTGTACTGGTAAGCATTCTGACTAGTTGCAATTGTTAATGTATTGGTCGCTACCATCTGATTGATAGATTCCCCATTTGGAGCTGGTGCATATGGAGTACTACCGCAAGAATTGGCTGATATTGAAGCTAAATTACAAGCGTAAACATTACTTCCAGCAGAAACTAGCAAGCTACTACCTGAAAACACTTGCATTGAAGTTGGTGGATTATCTATAGTTACAGGAATAGTCCCCATTGAATTAACTGCTAAGTTAGGCGTTACCTGAGAAACTTGACCTGCATTGTTTACTACATATAAATTAGCACTGCTGTCAGTAGCTAGAGCAGCGACTGGCGACTGACCAGCAGATGGTAAACCACTAATCGCGGTCCAAGAACTGCTTGTGACACCATTATACTTATAGACATTTCCTAAAATATCACCACTGTACACTATTCCAAATGGATCTCGTGTCAAAGCTGTAACCCCGTATTGCTCAGGGGAGTTCGCTGAAATAACTGAGTTTGCTGTAGGCGAGGTAGTACCAGCATTAGTAATCGCTATATTTGAGCTAAATATTCCGCCAAGGTATAAATTGGCACGCTGATTGATATTTGTCGCTACCGAATAATTAGTATTACCATTCGTATAATTTAACGTTAATGATATAGGGTAAACACCAATTGGCATTGATTCGCCACTTAGTTGTAAATAAAAAGTACATGAACCGCCATTAGCATTAATAGTTTGCACTTGTGCACCTTGGGTAGTAACGCAATTTCTAGGATCAAATAAACTCAAATTAAATAATTGCTGCTGAGTGTAAGCAAAGCTGGATTGTGGTATACCCGCCGCATTAAAATCAACCATGCTTGTAGCGCTAGTTACTCCAGCATTATTTGCTAGGCTTGGAAATGAAACAAATAGACCACTTTGATAAATTTGGATATTATTTGCGTTCTGACCACTATTGTTATTAGTGATAGTTACTGCAGCACAATAAGGAGATGTCCCAGGCAATGAACCATTTATTGGGAATGCAGCAGAATAGGTGGTTGCCTGACTTTCATAACCAGGATAAGCACCAGTAACACACTGCCCCTGTGTTACAGTTAGACTAACATTGTTGGGAGTCTGCGCACAACCAATAAGTAAACTACTAAATAACCCTAATGGGGCCATTAATTTGATAATTTTTATCATTAAAAAAAGTCCTGCTATAAATAATTAAAATGCTGCATTCTTGGGTGTACGTGGGAATGGAATAATATCCCGTACATTTTGTACACCTGTGATATAACTTACAGCTCGCTCTAAACCTAGCCCAAAACCAGCATGCGGTGCACTACCAAAACGACGCAAGTCCAAATACCAAGCCAATGCCTCAGGCTCAATTCCCATTTCTTTCATCCGCGCAACTAACACATCATAACGCTCTTCACGCTGCGAGCCACCAATAATTTCGCCAACACCTGGTGCTAAGATATCCATCGCTGCAACAGTTTTACCATCATCATTTTGTCGCATATAGAATGCTTTAATATCTTTAGGATAATTAGTTACAATTGTTGGTTTTCCAACAAGCTCTTCACACAAATAGCGCTCATGTTCTGATGCCATGTCAACCCCCCAATATAAAGGGTTTTCAAATTGTTTACCTGAGTTTTCAAGGCGCTTAATAGCATCTGTGTAAGTGATCATTTCAAAATCATCATTAACCATTTGCTCTAAACGAGTTACTACACTTTGGTCAATAAATTGTGCAAAGAATCCCATATCATCACTATTTTTATTTAATACTGTCTTAAATACATGCTTTAACATACCTTGAGCTAATGCAGCATCATCCATTAAATCGGCAAAAGCTATTTCTGGTTCAACCATCCAGAACTCCGCCAAATGACGAGTGGTATTAGAATTTTCAGCGCGGAAAGTTGGTCCAAAAGTATAAACTTTCGATAAGCCCATACAATAGGTTTCAACATTTAACTGACCAGATACAGTCAGGTATGATTCGCGACCAAAGAAATCTTGCTTAAAATCAACTTTGCCTTTGTCATCACGTGGTGGATTAGCCAAATCTAACGTCGTAACTTTAAATAGTTCACCTGCACCCTCACAATCCGAAGCAGTAATCAGAGGTGTATGCACCCAGTAAAAGCCATTACTCTGTAAATAATCGTGAATAGCCATTGATACAGTATTCCTAATCCGCATAACAGAGGAGATCAGATTAGTTCTAACTCTAAGATGAGCATGCTCGCGCAAATACTCAACTGTATGACGTTTGGGAGATACCGGATAAGTATCTGGATTTTCAACAAAACCAGTTACTTCAACTTTACTTGCCTGAATCTCAAATTTCTGCCCACCACCTTGAGAAGCAACGAGAGTACCAGAAGCAATAATTGCACAGTCTTTAGTTAAATTCAAAATTTCTGATTCATAATTAGCTAGTTTTGACTCAATTACCAACTGTACTGTTTCAAAACAAGAACCATCTGATAAAGTAACAAATGATAACCCAGCCTTTGAGTCACGGCGAGATCTCACCCATCCACGAACACAAACTTCACTGCCAACTTGAACCTCTTCACTCATCAATTGTTTAACTGAATAAACTGTCATTTTTGCCTCTTAATTAACTTATTTTAAAATTCGTGAATCTTTAATACACATGCTACATTCAACATAAAACCTGCCAACCGCTTCTATAAATAACATAGTCTTCGATTAATCTCTGTCATAATAACAAATCAATAATTACAACACAACAAACTGTTTTAATTTATTTTATAGCACATGCGCTAACATAAATTATTTGCTTAGCATATAATAATCCGTTTATTATACCTCAGAACATAGTTATATGGGCATGATAATTTAAACTACAGCAGACTACCTCCTGAGGTTTAAAAGAAAAATGCCCCGCATCCGTAATTATTGCAGGGCATTAATTTAAGCCTACTCACCATTCACTCAGAGGCGAGCGATTACTTAATTAGCATAACGCTTAGTTAACAAGGTTACCGCTGGTAACTCTTTACCCTCGAGGAATTCCAATAATGCACCGCCAGCAGTAGATACATAACTGATTTTATCAAAAATATCAAATTTATTAATCGCAGCAATAGTATCACCACCACCTGCCAAACTAAACCCTGTTGATTCAGCAATTGCTTGAGCAACAACTTTAGTTCCATTCGCAAATTGGTCAAATTCAAAAACCCCTACCGGACCATTCCAGATTATTGTTCCAGCATTTTTTAGAATATCAGCTAATTCCGCGGCAAATTTTGAACCGATATCTAAAATCATTTCATTCTCAGAAACATTAGCTATAGTTTTTTCTATTGCTTTAGCATCAGCACTAAATGCTGTAGCAACAACTACATCTTGTGGTAATGGAACTTTAGCACCACGCGCTTCCATTTTGTCCATTACTTTTTTAGCTTCAGTAACTAAATCTGCTTCAGCTAAAGAGGCTCCAATTTTAGCGCCCTTTGCTAACATAAAAGTATTTAAGATGCCTCCGCCAACAATCAAAACATCTACTTTATCCGCAAGATTGTCCAAAATTGTTAATTTGGTCGAAACTTTAGAACCTGCGACTACTGCAACTACAGGCTTAGCAGGCGTTGCAACTGCTTTTGCCAATGAGTCTAATTCCTTAGACATTAACAATCCGGCACAAACTTGCTTAGCATTATTACCTATTGCATTAGTTGAAGCTTCTGCACGGTGTGCAGTTGCAAATGCATCATAACAAAAAATATCACACAAGGCAGCGTATTGCTTGCCTAACTCATCAACATTTTTCTTTTCACCTTTATTACAGCGCACATTTTCAAGCATCACAACCTTGCCAACTGGAAAATTAACTCCATTACTTTGCCAATCAGAAATTACAGGTACGTCAACTCCCAGCAATTTAGCTAAATCATCCGCGACAGGTTTCACCATGTCAGCTTGAGTAATTTCACCTTCTGTTGGACGCCCCAAATGGGTAGCAACAATCACATTTGCTCCATTGTCTAATGCATACTTAATAGTTGTTAACCCTGCCCGAATCCGTGTATCATCACTAACCTTACCATCTTTAAGTGGCACGTTCATATCTGTTCGAATAAACACAGTTTTTCCATTTAGTTGTAAATCAGTTATTTTTTTGAATTCCATATTCTTTCACCTTTATTTAAATAAACTAAAAACACACAGGATTATGACGTGTTAAAATGACGCCACTTGATAAATAGAATGAATTTTGAATAGCCTATATTTTACTCCATTGAGTTGCTTTTGGCAATAACCATATTATCTCTGGGTAAATTTCTCTTACGTTATTATTAAAAGAACAAATTCCCCATAAAAGGATACCTATGCAGAAAAGAATAGTGATAGCTTCCGCCAACTTAGGAAAGATTAAAGAGTTTCAGCAAATATTTGCGCAATATAATATTGAAGTAGTTCCCCAAGCAGATTTGAATGTTTCAGAAATTGAAGAGCCATTCTCTACCTTTGTTGAAAATTCTCTTCACAAAGCACGCCACTGCTCTCGTGTTACCGGCTTACCCGCACTTGCTGATGATTCGGGTTTATGTGTCACTGCACTGGGTGGTGCGCCAGGAATATATTCTGCACGCTATGCTGGTGAACCAAAATCAGATCAAGCCAATATAGATAAATTACTTCACGAGCTACGTGACACTCAAAATCGAGATGCTTATTTTTATTGCTCATTAGTATTTGTCAGAAATAGCGAAGATCCACAGCCAATTATCGCCGAAGGAATTTTTACGGGAAGTATTGCTGAACACCCAAAAGGTCATAATGGGCACGGTTATGATCCAATATTTTATGTTGCAGAATATAAGGCAACGGCAGCAGAATTAGAACCAAATACAAAAAATGAAATTAGCCATCGGGGTAAAGCGCTAAATGAGCTACGTAATAAACTAATTAACGCAAAAATTATTTAATTCAACAAGGAGCATAAAATGCAACATGATATGTCATTTCAAGTATTAGTAGATGAAGTACGTCCACTTATCAAAGAATTAACTGTTTTACAAGTAAAGCAGAAGTTTGATAACGGTGAACAGTTTGTTTTTATTGATGTGCGTGAGGATCATGAATGGATTGTATCGCATATTCCCAAAGCAATTCATATTGGAAGAGGAATTTTAGAACGGGATATTGCAGCAAACATTAGTGATAAAAACACAGAAATCATCCTTTACTGTGGTGGAGGTTTCCGCTCTGCGCTATCAGCATATAATCTGCAAAAAATGGGTTATAACAATGTTGCATCAATGGATGGTGGAATTCGTGAATGGAAAGAACTTGACTTTCCGCTAAGTAAATAAAAAAATGCCCATATGGGCATTTTTTTATTCTTCAGCAAAGTGTTTTTGCATTTTCTCTCGGCGCTCTTGTGCCTCAATACTCAAACTCGCAGTAGGACGAGCAAGCAAACGTTTTAGTCCAATCGGTTCACCAGTATCTTCACAAAACCCATAATCACCGTTTTCAATTGATTCTAGTGCAGAACGAATTTTTTGCAATAATTTACGCTCACGGTCACGTGTACGTAATTCCAATGCGTATTCTTCTTCGATCGTTGCGCGATCAGAAGGGTCTGCAATATAATTAGTATCCTGTTCTTGAAACGCTTGCGTAGTCTTCTTGGCATTATCAACCATTTCAGATTCTAATGATAGTAGTCTGTTTTTAAAAAATGCCAATTGAACTTCATTCATGTAATCATCTTCAGACATATTTAAAATATCAGCATCAGTCATTAATTCAGGATTCAGTAATTTAGGCATAAACACCTCATGCAAAATATTAGTCTATCATCTCCGTGACAGCTAATTTTATTAAAATGTATGTTCACCAACAACAATAAAGCGGTTAGGAATACCAAACTTCTTTTTCTTAAAGGTGCATATTATAGCGGGTATTTTATAAATTAACAATAATTTATTCCAAAAACGCATATTTATCTCAATTTTATTATCTCAAACAAAGCAAGAAGTTAATATTAGCAACTACTCTGTAACTGACAATTATTTTAAAATTTATTTGACACAGTAAAGACACTTGGCTATAATACCGTTCTCTAAGCGAAAAGCTTTGCGGCGTGGAGAGATGGCCGAGAGGTCGAAGGCACTCCCCTGCTAAGGGAGCATACGCCCAAAAGCGTATCGAGGGTTCGAATCCCTCTTTCTCCGCCATTACGCTTAGAAACATAAACATACAAGGCATCCGTAGCTCAGCTGGATAGAGTACTTGGCTACGAACCAAGGGGTCAGGAGTTCGAATCTCTTCGGATGCACCAATATGTTAATGTTGCACAATATAGTGTCCCTATCGTCTAGAGGCCTAGGACATCGCCCTTTCACGGCGGTAACAGGGGTTCGAATCCCCTTAGGGACGCCACTATAATCAGTGGAGCGGTAGCTCAGCCGGTAGAGCAGCGGACTTTTAATCCGTTGGTCGCGAGTTCGAATCTCGCCCGCTCCACCATTCTTAAGTTTCCAAAATCATGAAATTTAAGCACCTACTAGTGTTAAGTTGCTGTGTAACAGCTGCTTATGCGTATACACAAAGTGATCTGTTAAGTGCGCAATATGCGTACCAAGATAGCTCTAATAATGTAACGCAAGCTAAAAATGAACGAAAAGATGCTTCAGAAGCATTAGCTAAATCTAAGAAAAACTTAGAACAAGCACAAAAAGATTTACAGCAAGCACAGCAAAATTTTAATCAGGCACAGACCAGATATTCAAATGCCGAATCAAATTTAGTTCAAACTAATCGCGATTTTGGTGTTGCTAATGCTAAATTAAATCAAATTTGGAATAGTTTAAACCCGAGCACTACTACTCCAAATAATTAAACCACTATTGTCCCTATCGTCTAGAGGCCTAGGACATCGCCCTTTCACGGCGGTAACAGGGGTTCGAATCCCCTTAGGGACGCCAAATTTTTCTTTCTGTGGAGCGGTAGCTCAGCCGGTAGAGCAGCGGACTTTTAATCCGTTGGTCGCGAGTTCGAATCTCGCCCGCTCCACCAATTCTATTGATTTAAATCAACTTTCTTACAGTCCCACACTTAGTTATGATATTATTTGTTCTCTCTTTAAATATTTGGGGAAATTAGAATGAATAATAAATTTTTCAAACTGGCGATTATTGCAGCTAGCACGGGATATGTTAGCGTGACATATGCGGATCAGATCACAATTCCAATGCATTTAACTAATGAATCACAAACTCTAGTAGGTAGTATTACTGCCAGCGATACTCCTTATGGACTGTTATTAACACCTAACTTGGCTAAGCTAGTTCCCGATCTAACGTCTGGAGTTCATGGACTTCACGTGCATACCAATCCAAGCTGCGCTAAAAATGGTATGGCTGCGGGGAGTCATCTCGACCCACAAAAAACAGAACATCATTTAGGTCCATACAATGATAAAGGACATTTAGGTGATCTACCAGCAATATACATCAATGCTGATGGTAGTGTAACTACTCCTGTCTTAGCTCCTAGGTTAAAAGTAAGTGACATTATTGGGCATAGCTTAATGATTCATAATGGTGGTGATAATTATTCTGACACCCCTCAACTTGGCGGTGGCGGAGCACGAATGATCTGCGGTGTAATTACAAAAGAAGGTGCAGAAAGTGCAAAATAATTTCTGCAAATTATAAAAGCGATGTTTTGCGATATCAAACATAAAAAGCTACTTGACTACATATTACCAAGTAGCTTTTTATTAATTATATTAGACTCTTAGGCTTTACGATTTGAACCACTAACCATTTCAAATTTAAATAACCGACATTCTAAAGCCCCATTAAATAGTGGCGTTTTACGGCTTGGTTTTAACCGCACCAATTTTGGCAAGCGCAAGTCTGCGGTAAAAAAATAGCAATCCCAGCCTGCAAACTCCTTCTTAAGCGTACTGCCAAGTAACGGATATAATTCAGCCAAACGATCAAGTTCATCTAAACGTATCCCATAAGGTGGATTAGTTACTAAAACCCCTCTTTCAGCTGGTGCTGTTTTTTTGATAAAATCACCATGACTAAACTGAACATAATGATCTAACTTAATTTGCTGAAAATTCTGTCGCGCAATTTCCACTGCCGTACGATTAATATCGCTGGCAAATATCTGTAATTTTTGCTCATAATTAATTGCATTTTTTGCCTGGACCTTCATTTCTTCAAATTTAGCTAAGTCAAAATCTATAAATTTCTCAAAAGCAAAATTACGATTAAGCCCAGGTGCAATATTTAAACCATAACTAATCGCTTCAACTACTAAAGTTCCACTACCGCACATCGGATCATAAAATGGTTTATCCGGTGTCCAGCCACTTAATTTGATCAAACCAAACGCCAGATTTTCACGAATAGGCGCTTCCAATTTTAATTTACGATAACCACGCTTAAACAATGTATCACCAGAAGTATCCAGATAAATAGTTGCAGTATCTTTGGTTAAAAAAGTATAAATCCGCATATCAGGCTCAGCTTTGTCTACATTTGGTCGGGCGTCAACTTGCTCAACAAAGTAATCACAAATTGCATCTTTTACTTTTAATGTTACAAAATCTAAGCTCTTTAATGGGCAAGCAATCGCATTGGTTGCAACTTTGATACTATTACCAACATGAAACCATTTATCCCACTTTATTTTCATTGCCAAAGCATAAATATCTTCTTCGAAGCGGTAACCACTGAATGCCAAACGTATCATTACTCTGCTTGCTAAACGTGAATGAAGATTAATCCGCATCACACTCTCTAAATCAGCCTTAAATTCCAAGCCTGCATTAACCGCAACAATATCAATTGCACCTAAAGCAGTGATCTCTTCTGCCAGTAATTGCTCTAATCCACGCACCGTAGTTACAAAACATGCTAACACTATATATCCAATTCAAAACAAATAATTAGGCGGATTGTAGCACAATAAGCTTATTTTTTTAATAAATATCTTTAAAAATTTTGCGCAAAGCTTATTAATTTAGAGCTATAATAGCCCTATAAGTCAACAACTATGTTGGCTTGACAGTTTTTTTATCTGTTATGTGTATCAAAGACGAAAGGAACGTCCATGAAAAACTTATCGATTTTATGCAAAGATTTTGACTTAACTGACGCGATTAAACTTTACGCAACAGAGAAGTTGTCTGCACTAAATAAATATTTTCCAAATAATGGTTCGGAAGCAAGTTTTAATTTACGCCTAGGAAAAGTTACGCAAAGCCAACACAGTGGTAAGATATATTACGCTGAAGTTAGTATTAAATCACCAGAGAAGAATTTTGGTGCGTTAGTTGAATCTGACGATGTCTATTCAGCGCTAGACATGTTAAAAGACGACTTGGCTCATAATATTGCTCATTATAAAGATAAAGAACATAGTAAAAATATTCGCAGCGCGCGCAAATTTAAGGAAGAACTCCATACAACTGCAGAATAATGTTTACAATATAAAAAATAAAACATCCAGATATTTTATCTGGATGTTTTATTTTTTATATTGTAGTATTACTTGGCATATTTGCCAAATATTGGTAGCGCTCAAAACGCTGCATCACATTCTCTTGTGCTTGCTCCAGAAATTCAGAAGCTAATTTTGTATCTAAATTACTAACACTACGAAAGCGATTTTCCGAGCTAAAATACTCACTTAAAGGTAAGATTGGCGCCTTGCTATCTAGTTGTAATGGCTGCTTATTTTGACTATTTAATGCCGGATTAAAACGATAAAGTAGCCAATAACCACTGTGCACTGCTCGACGCTGTTGTTCGGCACCGTGAGTCATATCAATTCCATGAGCAATACATTGTGCATAAGCGATTACAATTGCCGGACCATCATAAGATTCAGCTTCGCTTAATGCTCGGATAGCTTGCATTGGATTTGCTTCTAATGCAATTTGAGCAACATAGACATTACGATAGCTCATTGCGAGCATTCCCAAGTCTTTTTTGAACATATTCTTACCTGTACTAGCAAACTTAGCAATTGCACCAAGAGGAGTTGCCTTGGACATTTGTCCGCCAGTATTAGAGTAGCTCTCGGTATCTAAAATCAAAAACTTAACTTTTTTACCGCTGGCAATTACGTGATCCAAGCCACCATAGCCAATATCATAAGCCCAGCCATCTCCGCCAAGCGCCCATATGCTCTTATCGAGGATATGATCAATAATTTCAAGTAATTGTTTACTCTCAGAGATATTCTGAGTTTGTAGCTGAGCTTTTAGTTTAATGATACGTTGACGTTGCTCATCAATTTCCTGCGCACTTTGCGGTGTAGCATTTAGTATAGCTAAAATCAATTCATTAGCAGTCACTAACTGACGGCTATTGATTAAGTTTAACAGCATGATCCGCGCTTTTTCTTGCAGTTGATCTTGTGCTAGGCGCATGCCAAGCGCAAATTCAGCATTATCTTCAAAGAGTGAGTTTGCCCATGCCGGACCACGCCCTTGATCATTGGTACAGTATGGAGTGGTTGGTAAGTTTCCACCAAAAATTGAAGAACAACCAGTAGCATTAGCAATCATTAATCGATCACCAATTAATTGGGTTAGTAATTTGATATATGGAGTTTCACCACAGCCGGAACACGCACCGGAAAACTCAAAGAGAGGCTGCATCAGCTGGCTACCTTTAAGATTATTAATGCCACCAGCTACTTCCGCAGCATGAGTTTCACTTAACCTAGTAAAAAATGCAAAGTTTTCACGCTCCGCTGCCATAACCGAAGCAGGTGCTATCATATTAAGTGCTTTGCGACCGTTAAATTCGCCAGCTGTATTTTTTTCTAAAACCGGGCAAATATTATAGCAAGCATCGCAGCCAGTACAATCTTCAGGTGCTACTTGCAATGCATATTGCTTATCTTGAAAACCCTTGATTTTAGCTTTCTGATGTTTAAAACTATGTGGAGCGGTAGTTAACTCATCTTCTGCAAAAACTTTACTGCGAATCGCCGCATGTGGACAAACCAAAGTACACAGTCCACATTGGGTACATAAACTTTGATTCCATTCTGGAATTTTAGCCGCAATATTTCGTTTCTCATATTTAGAAGTTGCACTTGGCCATGCTCCATCATCGGGCAAGCTGGAAACCGGAAGCTGATTACCTTGAAGTTTAAGCATTGGTGCAACTATTTTTTGGACAAAAGGACTCGCATCAGCGCTAATCGGGTTGGACATAGAGATAGTGCTGGTAACTTGCTCTGGTATGTTAACTTCTTCAATTGCAGCAAGTGCAGAATCAACTGCTGCAATATTCTGTGCAACCACATCGCTACCCTTACGCGCATAAGTTTTTTGGATTGACTCTTTGATTGCATTAATCGCAATTTTCAGCGGTAACACTTTGCTAAGTGCGAAAAATGCGCATTGCATAATTGTATTGATTCGTTTCCCAAGCTGATGCTGTGCTGCAATCTTATGTGCCTGAACATTGAGTAAACGAATTTTTTTAGTAATCAATTGCGCTTGGAGCTGTTGGGGTAATTGAACCCAGAGTTCATTAGCATTAAATGAGCTTGCCAGTAACAGTGTTGCGCCTTCTTCTGCATCGGCTAAAATATCATATTTGAACACAAAGCTAAAATTATGACAAGCAATAAAGTTAGCTTTTTGAATTAGATAACTGCTTTGAATTGCCTGTTTGCCAAAACGCAGATGTGAAATGGTATAGGAGCCAGATTTTTTGGAATCATATTCAAAAAAGCCCTGTACTGCCAAATCACTATGTTCGCCAATAATTTTGATTGAGTTTTTATTGGCGCTAACTGTACCATCTGAACCTATACCGTAGAATTTACCACGGAAGTTATCCAGACATTCACTGGTAAAATTGGTACCATAGTTTAAACTAAGATTAGTTACATCATCATTGATTCCGACTACGAATTTACGCTTTTGCTGCGTCTTGCTAAGTGATAGATTATCAAAAACCGCTTTAACCATTGCAGGAGTGAATTCTTTGGAACTTAGTCCGTAACGCCCACCAATGATATTTGGTAACTGTTTAAATGATGTTTGCCCAGTTTCCCATGCTTCAACCACCGCGGTTTTAATATCCAAGTAAAGTGGTTCACCAAGAGAGCCAGATTCTTTGCTGCGATCTAATACCGCAATTGCTTGTGTGCTAGCTGGTAACTGACTGATAAAATCTTCGGCGTAAAATGGACGATATAAACGAACTTTAATTGCACCAACTTTTTCACCGTGTTGATTGAGTGTAGCGATGGTTTCATTGATGGTTTCACAGGCTGAACCCATGGCAATAATTACTCGTGTTGCATCCTCTGCACCATAATATTCAAATGGTAAATAATTGCGTCCAGTAATCTCAGCAAGGCGCTGCAGATTATTTTTAATTATACCTTGAGCTTCCTGATAATAACGATTACCAGCCTCTCGTCCCTGAAAGAACACATCCGGATTTTGCGCCGTACCTAAAATATGTGGTTTATCCGGTGTTAGCCGTCGGCTACGATGTGCCAAAAGTGCTTCTTGATTAATAAAAGATTTAATCGTAGCACGATCAATAACTTCAATTTTATTTAGCTCGTGAGAAGTACGAAAACCATCAAAAGCTAACATAAACGGAATCCGTGATTCTAGCGTTGCATTTTGTGCAAGCAAAGCCAGATCCATTACTTCCTGTACGCTACTGGCAAACAAAATTGCAAAACCAGTATTTCTGGCAGCCATTACATCTGAGTGATCACAGAAGATAGATAAGGCATGACTGGCAATTGTCCGTGCGGTTACGTAAAAGACAGTTGGCGTTAGCTCTCCAGCAATTTTATGCATATTAGGTAGCATCAAAAGTAAACCTTGTGATGCAGTAAAAGTGGTACTCAATGATCCGGCAGCCAATGCACCATGCACAGTAGCAACTGCACCAGCTTCTGATTGTAATTCGGTAACTGAAGGAATTTGTCCCCAGATATTGGTCTCGCCATTTGCTGATTTCTCATCAGCAATCTCGCCTATTGTTGAAGAGGGCGTGATTGGATAAATTGCAATTACTTCATTAGTTGCATGTGCAATGTAAGCGGCAGCTGCATTACCATCCATTACCTGAAGTTGTTTCATTCTTTTATGCTTTCTTTTATAATGATTTAGATCGTAATTATACCATTGATGTGTATTTGCCGCTCAAATTAACCACTTTATATAAAAGGTTAATTTTTGTTAACCTAAGTCTAACTCTAGCTCATTTAATAGCCAGAGTATGATAAAATCAGCGGGCTTCACCATTACCACTTCTAAAATATAGCTTGGGCAACTTGAAAAATAAGTTTCATACACTATATGTATAGCATTGGTATTTAATTTTACGAAAGTACAAAAATGGAAAATCAACAAACAACTAATAAACCAGATGAAACAACTCAAACAACAGCCGCAGAAAACCAAAACGCCGAGAATATTACTGAAGTTCTAGAAGAGATCGTTCAAGAAGAAACCAACCAAGTTCTTAAATTGGAACAAGAATTAGCTGAACTAAAAGATACTAATTTACGCTTAATTGCGGAAATGCAAAATACGCAACGCCGTGGTGCAGAAGAAACCAAAAAAGCTCGTGATTATGCAATTAGTAATTTTGCCAAAGAAATAATCACCGTTAAAGATTATCTTGAGATGGCTCTTAAAGATCAATCAGGTAATTTTGAGATGTTAAAAATGGGGGTTGACTTAACTTTGCAACAGTTAATCAAAGTCTTTGAAGCGCATCAAATCAAAGATATTAACCCGCAAGTGAAAGAAAAATTGGACGCTAACCTACATCAGGCAATGAGCGTAATTGAAGAACATGAACAAGAAACTAATACTATCGTCAGCGTTATGCAAAAAGGATACTTACTGAATGGTAGAGTATTGCGACCTGCGATGGTCACCGTGGCTAAATAAATAATGAGCAACCATAATCTGGTTGCTTTTTTAATCTGCTTAGAAGATTCAGAGTGCATGTAAATATGCTATAATCCCGAAAATTTCTTAAAAAAGACGAATAAATGCGTTTAGTTTTATTTGATATGGATCATACTTTAGTTCCTTGTGATAGCGGAACTTTATGGGCACAATTTCTTCGCGAACAAAATTTGATAAGTCAGGAAAAAGCAAAGCAGCGCGCAACTTTCTTACAGGATTACCAAAACGGAACGCTCGATGTTGAAGCTGCTTATCGTTTTGAATTTGAGCAGCTAAGAAGTTTGCACGCTCGCGAACGTAATGACTTGTTGCAAGGATTTTTTACGCATAAAATTCGCCCTCTCATAACTGAATCAGCACAACGCTATGTTGAACGACATAAAGAGGATGGTGATTATGTGGTTATCATTACCGCAACAGTTGAAGACATTGCTCGTCCGATCGCTAATTTTTTTGGTGTAGATGCCTTGATTGCTGGGCGTGGTAAGCGGGATGAATTTGGCGAATATACCGGTGAAGTTGAACTTGAGCCATGCATGGGGCGAGGAAAATTGGTACATTTAGAAGAATGGCTGACCCAAAATGACTACCATCCCCTACACTATGTTTTCTATTCAGATTCACACAATGACTTGCCATTGCTAGAACAGGTTGATGATCCAATTGCCGTTGATCCGGATGAAAAACTCCGTCAGATGGCACTCGAAAACAACTGGCAAATTATTTCTTTTCTTGATTAATCAATGAGCGAGCAGCATATCCTTAACCTGAAATACTCTTGCTGGTGGTTGATTATTCTGCTATTACTGACCAACGCCTGCGCAATGTTCTCGCCAGTGCTCAACAGTAATGATGCATATTTTTATGCGGTTATTAGTAAAACCATGGTAAATAACCATGATTGGGTAAATCTCTACTATGGGGGTCAAGATTGGCTAGACAAGCCGCATCTGCCATTTTGGCTCACCGCCCTTTCATTTAGAATTTTTGGAGTCTCGGCATTTGCTTATGTACTACCAGGGTTCATTTTTCATTGCATTGGTGCCATTTATACCTATCGCTTAGGAAAACTACTCTACTCTGAATCAACGGGAATTATCGCAGCGCTAATTTATGTTAGCAGTTTACATTTACTCCTATCTAGTATGGATATTCGCGCAGAAGCCTTTCTGTTAGGTGAAATTATTCCCGCTTGTTACTATTATTTACGTTATGATCGTATTGGTAATCTCAAGAATCTATTACTTGCAAGTAGCTTCACCGCCTTAGCTCTCATGACTAAAGGTCTGTTTGTAGTTATCACAATTTTTAGTGGCTTAATTGCAATGTGGATATATAGCGGTGAATTACGCAAAATAATTCAGCCTAAATGGTTGTTAGCGTATGCTTTAAGTTTAGTCGCGACACTTCCAGAGCTAGTTTGCCTCTATTTACAATTTGACCTCCATCCTGAAAAACTTGTTTTTGGACAGCATCAAGTGTCGGGAATCCGCTGGTTTTTCTGGGGCAGTCAATTTGGGCGATTCTTTAATAGCGGTCCAATTGTCAATAATCACGGTAATCCAAGCTTTTTTATTCATACTTTTTTATGGGCATTTTTGCCATGGTCCTTGCTATTTATTGCCAGCATTGTTGCAGCATGTCACCGCTTTAAAAACGAGAGTACAAAACAACGAGCGGCATCTATTTATCTGCAAAGCAGCTTTTGGCTGACATTTATTATGTTTAGCGCCACTAAATTTCAGCTCGATCATTACACCAATATTATCATGCCTTTTGCAGCAATTATTGTTGCCAATTACCTGCTAAATCAAACCACACATTTAGCAATAATTACAAAGTCTCAGCAAATACTTACTTTACTTATCTTACTCTTAAATATTGTAATTAGTATTTTCTTTTTTAGGACGAACTGGCTTATAATCAGTACACTCCTGCCAGCAGCACTTTTAGGATATAGTCTGCTTAATTTTCGTAAAACAGCACCAATAAGAACAATTTTAGTGCTGCCAGCACTGGCAGTTACGTCAAGCTTTACTGTATTAATGCTAGTGAATGCCACGATTTACCGCAACTTTGATGCAGGATATAATATTGCACAATACTTACAAGGGAAATCGGTTGCAACCGTATATAATTTGGAAGTGCCAGGACTGATAAATAATCTGGAATTTCATACAAAGATGCCGACATCAGAAACACATCTGCCAATACCCAATAATTACCCTTACTATCTTGCAATCAAGAACGAAAATCTTCCTTGGCTAGAAAGCTATAATTATCAAAAATTAGCTACATTTAACGAATTAGAAATGACTAAATTTATCCCAGCCATGCTAAATAATAATAAATATCAACAGAGCTTAATTATTATTGATTTAGTAAAAGTTACTGGTTTACGGAGTAATTAATAATCACGCTATGAATAACATCAATATAAAATCCAAATTGAATGCATTGCTCATCCTTTACACCATCGGAGCACTAATCTTTCAGCCACTGGCAAGTATAATTCAGATGGGAATGTTAATCTACTTGAGCATCAAGAAAGAATGGAAATACTTTACTTACGGCATAATACTTTTTATCTGTTGGACAATAATTAGTACAGCATTCTATAAGCACAATAACTTAGCACAAAACGAACAATTTTATATAGTAGCGCTCACCGTAAGCGTTTTCGCTAATTTGTTTTGGTTTGCAGCAACAATTAAACAGCTAAAACGAATTTTATATACTGAAGAATAACTTAATTAAGAATAAGGTAAATATTTAATGGCAATCAAACCGCGGGTTTTCAAAGCTAATATACAAATTGCTGACATGAATCGTCACTATTATCAAGATCATTTATTGACTATCGCACAACACCCATCAGAAACCGATGAGCGGATGATGATACGTATTCTAGCCTTTGCGCTTAATGCAGATGACAATCTAAGTTTTGCCGAAGGTATAACAGACCAAAATCATGCAGATTTATGGGATAAAGATCACAATGAACATATTGCACTCTGGGTTAGTGTTGGATTACCTGATGAGAAGTTAATTCGCAAGGCTTCAATTCGTGCAGACCAAGTAATTGTTTATAGTTATGGTGGACGTCCAGCAGAAATTTGGTGGAGCAAACTTAATGTAGCTGATTATACGAATTTGGCAGTAATCAATCTAGCAGATGAAGAAACTAAACAACTAGCAGCCATGTTTTCGCGTGGCATGAAAATGAGCTTTACGATTCAAGAAAACGATGTCTTAATTACTAATGAAACCACAACACTTAATTTGACACTACGCAAACTAAAGTAGCTTTTTTTAACCTCATCTTTACTAAAAAAGCCTCATGATAATCATGAGGCTTTTTGCTTTATTGCGAAAAGTAATTTTATGCTTAAGATGCAGCAACAACTTTACGAACAAGTTTTTCTTTAATACGTGCTGATTTACCTGAACGATCACGTAAATAGTACAATTTAGCACGACGAACGTCACCACGGCGTTTAACTTCGATTGATTCTACTAGTGGCGAATATGTTTGGAATGTTCTTTCAACACCTTCACCGGCAGAAATTTTACGTACGATGAATGCTGAGTTAAGACCACGATTACGTTTAGCGATTACTACACCTTCATACGCCTGCAAACGCTCACGGTTACCCTCTTTTACTTTAACTTGCACAACAACAGTATCACCAGGTGCAAATGAAGGAATAGTTTTATTTAAACGAGCAATTTCTTCCTGCTCAAGAATTTGAATGATGTTCATTATTTTTTCCTTATCTTGTTCCTACTATTTAATGGCTAAGGTGTTGCTAATCTTGCGATTTGGCCAACATCTCAGATAGTAGCCGAGATTCTTCTTTGGTTAATTTACGCGTTTGCAATAATTCCGGGCGCCTTTGATAAGTTCGCCACAAGCTTTGCTGCAAGCGCCATTTTCTAATTTGTTCGTGATTTCCCGAAAATAACACTTCCGGTACTTTGGCATCCTGATAATCGCGTGGAATGGTATAATGCGGACAATCCAGCAAACCATTCATAAACGAATCACATTCAACCGACTCTTGAGAATTCATCGCTCCAGGTATCTGACGCACAACGGCATCCATTATCAGCAAAGCCGGTAACTCACCACCCGAAACCACAAAATCGCCAACCGAGAGTTCTAAATCAACATTACGTTCAATAAATCTCTCGTCAACGCCCTCATAGCGCCCACAAACAAAAATCACGCCTGTTTCTTGGGCTAATTGATTAATTAGCTCTTGATCAGCACGTTTACCCTGTGGTGACAAATACACCACGGTAGGTTTTGCAACTCCACGCACTGCTTGTTTCGCTTTAGCCGAAGCTAGTGCTAATTCAAGCGGTTCGATTTTCATGACCATACCAGGCCCACCACCGAAAGTCTTATCATCAATCCGACGATAATTATCGGTAGTAAAATCACGCGGGTTTATCGCATCTAATTGATACAAATTATTTGCCAATGCACGGGCAACAATACCATGTTGGTTTGTCGCTGCAAACATCTCTGGAAAAATGGAAATGACACTAAAAATCAATAATCCAGACCCCAATCAACAATAATTTGTTTATTTTGCATATCGACTTTGACAACATACTGCGCAACAAATGGAATTAAACGTTCTTCTTGTTCTAGCTTAACAACCAGTACATCATTAGCACCAGTTTCCATCAGGTCTTTTACAATCCCGAGAGATTCACCTTGAACATTAATAACATTCAGACCGATTAAATCAACCCAGTAAAATTCATCATCATCTAAATCTGGAAACTCTTCCCGATCAACTGCAATAATTATCCCTTTAAGAGCAAAGGCAGCATCCCGATCATTAATTCCAGCAAGCTTTGCATGAAATACACCATCTCGCGCAAAACTTTTTTCAATTTTTTTGCTAAGAATTGTTCCATCTTTAAGTTTGAGATATACTTGCGCATACTCATCTAAAGAATCGCTATATTCTGTAGCGGTCTTAATTTTTACCCAACCTTGAATACCAAAAGCATTGGCTATATAGCCCATGTCAATCAGATTTGCAGGTCTCGACATCAATTAAGCGTTATTTTTGATTAGTTTTTTAACTGCAGGAGATACTTGCGCACCAACTGAAGTCCAATGAGCAACGCGTTCGCTATTAATACGAACAGCTTCAACACCCTCAGATGCAACTGGATTGAAGAAACCTAATTTCTCAATAAAACGTCCATCACGACGCGCACGAGAATCAGCAGCAACGATGCTGAAATATGGACGGTGTTTATTACCACCACGTGCCAAACGAATAACTACCATTGTGTTATTTCCTATTAAATATAAAGATTAAACAATAAAGCACGTGATTTTACATCATTTTACCTTCATACGTCAAGAACAAAAACCACCAACCACCAGTAGATTTACTGACTGAGGATGACTTGCTTATCACTAAAAACTAAATATTGAATATTAGTTAAGGTTTTTACTCCATCTATACCGCTTACAACAGTAATCCCATTTACTGTGTTTATCGCATACAGGCTTGAACTTAATTCAAAAACTACGCCATTATACCCGCTACCGCCGTCAATGACATCATCTCCTGCATAAGGATAAAATAAATCATTGCCACTACTCCCGTACATTTGATCATTGCTTAAAGTACCATTTATTCTGCCACCAGCTTCAGTTATCACCAATGGTAATACACCCGTCGGAATAGCTTGTTGAGCGATACTTCCACCATTATTACCATTCCAGTAAATCATACTGTAGCCAAGATCAGCATTATCGCGCAAATCCATAAAAATAGCACTTGGATAGGATTCATTGCCGTAATTGTTGTATGTTGGAGCGGAATATAGGTCTTGCTCCAGATAAGCACTAGATTTGTTCCAACCAGCAGGAAATACTGCAGATTCAAACCTTGCTGCGATCTGCTCGGTGGTTTGATCAGCAGAATTACTTGATTTAACAATATATACGTTCCCCCACTGATCAGTCACAAAAAAACGTAAAATTGGCTTTCCATCTTTATCATTTTTGGTAAATAAAATTAACTGATTTTTATTGATTGATGAATACTTTACCTGAGCTGGTGGTACATACACACCAGTTTGCCCAGCTTGCCAGCCATTAACTGGTTGTGGAGCAGGATATACAGAAGACTCAAATGGCCAGATATAACTGATATTTTGAACAATCAAACCCCAGGTATGCCCCTGACAATCGGTATAAGGAAGAAGTGGACCTGATGCTGCATTTGGGCTACCTAATGTATTAGCATAATCAAAAACGGCATTACGCGGCGTATTTTGTACCCAGCTTTCACCACAATTAAAGGCGCGAAATTCCTCATCATTAGTAATTGGGTTTGAACCATAGTCAACATAAACATAGACAAAACCCTGAAAATTAGAACCTATGTCGCCAATATACGCAACTTCATAGCCACTTTTAGCTTCCGTGCTTTTATATCCTGCAGATTCTGCTGCCGCAATTGAAGATGTAACATTAAATGGATTACTTGTTACCGAACTAATACCATTAGCGCTAGCAACTAAAGTATAACCAACACCTGGCTGACTAACAGAAATATTATTAAAACTAGCTACTCCATTAGCAGAAGTAACTGTGGTTGTTCCATTTAGGTACCCAGTATAAATTTTACCATTGGGCAAATTTGCATTTGGTTGATTCCCAATTGTTAAGGTAATAGGAACAGTAGCACTCTTATCTAAATTGCCATTGCTGTCAACTACTTTTACCTGGACAGCTGGCGCAACAAAGCTATTCGTTCCAGCTGGAGTACTATTACTGCTTGGTTGAGTTGTAAAAACCAGCTGCAAATTATTATCAGCATTAACACTACCGCCACCACTACAACCCCAAAGCGTAGCCGAAATAATACAAAATAATATAGATTTTAACTGAATAGAAATTTTTTGCATCATTAATAGCCTCCATGGGTTTAGTTTAAAACTAATTTTTACGGCGAATAAAGCTATCCCTGTTGGTACGAAGTTTAAGAACCATCAAAATAGCTTCTTTAAAAATACTACCTGACATTTTTGATTGCCCCAATACTCGGTCTTCAAAAATAATTGGCAATTCTTTGATTTTAAAACCATTTAGATAGGTCTTGTAGGTGGTTTCAATTTGAAATGAATACCCTGTTGATTGAAGCTCATTAACTCCAATTGTAGCTAAAACTTCTCGGCGAAAACATTTAAAGCCACCAGTTAAATCATTAAACGGTAAACCTAAAATAATTTTTGCGTAAAGACTACCACCACGACTAATAATTTTGCGCTTCAGGCTCCAATTAACGACGCCACCGCCAGCCACGTAACGACTACCTAAAACTAAGTCATAACTCTCTAAACTTTTAAACATTTCTGGCAGGTATTTAGGACTATGCGAAAAATCAGCGTCCATTTGTCCAATTAAATCGTAATCACGCTCCAAGCCCCAGTTGAAGCCTGCAACATACGCCGTACCCAAACCAAGCTTACCAGCTCTTTTCATCAAAAAAAGTTGTTCAGGATATTTCTCTGCCATCAAGCGTTCAACAATTTCATAGGTTTTATCCGGTGAATTATCGTCAATCACCAAGATATGTGTGTCCGGTACATAACTAAAGACTTCTGCTAATAATTTCTCAATATTATCTTTTTCATTGTACGTTGCAATGATTATCATTTTTTTCATAATTACCCCTTAGTTACTTAGCCGATACACATAAAGTTTATTATTTACAAAACTATCTCGATAACTTACCGTCGGTAATGCCTCGATATTTTTAAAGTATGTTTTAAGCTGTTCTTGATAAATTGGATCATTGCCATCACAAAAATACACAGCATGTTTAATTGGAAAGCTCAGATTTTTATTCCAGTCACTATAACTATTACTAAATTTAAAATTACTTAGTACATAAACACGCCCATGATTCAAATAGTACCAACCACGCGAAGCATTGCCATAATCACAAGCCAAAATTATATCATCAGGCTGCAAATAATTAATATCGATCTTATGATAGAGCTGGGCATTACCCATAAAAGCGTTAATTGCTGGAATCTTGCTACGGTACTCGCGCGGGACAAAAGTCCCTGGCATCTTAACTATCGGTAGTAAAATCAGCACTAATGTAATTGCCACACGATATGTCCATTTGATATTATATTCATCAAGACACGCTGCTAAAAAAACAATTCCACTAATGAATGCTGGAGCTACCCAGTTAGCTTCCATAAATTTATACAGGCTATTATAAGCAAAGAATAAAACCACAAAAACAAAGATACTCACAGGCAAGAGATATTTCGGATTATTGATCAACTGCTTACGCTTAATAAATAAGAAAGTTAGCAATGGTAACGAAATAAATGGATTAGCCGCACCAATCGTTGCGCCAATATAATCCCAAAGCCCGGCAAAATTTATTTGTCGTTCACTAGCTACTCCGTGGTGGAACTGAAAGGCGAATGACACCCAATCATGCTGGTAATTCCAGATAATTACCGGACTAAATACCAGCAACGCCAAAACTAATGCTAAGTAAACATCTTTTCTAAAAAGTAAATGGCGCTTTTGTGGACTTAGCAATAAGAAAATCAATACACCCGGCAAAATTAAAATCGCGGTATATTTAGATAACAACGCACAACCTAGAGCAACTCCTGCCGCATAAATTGCACTTTTTCTTTCAAAAACCAGTCCCTGAATTAAAAAGTACAGTGTTATACTCCAGAACATCATCAGCGGACAGTCAATTGTAGTAATAAAAAAATCACCCTCCAAAATTGGCCATGCCAACGCCATAATTACCGAAATATCTGCTGCTCTTTGTCCAAATAAACGCTTAGTGCTCAAATAAATCATGATAATCGTAATAGTGCTGCACAACACAGCAGTCAGACGAATAAATAATTCCTGATCTGATACCAAAGTAGTTAAACGAATCAAATAGGCGATCATAGGTGGATGATCATAATACGAAAGCTGAAGATTCTTACTCCACACCCAATAATACGCCTCATCAAAGTGTAGCTGCAAATATTGGTTAAATATTGTGTGTATAAAAACCACTAAAACAAATAGCAATAAAACTTTTACATTCATTCGTTCCATAGTTAGTCAACTCGCTTATTCATAAAATATTTATCTACTAATTTAGTTACCAAAATATTAACGATCCAAACCAAGATTGCCGCCATAAAAATATCACTGATATAATGCCCGCCCTGCAAAAAACGGACAATACCAACAAGAACAAAACCTATTCCACACAAAGTTATGCCTAGTTTACGCCTTCTTGCAGCAATAAACGGGACACCAATAAAAGCACCAATTGAGACATGTCCAGAAGGGAAACTATTATCTTTTGGACGACCTAAATGAGGTTGCCAAGGAAATGAAAAAGGATGATGATCACGAATTACCTGATAAGGTCTTGCACGCCCCCAGTTATCTTTAAACAAGGTATTCACCAACAACCCCGGGCCAAGCGCCAAACTTAAATAGCTAATTAGCACCATCCGACGTACTACATTTTTTTGTTGCGCAGAAGATTTACGCTTACGAATTAGAATAACTAGCGGCACAAGGATTAACAAAACAGTTGATACAGATACCCCGTAATAAACCACCTTACACCAAAGACTTACCTCACCATAAAAATGATTAGTATTATAATTAAAAGGAACTATGGCGTACTGTTGGTCGATGTATGGGCTTAAAGCAAAGACTATCAAACTACAAAAAAACAAAATTATCAGATATTTTTTTAGAGGTGTCATATTTTATTCTACTAAATGTTTAGCATGATTCTAACATGATTTAATGGCTTCTGTGCCGAATGATAAAGCACACAAGTTTATGTAAATATAATAATCTGAACTAACAGATAATTTTATAATATTAATTTTTTGAGTGGATATAGCGAAGAAAATATTTGATGTGGCGGAAGCTGTGAGATTCGAACTCACGAAGGACTCGCATCCTTGCCGGTTTTCAAGACCGGTGCATTCAACCGCTCTGCCAAGCTTCCTTTAGGTTGAGAACGGTATTATAACCACTTCCAATTATTTTTTGCAACTTTTTTTGTAATTTAGTATTTCCTCTTACTGCGCTGCAATAAAATACCTGACTTAAAGCGTGATACAATCCGGCATTTATTATTAAACAAAAGGCGGGTAACATCTAATGATGCTAAAACAAAAACAGCCTCATGGCTTTTCAATTTTTTTCCTGACAGAGATGTGGGAGCGTTATGGTTTTTATATCTTACAGTCTCTTCTGGTTTTCTATGCACTGGAAAAAATTCACTTAAGCGATTCAGAAACTTATGCAATGGTTGGGTCTTTCACCGCTTTGGCGTACGTGAATAGTATATTCGGCGGTTTAATTGCTGATCGCTTTATTGGATATGATAAAGCTATCTTAGCTGGCGCAACACTATTATGTATCGGATATACACTTCTAACCTTTGCTCTTGATCATAATATCTTTATCTTAGGGTTAGCAATTGTAACAGTTGGTACGGGAATGTTAAAACCAAATATTTCAAGTATGCTTAGCATGATTTATCAAAAGAGTCCAGAAAAAAAAGAAATAGGCTATACCCTATTTTATGTTGGTATTTATTTTGGAGCAATCGGCGGGAGCTTCCTAGGTGGATTTATTAAGACTTATTTAGGCTGGCATGCTGTTTTTGCTTCTGCAGCAATCGGGCTAGCAATTGCCTTTACTACTTTTTTTATTGGAAAAAGAAAATATCAGCTAAGTGATTCACGAAACATAACGCATAATAAAAGCAAGATACTTAAAGCCTTTATCGCGATAATTTTTCTAATTGTTACCGCTTTTTTTGGTATCCACAATAAAACCATGTCCGACATATTTTTTACTTTGATTGGACTACTAAGCCTCGCTTTTTTAATCTATAACATCAAAGCACACACTGGAAATGAACGTAAGAAACTCACAGCCTTTACTGTCTTAACAATCTTTTCAGGATTGTACTGGGCGGTATATTTTCAACAATTCTTCTCTGTCAGTCTTGCAGCGGAAAGAGTAACTAGACTAACTATGCCAGCAAGCTCTCTCACTGCATTTGAATCGCTAGGAGTAATTATTTTTGGACCTTTGATTAA
This sequence comes from Neisseriaceae bacterium, assembly GCA_003963245.1. GTDB lineage: Bacteria > Pseudomonadota > Gammaproteobacteria > Burkholderiales > UBA11063 > Aquella. Next base: position 59,817 of record RXJX01000002.1, read on the forward strand.
TGGGTTATGGCTGTGGTTACAGCATCGTAATAAAGATTTGTCAATTCCAGCAAAGTTCAGCTTAAGTTTTTTATTTAACAGTCTTAGTTTCTTTACATTGATTGTGAGTTTACAATATGCAATTAACCATAATTCAGCGCTACTTCAGATCTTTATCATCATAAGTTATTTAATGATTGCATTTGGTGAATTGCTGATTGCTCCGATCGGTTTGGCAATGGTGAGCACCTTGACACCATACCGATTAAATGGTGCCATGATGGGGATATTCTTAATGTCAATTGGACTTGGTGGTAAACTTGCGGGTATCTTGGCACAAAGTGCTGCAAGCGCTCAAAATAGTACCATAAATCAGCTAGAACACATTTACCGCAACTCATTTATGATTTATTGTGGTTTTAGCCTGTTAATTTTTATCATCTGTCTGATAATGATTAAACCAATTAATAAACTAATTCAGGGAACAACCAAGTGACTAAAAAAAATTCAGATACGTTTGAAAGTGCAATTAACCAACTAGAAATCATTATTCAGCAGATTGAAAATGAGCAAATTGACTTAGAAAGTGCATTAAATCAGTATAAGCATGGCATGGAACTGGTAAAATTCTGTCAGGACAAACTTCGTGATGTTGAACAAAAGATTAAAATTCTCGATCATGAAACTAATCAATTAAAGAATTTTCAAACGGAATAATATGCCAAATTTAGAACAATGGCGCGCACGGACTCTTAATGAAATTGAACAATGCCTAGACCAAATTTTAACTATCTCAAGTAGCTGCCCGTATTTGCTTGAAGCTATCCGTTACTCAACGTTGAATGGCGGAAAGCGAATTCGCCCTCTATTTACGATTGCAGCAGGGAGTCTGAATAATGCGAATCCACTAAATTGCCGCTTAATCGGTTGTGCGATTGAAATGATTCACTGTTTTTCACTGATTCATGATGATCTTCCAATCATGGATAATGATGATTTACGGCGTGGCAAACCAACCAATCATAAAGTCTATGGAGATGCTGTAGCGCTTCTGGCAGGAGATGCCCTCCATGCACTATGTTTTGAAGTATTAACGTCAGATCAATTAGCTATAAGCCCAGAGCGTAAATTACGGATTATTGGATTAATCGCTCAGTCGATAGGGATAGAAGGAATGGTTGGCGGACAAACCATTGATTGGCTTAGTACGGGTAAGCAAATTGACTTGCAACAATTGCAACAAATGCATACCTTAAAAACCGGAGCATTACTCCGTGCTGCTATTTTAGCGGGCTATCTCGCAGGAAATGAATTTGATTCACCACAATATGCAGCGATTGATGTAATTGCTCAAAAAATTGGATTATTATTTCAGATTGTAGATGATATTATTGATGTTACTGAAGACACAAGTACTCTGGGTAAAACGGCAAATAAAGACTCAGAACAAGATAAAGCTACATACGTCAATATTCTAGGGCTCGCAGTAGCGCAGCAAACAGCCAAAAATCTTCATTCCGAAATATTAGAACTGCTAAGAAAACTAGAGAATAGTTCACAACTAAAATTTTTAGCTGATTCAGTCTATTATCGCAATTTCTAATCAAATAAAAGATAAATATACATGACCCATCAACAACTACTGAATAAGATTAACTACCCTCATGAGTTGAGGCAATTAAATCGTCAAGAACTTTATACATTAGCCCAAGAGCTACGCAGCTTTATCCTGAGTAATGTAAGTAAAACAGGTGGACATTTAGCATCAAATCTAGGATGTGTTGAATTAACCATTGCTCTACATTACGTCTATAATACGCCGGATGATGCATTGGTTTGGGATGTCGGTCATCAATCTTACCCACATAAAATTTTGACTGGACGTCGGGAAAAAATGGATAGCCTGCGCCAAAAAGGAGGATTGTCTGGCTTTCCAAAACGAGGAGAAAGCGAATACGACACTTTTGATGTTGGTCATTCATCAACTTCAATTTCTGCTGCACTAGGAATGGCTGTTGCCAATCAACTTCGCGGACGAGATAATAAAGTAGTCGCCATAATTGGTGACGGCTCGATGACTGCTGGGCTTGCTTTCGAAGGCTTGAATAACGCAGGATGGCTCGATAGTGACATGCTAGTAATCTTAAATGATAATGAAATGTCTATTTCTGAGAGTGTTGGCGCAATTAGTTCCTATTTATCTCAAATTCTCGCAAGTAGATTTTATAATAAAGTCAAGGGCACCGCAAATAAAGCACTTAGCGTCATGCCTGGCATGCAAAAGCTTGCGCACAAGGTAGAGGAGCATATGAAAGGCATGGTAATGCCAAGCACAATGTTTGAAGAGCTTGGCTTTAATTACATTGGACCAATTGATGGACATGACTTAGATCAGCTTATTGACACCTTGAGCGAGCTTAAAAATTTATCGGGCCCGCAATTTTTGCACGTCGTGACAAAAAAAGGGCAAGGTTATAAGTTAGCTGAAAATGACCCGATCGGTTATCACGGTGTAAATAAATTTAACCCACAGGAAGGCATGATTAGCAGCAAAAGCAATGCATTAAGCTATATGCATGTTTTTGGCAAGTTTCTCTGTGATATCGCCAAGATTGATGATGAATTTATCGCAATTACTCCTGCGATGCGTGAAGGTTCTGGGATGGTCGAATTTGCCAAGCTTTATCCTGAAAAATTTTTTGACGTCGGTATAGCTGAACAGCATGCAATAACTTTTGCAGGAGGTGCTGCTACTAAAGGAATTAAGCCTATTGTAGCAATCTACTCAACCTTTTTGCAACGTGGCTATGATCAGCTTATTCATGATGTTGCTTTACAAGAAGTTTCAGTTTTGTTTGCAATTGACCGTGCCGGAGTGGTCGGCGCAGATGGTCCAACTCATATTGGTGCCTTTGATTTAAGTTTTCTACGTTGCATACCCAACCTGATAATCATGACACCAAGTGATGAAAATGAATGTTATCAAATGCTCTACACGGGTTTCAGAATCAATAACCAGTCATGCGCAGTACGCTACCCTCGTGGCGCAGGAATTGGGCGAGAATTAGATAGTGAATTTAAAATGATTCCGGTTGGTAAAGGACGTGTAGTTAGAGAAGGTAGCAAAATTGCTATTCTGGCATTTGGTTCAATGCTGCAGGCAGCCAGTGAGGCAGCAACGGAAATCAATGCAACTGTTTGTGATATGCGCTTTGTTAAACCTCTAGATCGCGATTTACTATTACAAATCGGTAAAACGCATGAGTTTATTGTAACTATTGAAGAGAATGTGATTGCCGGTGGTGCTGGTTCTGCCTGTGCAGAGGCATTGCAGGATTTGAATATCCAACTCCCAATTTTACATTTAGGAATCCCTGATCAATTTATTGAACATGGAGATCCTAAGCAATTACTATCTTTAATTGGTTTAGATAAAAATGGAATCATTAACTCAATCAAGCAAAAAGGCTGGGTTTAAAATAATAAATACTGAAAGGAAATAATACGATGAAAAAAATACTTATCGCGCTTACTGCTACTGCTTCAGTGCATGCTTTTGCCGACAAAATTTATCTTGAACCACAATATACCGTCGCAATTGAATCAGCTAGCTTAGAATCAGGTACTCAAAATTACATTACTAAAACATTAACTCCTATTGTTTATGAAGACCGCTTATTGCCAGCAGGAGAAAGTGTTGTACTGAGTTGCGAAGATAATAAACCTGTAATTCGCAAAATTGATCAACAAGAACTAAAAATCCCCGTGCAAATTGCCAACAATACCAAACAACCAGTCAACTGTACTAGCGCAAATCTTGGTTTATTTTGGACTTTAGATGAATATAAAGTTAAAAATGATGGAATTATAACTATTGATGATAAAAAATTTAGCATAATTCCTTTTAGCGCAACAATACCACCTTCACTAGATGGTAAAATTGTAAGTGTTACCAGTGATGGCAACCTGACCAATGTACTGGTTAATAAAGTAAAATATTTTAAAAAAGCTCAATTTTATGGTACTATCAATGGAGTCAGCTACCTATTGCAAGCTAGTAATGATGATAAAAAATTTACCGTACATGCGGCTAATTTACAAAAATTACTGGTTACCGATGAAAATGGACAAGTTCTGGCAAGCATTGATTTCCCAAGCTATGAATAATTAATACTACAATAAAAAAAGTATAGCGCAATCGCTATACTTTTTTTATTTCTGCCTTTATCTACTGAGCGTTGATAAATGTACCAAATTTACTCCACTCATCAATATTAGATTGTGCATTATATGCCGGATCATGACGCGTTCCGCTATAGTTAAATCCAATATACCAAGGCTCCTGAACATTTAGGTTCGTTCCACTAGTTTCACCAAATGCACCTTGCGTCGCTGTACCAGGACTTTGTAGAGCATATACCGCGTAACCTGCTTGATTAGCTTTAGTTGATGCATATACACCATAATTGTTCTCAGCATAAGCTAACGCATCTGGATGGTTAATTGAAGCATCATTCACACCTTTACCCGGCAAGCCTGAAATCATAATGCATTGAGCATAAGGAATTTGTTGCCCTGAAGCATTACTCCCACAATGGCTAAATGTTTGCAACGGAACTGATTCAATATTAACATTTTGCATCACACATGAAGCCAACTGATTGTATGCCTGAGTTCCGGGAGAGCTTAATGCGCTTTCGTTTGCAGCTAAGAATGCATTGCTTAAACCATTACATGCAGCTTGATTTAGCATAATTTCTGAAATTTCACCTGGCTTAGTATGTCTGGTAAAATCAGGAGTCCAGATTTCCACTTGCGACCATTGAGTTGCAGAGGTTGCCAGTGGCAATACCGGTGCATATTTCCCATCAAAATAAGTCATCGCATCACTTGGTGAAACGGTATGATAAGTTTCGTTAAACATCCGATAGTTTTCAGATACCGAATCATTTAAAGTTGAATTACACCAGCTAGTAACGGTGGTAACGCCATTGACTGTAGTATTACATGCAGTATCACTTTTAAACGCGGCATACAGTGCATTAGCATATTCTGAAGCAAATGCCCCACCAAAAGTATTATCAACATAACTAATTTCATCAGACGTTTGGGTTAATGGTGCGCGGTAAGTTGCCACATCATAAGTTGAAAAATTAGCTACTCCCAATGGACCAAATGCTGCTGAAGTAACTGGTGTAAAACCACTTGAAAAATAAAAGAATGTAAACCATTTACCGTGATAAGCCAAGCGATCAGCAACTTTTTTAAACACTTCCGCAGCACGGGTTTGCGTAAAGCCACCTTCCAAATCCATAGCCAAACCATCAATTTTATAATTAGCATTAAGTTGACTTGCATATAGCACTGGATGTACCAAAGCGTCAGCCAATAAGTCTTGTTGCTTATCGTTATAACCGATCAAATCCGCCTTAACATCATTATCAAAAGCATAACTAAGGGTAAAACCAACATTATTTGAAGCAAACGCACCATTAGATGGATCGACAACAGTACCAACCCATTTGGCAAATTCAGGATCTGGACGATTGGTACTTACCCCTGCCGCAGTAATTTGGCTTTCCGGATTAGTCATGCTGGAATCAAGCTTCCAAAAACCAATTTTGGGCATACCTGCCTCGCTATAGCTATACCCCATATCTATCATCTCAGTCAATGCAGTTTTAATCGGGCGTTGATTTAGATAGTTATTATTAATTTGTTTTAAATCTTTGCCATAACTTTGTAAGTCAGTTGGCCAGCCACTATTGGGTTTATCCGGATCTTGCGAAGAATAAACATAAATTGAATTAAAGTCACCTAAAACATTACTAGTCGCAACACTACCTGTTCTCCATGCAGCTAAATCTGGATTAGTTGCAGCAACATTGAGATAAAAGGTCTGCCACGCATTTTCAACTATGTTACCACTAGCTTGACTAGCTTTTACATTGATTTGATAAACTCCGGCAGTTAAACCTGTTGCCGATAAATAGCCAGCTTGATTAATACTAAATTGTGAATCTGAACAGCTAACTGGATTAGCCTTAACCTGAGAATCAACCCCAGTAATTTTGACAATATTACAATTAGTTGCACTACCATTATTCAGTTGGCTTGCATCAAAACTAAAAGTTTCATTACCATCTGGACTATAAAAATAATTATGTAAATCAACTATTGTTGTTGAAGTATTGAAGTCACTCGGTGTAGCAGAAATTTCCATATAATAAGGCTGTGATTTATTAACTACTGAATTATCTTTATCCCAGCGATTCGGACGTGCCGCTACTCGATCATAAGCGGGTAGGTCACGAATCATTTCAGCTACATTATATGCTCTTAACCCACGGTATAAAATAACTGGTAAGTTTCCAGTACTACCATTCAAACCACCATTAGCAGTAACCGTTAAATTACATATAACTTTATTCTTGTCGCCATCTAAAATGCTACAACCTTGACTAGCGCTTAATGCGGCAAAACCACTTTCGGTTAATGGTGTTTTCTGAAATAATTGACTGGCTGCAGAACCGCTACCAAAAGTTAAATAATTTTGGATTAACTTATTACCAGATAAGCTATAGCTAGTTGCTTGTGTTCCATCGCTTTCGGTTGGAAAATAACTTCCTAGGCTACTAACTGGGCTCGATGTATCAATAGATGGAGTTGGTGATGGCACATGATAAGATGTCCAGCTAAAATCATCTAATTCATCAACATTAATTTGCACATATGGTAGTGCAATCCCTGCATTGCTGCTAGCTTGCTCGTTGCTATTTAAAGATGAAGATTGATTTGCTGTAGTTTGATGCGTGCCATCTTGACTGTTCGCACCACCACTGTTACATGCGCTCAAACCAGTTAATGTAGTTGCTAATAGAACGAAAGAAAGTTTGTTGAGTTTCATTTTAAATCCTAAATTGAATTAACTTACAGGCGCAAGTGTAAACAATTTAAGCTTAAAATAAAACCGCGTTTTTGCATGGGTGAATACGCGGTTAAAGGAGCATCAGCTAATTATTAAATTTAATCCATTTAGATTGTTCGACATTAAAAAAATTATGCTCAACATCTAAGTTTTGTATATAGGGTTTTACTAGTTTAGAATAATTTGGCTGAAATAGCGGAATAATTGCATAATCATTTAATGCCAATGTCAAGGCTTGTGCATATAGTTGCCGCTTTTGCGTCAAATCAGTTGCTTTATCTGCTTCTGCAATTAGTTTATCGTATTGAGGGTTACAGTAATGTGAATTATTTTGCATGCCGTTACATAAATAGAGCTGAGTGTAGCTAGTAACTGAATTATAATCAGCAACCCAACGATCCCGCGCAACCACATAATTACCACTATGACGACTAGCAATAAATGTTTTCCACTCTTGATTAGATAAGACCACCTCAACACCTAGATTTGCCTGCCACATTCCTGTGATAGCCAAGGCAATCTTCTTATGTAAATCATCAGTATTGTAACTCAGATTAATTTTTAAAGGATGCTCTGAAGAATATCCAGCTTTAGCATACAATTGCTTAGCAATTTTTAACTGTTCTGGGTATGATAAATTTGCCCAACTATATTGAACTGATTTATAAGCTCCGCTTTCAACCGTTGCTGTCACATCACTATACAAAACGGTCTCGCCTTGTCCAAGAACTTTGCTCACCAGTGTTTCACGATCAATCGCCATACTTAATGCTTGGCGCAATGCTGGATTATTTTTGAATTGTGCTAATAATTGATTTAAGTCATAGAAATAAATGGCTTCTTGCTTAATTGTATGTAATTCTTTTGGATACTCTTGCTTGAGTGCCTGATATTGATCAATCGGAACACTTTGATATACTAAATCTACCCCACCAGTTTTATAGGCACTTAATCCCGCGTTATGATCCACATAGGGGAAATACTCAACTTTAGGAATTAAGACTTGGTTCGCTTGAAAGAAATAAGGATTTTTGCTGACTAAGATGTGTCCATTAACAATGTGCTCAGTCAAAGTATAGGCGCCGGAAGTCACCATATTCTGTGGTTCAGTCCAAGCATTGCCATATTTTTCAATTATTTTTTGTGAAACAACTCCTACCGTGCCCAACGTTAGATAGTTCAGAAAATTAGCATCAGGATGTTCTAGCTGAATTTTTATTGTCTGTTGGTCAGGAGCACTAATCCCGAGGCTTGCTGGAGGTAATTCACCTTTGATAATCTTATCCCCATTAACCACGCCTGAGAGCAAATAATTATGCCCCGAACCTGTTTTGGGATCCACAACCCGCCGATAAGTATAAATAAAATCGTTGGCGCTGATAGCCGAACCATCAGAAAATTTTAAATTGGGGCGGAGATGAAAAATATAGGTTTTGCCATCGGCAGAAATATTCCAGCTTTCAGCCATACCTGGGATAGGATTATTTTGTTGATCAAAATCCACTACCCCCGCAAATAAATCGTTAATTATCCGACCAGATGCAGCATCTTCTGACAACGCGGGGTCTAGTGTTGGTGCTTCACTACCGACATCAATTCTCAGCGTATCCAGCGGATGTTGTTCAATTGATGCAGTTTGGGGACGAGAACATGAAGTTAAAATAATACTACAAACGATACAAATGTAAGAGCAATATAATTTTTTACTATTCACTTAACTGTACACCTTATAGAAATTTAATAGATTATTATAAAAGCTTAATTAACTACACACTCATTCATCATCTTGCTTAAAATTGCAGACTCAATGTTTTGTCTAACCTTCCAATATCCTGGTTTGTTAGAATTAAAAACATACACTGCCGAAGCATGCGTATTTTCCATATATATCCAATTTGAATGAAATCCTAATGTGTCTCCTCCATGACTATAGTACATAGTACTACGACCATCTGGAAGTCTTGTAAAAAAAGCCATAATCCCTAAACCATAACCTAAGCCAAATCCTGTTGCTGTCTTCTTATCAACATTAGATAATTGCGCCCCAGAGTTATATTGTTCACTGCTCTCCGTAGCAACCAAAGATTTCATTTCAGCAAGTTGCTGACTCTCAAGTAAACCACCATGTGCTTTATCTCGAAATAACGCTTGGATATACTTGTTCATGTCGATAGTATCAGATATTATACTTCCTGCAGCATTTGCCCATGACAAAGAAAAGGGTACTATATCTACTCCACTATGCACTGGATTGTTATTATCTTTAAATAAGCTAAATTTTTTAAATTGGTCATCATTAATATAGCCACTCATCAATAATTTTATTTGTGATGGATTAATCTCATGAGATTCAATATTAGTAATGTAATAAGTGTGAGTTAGCGCAAGTTTATCAATAACTCTACTTGTAATCTGTTGTTTAATACTGCTTTTGGTAATATTTGCAATAATCTCACTTAAAATAACATACCCGGTATTAGAGTAATGCCAACCTTTGCCAGCGGAAAAATCAATTGGTTCATCTGCCATAAGTTTAATTATTTCATTAGAATACACTTGACGATAAGGATATTTTAAATACATTTCACTGAACTCGGTAAACTTATCGTCAGTATAATCAGGTATTCCACTTGTATGATTAAGTAATTCCCGTAAGGTAATTTTATTCCATCTATAATTCCATACAGATGACTCTACTAAACCTTTATCATGAAGTAATTCACCTATACTAATATCCAAACCTTTTTGTCCAAAATATCCTTCAGCCTCCATCTGTAAGGTCACAACGGCTACAAATGATTTACTAGAACTACCTATTTGATATATTGTATCCTTAGGCAAATTAACCGCGTCAGAGTTTTTATCAATTTTGCCAACGGCCAGAGAAATTGGCTGTTTACCATTAATGCCATCGCACTGAAAGGTTAATGGTATACCAGTTATTCCTGCTAATTTAGCTTCTTTGCTATTAATCGCCTCACTTAGATTATTTTGCAAATCAATCGTATTACTCGTTTGTGCAATCGCATTACTGCGTATAAAAATACACACAATAATAAACCGCGTAAGCACTACAAAGTTTTTCATCTCACGTATTTCTATCTGATTCATTAGATTTATATTTTTGTCGTAGTATCAAAGAATCTGCATAATTTAAGAACGGCTGGAGCAAGTAACTCAGCATTCTGTTGCCAATCAAGATACTGAACATCTGAGATTTCAGATACAGGAGTAATTTCACCAGTAAATTTTGCGCTAAAACAATATAGTTCTACATCATCGTCAAGACCATATGCTTTATCGCTCACCATCGTCATAAACTCAATTGACGAAGGTATCAAATCGATATTCAGCTCTTCTTTTATTTCACGAATCAGAGCTTGCTCTTTAGTTTCACCAAGTTCAATTTTCCCACCTGGTAGATACCATTTAACATTATCTCTGACTCTAACTACCAGTAATTTATGTTTTGCTTGATTGAGTTCAACCAAGCACGCACAGCGTATCATTAACAGCTTTCAAAATTTCGGTTATTTACGTAATACTTCAATTACGCCATTAACATTAAATATTTTGGCAATCAACCAAGTGAAATTAAAATCGTTACCGCTAACCTGAATGGTAAATGTCATAATTGCTTTATTATTGCGGCAAACTGTCCGTAAACCGACAATATGCAATTTCTCGCTGGCAAATAAATCCGTTAAATCACGCAGTAAACCATGCCGGTCATTGGCAATTACCTCGATATCAGCACTGAAGGTAGAATTTTTAGCTGCACTTGCCCACTCAACACGTACCACTTTATGTGGATGAAGTTTTGCCTGCCGGTTGAAATCTTGACATCCTACACGATGAACGGCAATACCGTTTCCTTGAGTAATAAACCCGACTACATCATCGCCAGGAATCGGTTTACAGCATTTGGCAAAGTTAGAAACAATCCCACTTACCCCATCCACCAAAATACTGCCACTCTTCGCTTGTGGTTTTAATTTATCTTTACGCTCCTGTAAACGTTTCTCAAGCTCAACCGCGGTTAAATCTTCCTTAGGCTGTGGAGTTGCCGCATGAATCAATTTTTCAATCACATCTCGCAGCGTTGCAGGCATAACATCGCCCTTACCAATCGAAATCTGTAAATCTTTCTCATTGGTATGGTTCATTTTGCTGACAATGTCATCAACTTTAGGACGGATAGATGCAGGAAATTTAGCTAATTCGCGTTCATAAACTTCTTTACCTGTTTCAAGAAAATCTTCATTATTCAAATCACGAATATAACGGCGAATATGTCCGATTGCTTTGCTGCTTTTTACCCATCCCTCATGCAACCAGTTAATGCTTGGTCCACCGTTTTTAATTGTAAGAATCTCTACCCGTTGCCCATTCTTAAGTGGAGTTGACAGCGGCACAATCTGACCATCAACTTTAGCTCCACGACAACGATGCCCAATTGCGCTGTGCACAGCATAAGCAAAATCAATTGGCGTTCCACCACTAGGTAAGGTAATCACCTTCCCATTAGGCGTCATAACATAGATGGTATCTGAAAAAATTTCATTCTTGAAAATATCAGTTAAATCTTTACGCTCAGACAACTCATCACGCCAATCTAAAATCTGGCGAATCCAAGCAATTTTTTCTTCAAACTGCGGATTATTTTCACCACCTTCTTTATAACGCCAATGCGCTGCCACGCCATATTCAGCATGATCATGCATCGCAAAAGTACGAATTTGAATCTCAACAACTCGATTTTCCGGACCAATCACACAGGTATGCAAACTTTGATAATTATTCGGTTTAGGATTAGAAATATAATCATCAAATTCACCAGGAACTGGGGAATATTTAGTATGTACGATGCCCAGTACGGTGTAGCAGTCACGAATCTCTGGAACTAACACCCTGACTGCCCTGATGTCGTACAAATTATCAAAATCATAATTTTTTTTACGCATTTTTTTCCAAATGGAATAAATATGCTTAGCACGTCCGCTAACCTGAAAGTCCTGAATTCCGCTTTCTTCCATTTGAGAAGCTAAAAATCCTTTGATGTTTTCAATATAGTCCAAACGCTCTTGGCGAGTTTCATCCAAAAGTTTTGCAATCCGCTTATATTGCTCAGGATGCATATATTTAAAAGAAAGATCCTCTAGCTCCCACTTAATTTGCCAGACTCCAAGCCGATTAGCCAAAGGCGCAAATATCTCCATCGTTTCAATGGATATCTTCTGCTGCAAACCTACATCCTGACAGGTTTTCAGATGAAGCATCAGCTCTCCGCGTCCAACCAAAACTATCAGCACGATTCGAATATCGCTTGCCATCGCCAGCAACATTTTGCGGATAACTTCAATCTGACTCTTTTTTTCTTGCTCGTCCAACTCCAGATCTAAATCACCAATCTTACGGATTTGAGTTACCCGATTAACACCGTCAATTAGCTCAACAACTTTCTTATCAAAGTCTTTTAATTCATCCAGCCAATTATTACAATAGCGAGGCAAAGCATATAAAATCGTTGCAGTCACGGCATCGGCGTAAAGATGCAACTCGGCAACTTTATTCGCACAGTTTAAAGAGTGCAATAATAAATCAACATCAGTTGGATAAAATACCTGTCCCTGATAATATTGTTCAGCTAAATGAATTGCCGCCTGAAAAGTCTCAATTTCGGCAGGAGAAAAATGTTGACGTTGAACATCCAGCCAACTATTAACATCATGAAAATTACTTTTTACTGTTACCATTATTTTTTCTCTCAGACAGTTTCAACCGTAAACAAGCGATTATATTGACGAAAAGCGTAGCGATCAGTCATCCCAGAAATATAGTCAGCTACTACCCGCGGCAATCCATCTTTATCAATATGTGCCTGAAATTGGTCTGGTAGTAAACGTGCGTCGCTCATAAAAGCACTGAATAAAGAACGAATTACATTTTCCGCTTTAAAGCGTAGCTGCATCACACTAAAATGTTTGTATAAATTTTTAAGCAGGAATTTCTTTAACTCACGTTGTGCTGCAAAATCTTCATTACTATACTGGACAATTGCCGGAGCAAGACGAACTTCCTCAGGTGAAGTTGGTTGATATTTTTTTAGATTTAACTCTGTATTTTCAATAAGCTGGTAAATCGTAACGTTGATTAGATGACGAACCAGTTCTTTATGGAGGCGACGACCGTTAAGTGTTGGATACTTACGTAATACAATCTTCAATTGCTCTTTGATTATCCCAACTTCCTCAAGTTGTTCCAAAGTCAACAAATTAGCACGTAAACCATCATCAAGATCGTGAAAATTATAAGCTAGCTCATCAGCAATATTAGCTAACTGAGCTTCTAGGCTTGGACGTTCATTATTGATAAAGCGCTGACCTAGCACACCTAATTCACGTGCTTTGGCTAATGAACAATGTTTGAGAATTCCTTCTAGGGTTTCAAAGGTGAGGTTCAAGCCATTAAATTCGGCATAGCGTTCTTCTAATTCGGTAACAATGCGCAAGGATTGTAAATTATGCTCAAAATGCTCACCGTGTTTCAGCATACATTCATTGAGCACATCTTGTCCGCTGTGTCCAAAAGGGGTATGCCCCAGATCGTGCGCCAAACAAATAGCTTCAACTAAATCTACATTCAAATTCAAAGCATTGGCAACTGAGCGCCCTACCTGTGCCACTTCAAGGCTATGCGTGAGGCGAGTGCGAAATAGATCACCTTCATGGTTAATAAAAACTTGGGTTTTATATTCTAGACGGCGAAAAGCACTCGAGTGGATTACCCGATCACGATCGCGCTGAAAATCACTACGATAACGCGGTGCAGCTTCAGCAAAACCGCGTCCGCGACTAGAGTTAACTGCATATGTGGCAAATTTTATCATGAACTACCCAATGTGAATATCTCAAAGGATAATTTTATCATAGAACTAGGGTTAAAGCCTATGGCTTGGCAGGATTATTAGCTTTGTTCTGTACAAATTAATTATAAAATTGCGGCACAGATTAATTCAGTGCTGTTAGTGATTGCCAATGATTTAGCTTTAATCCCAATTTGTTGACATTTCTCAGGACTTAACTCATTAATTAGACTAGCTAAACTTTCTGGAGTTAATTTAGACTGAGGAAGTAAAAAAGCAGCCTTCTGTTCAACAAGATACGCTGCGTTATGAGTCTGATGATCATCAACGGCATAAGGATATGGTACAAAAATAGCACATTTGCCTGCACAGCTAACTTCGGCCACCGTAGATGCTCCAGCACGACAAATTATAATATCAGTATTTTGATACGCTTCGGCCATATTATCAATAAAATTTACTACATTGGCATCCAAGCCATGTTCTCGATAATACTCTGCTACCGTAGAACCATCATTGCGCCCGACTTGATGTGTAACTATGCCAATTCTGTCTTTGATGGAATTTAAGGCTAAGGGAACATTATCATTCAGCGCTTTAGCGCCAAGGCTACCACCAACAATTAAAACATTAAGCCGACCAGAGTTATGGATATTTACTTTCGTACTACTATCAATAATTTCCTGCCTAACGGGGTTCCCTACTAATTTGGTTTTTGGACTATTTAGAACATTAGGAAAAGCAGTTAATATTTGATTAACAATTTTAGCTAACACACGGTTAGTTAAACCTGCAACCGAGTTTTGCTCATGAATCAAGGTTTTCTTACCTAATATTCGTGCAGCAAGTAAGATTGGAAAAGTTGCATAACCTCCAAAGCCAACTACAGTTGTTGGGCGATGCTTACGTAAAATCAAGGAGCATTCAAACAATGCACGTAACATAGTAAGAGGAAGCATTAATTTACGCAGCGCACCTTTGTTGCGAACACCTGCTACGGATACAGTTTCGAGCGGATAACCATTTTGCGGAATAATTTGATTCTCCATTCCAAGCTTACCGCCAACCCAGATAATTTGATGAGTGTCTGCCAATTGCCGCGCAACCGCTAATGCCGGAAAAATATGTCCGCCAGTACCACCAGCGCTAATAATAATTACTGGTTTACTCATGTTAATGGAGTTCCATGTTTTAAGAGTTTATTTTCATAGTCAATTTTAAGTAATATTGCCAAAGCAATACAGTTAACCAGCACCGAGCTACCGCCAAAAGACACGAATGGTAACGTCAGCCCCTTGGTTGGTAACATCCCTATTGCTACACCGATATTTACAATTGCCTGAGCAAAGAACCAGACACTAATCCCTTGCGCCAATAAACCTTGAAATTTACGCCCTGGCAAGCGTTTGGTTTCAGTACCAATCATGGTAAAGCCACGATAAAAGATTATCCAAAAGAGTAATAAAATTACCAAAACGCCAGCAACGCCAAATTCCTCTCCAATGATTGCCATAATAAAATCGGTATGCGCTTCTGGTAAATAATATAATTTCTCAATACTATTACCAAGACCAACGCCAAACCAACCGCCATGTCCAAAAGCTAAAAGAGAATGACTCAGTTGATATCCTTTACCCAATGCATCTTGCCATGGATCTAAAAATCCAACTACCCGTTTCATACGATATGGTTCAAATACAATCAGTAAAATGAAGGCAACAGCACCAAAAATTACTGCGGCAAAGATAACTTTAACATTTAAGTCCGAAAGATACAAGATCGTCAATGCAATAATGAAAACCACTGTGGTGGAACCCATATCCGGTTCAGCCAAGAGTAACACACATACCGTCAGTAATGTAGCAATCACAGGTACAACATCACTACGAAAATTCTTCATACTCAATGATTTACCACAGAAATAATTTGCCATGTAAATTCCGATTCCCAATTTAGCCAGTTCGGAAGGCTGCAAGTTGAGTAAACCTAAAGGTAACCAACGCCTAGAACCATTAACAACTCTCCCGACATGAGGAATCAGAACTGCAATCAGTAAAATTATTACTCCAACAATAATTTTATTGGCATTTTTCTTCCAGAAGGCGGTTGGCATATTAAATGCCAATACTCCAGCAACACCTCCCAGCGTTATCGCCATTGTATGACGTATTAGATAGAAATAAGGATTACCACTACCCGAATCTTTAGCTGCGTAGGCTACTGATGCAGAATAAACCATCACCAGTCCAATTGCCAACAAAATAATCGCTGAAAATAGAATATTATTATCTATCCCTGCCTTAGCTATATTTTGGCGATCGGTAGTTAACCACCGAAAAAATCTAGTGAATATGCGCATAGATCGAATCTACAAAAACTTGAGCACGATGTTTATAATTAGTAAACATATCCCACGAAGCACATGCAGGAGAAAGAATTACTGCATCACCAAAGTTGGCATTTTTTATACATGCGGCTACCGCATCTTCCAAACTCATATAGGCAGCAACATTGTCAATTCCTGCCAGAATTGCTAATATAGCCTCTTTATCTTGCCCAATTACTGCCACTGACTTACATTTGTTTAGAACTAGCTCACGTAACGGTGCGAAATCCTGTCCCTTGCCATCACCACCTAAAATCAAATGTACTGGGCGATCAATCCCACCAACACCTGCGATTACAGCTCCGACATTCGTTCCTTTGGAATCTTCAATATACAAGATACCTTCATGCTCAGCAACTTTTTGCATCCGATGCTCTAATCCAGCAAATTGTACGCAAGCAGCTTTAAATTGCGCCAAATCATAACCAGCACCAGCCAACAATGCTAAAGATGCCAAAACATTGAGGTAGTTATGCCGTCCAACCAATTGCAATGCTGATGATTTAAGGTATTCCACACCATTTATCTGTAAAACCGGATCATTATCATTGGTTAAATGATAATTACCATGTTTCTCACCAAAAAAGCTCTGTGCTATACCATGGCGCGCCATGGCTAACACCAATTGATCTTCAATATTCAGTACCTGATGCTGACAATGATTAAAAATATGTGCTTTAACATATGCATATTCTAAAAGATCACGATAACGGTCAAGATGATCTTCAGAAATATTTAAAACCGTGGCGCTAGCAAAATTCAGACTAGTTAGCGTTTCCAACTGAAAACTTGATAATTCGAGAACAATTAGTTCAGGATAGCTATTATGCTTATCACACTCAAGCAAGGCATCCAATACCTGTACTCCAATATTTCCTGCAACTAAGGTATTTACCCCGCTATGTTCAGCTAAAAACCCCGTTAAACTTGTCACAGTTGTCTTACCATTACTACCTGTGATACCAATTACCCTACTTTGCCAATCGCTGATTTCTCGCGCAAATAATTCGATATCACCAACCACATGCTTACCAGAGCAAAGCGCCTGCTGTAAAACGGGTTCATAAATAGAAACTCCCGGACTAATGGCAATAATATCGGCATCGGCAAGATTAGCGTAATCCAGAGCACCACCAATCACTTGGTGAACAGCAATCTGCGGTGGGTTGTCGCGTGTGTCCAATATCCGTAGAACTTGCGCATTGCGCTGCTGTAGGTAATTTACAATTGACTTACCAGTTTCACCTGCGCCAATTATGACAAATTTAGTTGTGGAATAATTAATTTTCATTAGCGTAACTTAATAGTTGATAAACTGATTAATAAAAAAATGATGCTGATAATCCAGAAACGCACGACAACCTGAGTTTCTTTCCAGCCTTTTAATTCAAAATGATGATGAATTGGCGCCATAAGAAAAATTCGTTTTTTGCGTAATTTATACGAACCGACTTGTAACATTACCGAGATTGCTTCAATAACAAATAAACCTGCCATAATCCCAAAGACAATTTCCTGGCGAACAATTATCGCAATTGTCCCTAATACTGCTCCCAAAGCCAAAGCTCCAACATCGCCCATAAAAACCTGCGCGGGATAAGCATTAAACCATAAGAAACCTAAAGTTGCACCAACTATTGCCGAGCAAAAAACTACGACTTCATGAGCACCAGGTACGTGCGGTAGATATAAATATCCAGCAAAAATTTTATGTCCGGCAATATACGCAAAGATTGCCAAACCGAGAGAAACAATCACAACTGGTACTGATACTAGACCATCCAGCCCATCGGTTAAGTTCACTGCATTTGAACTCCCGACAATTACAAAATAAGTTAATATTAAAAAACCAACTATTCCGAAGGGATGCTGTACTAGTTTAAAAAACGGTACAACAACTTCGGTTGCATTCGGCATTTTAACTACATAAATCAAAAATAAACCAGTTCCAATTGCAATAGCAGATTGTGCGATCATCTTAGCACGTGGCGGTAAGCCTTTAGGATCTTTATAAACCACTTTACGGTAATCATCAATAAATCCTAAAGCACCAGTTGAGATTAAAACAAATAAGAGAACCCAGATATATAAGTTGGTTAAATCAGCAACAAGAAGAATCGTAATGGTAATCGACAGAATTATCAGTACTCCACCCATCGTTGGCGTACCTGATTTAACTAAGTGTGTTTGCGGACCATCTGTGCGCACAGTTTGCCCAACTTTCAACTGAGTCAGCCAATTAATCACGCGCTGTCCAAAACCAATTGATATCGCTAGAGAAAATATTCCAGCAAGTAATGCCCGAAAGGTTACGTATTCAAAAACGCGAAAAGCGCCGATGAAACGCTCAAGATACTGGGCTAAAAGATAAAGCATAATATTAAACCTTTATTATGGCAAGAAGCGACTCTTCTTTACCAGATTATTACTGCCGAGGCGACGCTAACACCTTAGCAACTTCAGCTAGATTCATTGAATGTGAGCCTTTAATAAGGATGGTTCCATTGCTTGGCAGTTCAGAAAGACAGTATTTTACTATATCCTGATTTGACTCAAAATGGATTTTCGTGCCATTAAAATATTTTGCAGCGTGCTTGGCTAAATTGCCAACAGTCAAAAGGCAATCAATCCCATCACCCTGAATTTGCTCGCCAATCTCACGATGAAAGTCCAGTTCACCACTGCCAAGTTCTTTTAAATCACCAAAAATAAACCAATGCGGACGCGGTAACTCACTAATGGCTTTAAGCGCAGCTTTCACTGAATCTGGGTTAGCATTGTAAGTATCATCAACTACTAAAGCACCATTAAATGCAGTCTTACGTTCCAATCGTCCGCTATAGCCAGTATAATTTTCTAGTCCGGTTTTAATACTATTTAATGAACAGTCTAGATTAATCGCCAAAGCAATTACCGTTAATGCATTGAAATAATTATGTTGCCCCAAAATGCGTAAGTTAATTTCTAGCTCACCCAATGGAGTTATATAACGCGCACCAGTCTTGGTAAACTCCGCTAAGTAGCAACCGCTTTGTGCTGTGCCATAATTAAAAATCTTGCGATTAGCTAATTCAGGCTTATCTAACCAATTCTCAATAAATGTACTGCCAATATCAAGACATGCTACACCGTCATCAGCTAAACCATTATATATTTCACCTTTAGCATCAGCAATTTCAGCCAATGATTTGAACTGTCCAATATGAGCAAACATTACATTATTTACTACCGCTAAAGTTGGTTTGGCTAATTTAGACAAATAATCCAGCTCACCAGCGTGATTCATGCCCATTTCAATAATCGCAATTTTATGATTATCATTTAATCCGAGTAAGGTTAGAGGCATACCCCAGTGATTGTTTAAATTTCCACTTGTTGCTAACACATGTGCTGCACCAAAATGAGCCTGACAAACACAGCACAGCATTTCTTTAACTGTAGTTTTACCATTGCTGCCAGTAATCGCAACTACCGGAATCGTGAACAGCTGCCGGTAATTACTTGCCAATAATCCTAAAGCGTGAGTCGTTTCTTTTACTCTTATCAAGTTGGGTAAATCAGTTTTAAAATTATCGTTTACCAAAGCATAGGTATTACCACGCTCGACAACCTGAGCGACATAATCATGTGCATCATGATTTTCACCGACAATGGCAATAAACAGACTGCCATCACTAACTTTGCGGCTATCGATCACGACATTACTAATCACACCCTCAACAGCAAATCTATCTGATGTTATACCGTCACACATCTTAACTATTTGCTGTACATTCAGTTCACGCATAAATCACCTATTTTTAATTAATCTGTAAAATCTCATTTACCAGCTCGAAATCACTAAAATGATGTTTTACACCATGAATTTCCTGATAAGTTTCATGTCCTTTGCCAGCCACCAGAACAATATCTCCTGTTTTTGCTGCAGCTAATGCCGCTCTAATTGCTTCCGCGCGATCAACTATTAGCTGGTAGTTGCTACTGGTCAAATTAACCGTAATATCTCGAATAATTTGCAATGGTTCTTCATCACGCGGATTATCCGTGGTAATAATTACTTCATCAGCTAACTCAGCTGCAATCCGTCCCATCTGCGGACGTTTACCGCGATCACGATTACCGCCACAACCAAAAACACAAAACAGTTTACCCGTATGTTTAATTTCCTGCAATGTACTGAGCGCTTTTTCTAAGGCGTCAGGAGTATGAGCGTAATCAACGACTACTAAAGGTTTATTGGGAATAATTACTGCGTCCATCCGTCCGGTAACGGGTTTTAGTTGTCGCGCAATTTCAGCTAACTTTTCCCATGCGATTTGTTTAACTAATAAGGTCGCGAAAACCGCTAATAAATTATAGACATTAAAACGTCCGATTACTGCAACCTTAATTTCTTGCTTCATCCCTTGATAGAGTAAATCAAAACTAATTCCTGAGCTGGATAAATGCAAGTTATCTGCGCGCAAATCACCAGACTCAATCCCGTAGCTGATTAAATTTAGCCGTGGATTATTTTCGCGTAAGTCGTTTAACAATTCGGCACCATATAAATCATCGGTATTTATTACCGCATGTTCTAACGATCTCCAGTAGAATAACTGTTTTTTAGCAGCAAAATAATCTGCCATCGTTTTATGATAATCCAAATGATCTTGGGTTAAATTGGTAAAAATTGCACATTTAAAATCAACGCCGTTCACTCTTCCTTGGCTTAAAGCATGGGAAGATACCTCCATTGCAAGATATTGCACATCTTGTCGGCTAAAGTCATGAAGCAAATGCTGCAGAGTAATCGGGTCGGGAGTAGTTGAAGCATAATCTGTGACATTGGGATAAATGCCAGCGCCAGTCGTACCAATTATTGCGCTTTTATAACCTAAATAAGAATAAGCCTGATTTAACCAGTGACTAATTGAAGTTTTTCCATTAGTTCCGGTAACTGCGATACTGTAAAATTTCTGACTAGGAAAATGCGCCTTACTAGCGGCAATAAGACCAGTATAGTGCTGTAAATTTTTAAAAGAATAATTTTCTACGGAATACGTAAAATCTATCCCTTTCTCCCACAAGATACAATCGCAACCATTTTGTATAGCCTGAGCAATGAAATTACGTCCATCAAGAGTGGCTCCCGGATAAGCACAAAAAATAGTCGCAGCATTAGCTCTGCGACTATCAATTACCAATTCACGAGTATCATTCAAGACAGAATGCAAACGACTTGCAAGGTCAGTTACAGTTGCTGGATCCACAAGTGGATTTAGAGTAGAGTACATGGTTGCAATCCTATCATCACTACGAATTTGTTGTTAGCAGCTATTGCAAAGCAGTCTTGTAATTAGCTACTTCTTATCAGGACTAACGCCAAGTAAATGTAAGGTTGGCTGAACAATCTGCGCAAATACTGGAGCTGCAGTTTGTGCACCGTAGTACATACCTTTGGTTGGTTGGTCTATCATAACGGCAACAATAATCCGTGGATTAATTGCTGGGGCAAAACCAACAAAAGATCCAATATGCTTAGTATTACTATAATGTGCCCCATCTAATACTTGAGCTGTCCCAGTTTTACCAGCCACGGTATAATCTGCAACCCGTGCGTTTTTACCTGTTCCCTCTTCAGTAGTACTAGCTAAAATTGAGCGCACCGTCTCGGCGGTAGCCGGACTAATTATTTGTGTACACGGTAATTTATCGCTACCATCTAGTTTAGTAAAGGTTACTGGTAGCATACAGCCGTTATTAGTAAATATTGTATAAGCATGCGCCATTTGAAATAAGCTAACTGAAATACCATAACCATAAGACATTAAAGCCTGATCTACTGGATACCAACGTTTCCAATCAATCAAGATACCTTTGGTTTCGCCTGGGAAGCCTGTACCCATTTTTTGCCCAAAACCAACTTGGCGATAGTAATCCCATAAATCATGTGCTTTAAATTTCATTGCAATTTTGGATGTTCCAACATCACTAGAATGTTGAATAATCTCAGCCACTGTCATATGTGGATAAGGATGATCATCTTTAATTAATTTAGGCCCAACTGACCATGGATGAGTATCAAATACAGTTTGCGGTGTTACCATTTTCAAATCCAAAGCTTTAGCAATCACTAAAGGTTTCATAATAGAACCCGGATCATAAACATTGGTTGCCGCACGATTTTTCAACATATCAGGAGTGACATTTTCGCGATTGTTTGGATTGTAGGTTGGCATATTAATCATCGCTAAAACTTCACCAGTTTTAGCATCTAGAACAACCGCAGAACCACCTTTAGCTGCGGATAAAGCAACTTGACTCTTTAATGCATTATAAGCAATGTATTGAATACGGTTATCAATAGACAATGCAACTTGCTTCCCATTTTGAGCTGGTTGCATAACTCCAACGTTTTCAACAACATGACCGCGCAAATCGCGAATAATCTGTTTAGAGCCGTCACTACCCTCAAGCAGTTTCTCACTTGCATATTCAATACCATCAGCACCACGATCATCAATATTATTGAACCCAACCACATGGGCAGTGATTTCACCACTTGGATAAAAACGCTTGTATTCCTGCATGGTATAAACACCCTCGATACCTAGCTCTTGCACTATTTTTGCTTGCTGTGGTGGTAATGAGCGTTTTAAATAAACGAAAGTTTTATTTTTATCATTTAATTTCTTATTAAGCTCGCTAATTGGCATTTCTAATGTATCAGCTAATTTTTGCAGTTGTGCAGCAGTCAAACTGGATAATTCAGAAGGATCAGCCCACACAGCTTCAACCGGAGTACTTACTGCCAAAGGACTATTATTACGATCAGTAATCGTACCACGCATTGAGCTTAATTTGACAGTACGCAATACCCGAGTATTAAGCTGATTGGTTAAAAAATCACTGCTAATCGTATTGATATAAGTTAAACGCAATAAAACTCCGCAAGTTAATGCCAGAGCTATATAATTAACGACCGAAGTCCGATCTTTAGATTTAACAAATGCCCGATCAGTTGATCCGCTATTGGTACCAGCGGCAGAAAGAGCTTCTGGATTTTTAATGCGCCAATAGAGCTTTTGAATGTCTTGATTAGCTAGCATTTTATTTTAACTCCACAATATGTTGTTTATCTGCCTGTATCAGGCCCAATTTATTTAAGGCATAATCTTGCACTGCTAAACCAGAAGAGTAAGTACCTTCTTCAAGCTGCAATCTAGTATATTCTTTATTTATCGCATCAGCCTGACTTTGTAATTTAGAGAGTTCCATATATGACTGCCGTGCAGCAAAACGCTGAGAAGTCAAATAAAACGCATTTACTAAAATCGCAATAACCAATGATAAATTAATTATTCTTAACATTAGTTCGCTCCAAAGCTCGCATAATTGCACTACGACTACGGCTATTTTCTGTTATCTCGTTATTACCTGCCTTAACCTTTTTGGCAATAACTTTATAATCGCTGAAATCTTCCTCACTTACCATTACCCATTTAGGCAATTTATTCACCGAGGTATAATCGGCGAACGAGGTTTTAACAATTCTATCTTCCAATGAGTGAAAGCTAATTACAACCATTCTCCCTGCAAGATTCAAGAGCTTAGGCGCATCCGCTAATATTTGCTCTAAATCACCAAGCTCATTATTTACCTGAATCCGCGTAGCTTGAAATACTCGCGTTGCCGGATGTTGCCCTTTTTCACGGTAAGGAATTACACTAGCTACTAATTCAGCTAATTGAGTTGTAGTTTCCAATTGCTGAATATTACGTTTCTTTACAATTTCCTTAGCAATCCGTCGTGAAAATTTTTCTTCACCGTAACGCCAAAACACATCAGCTAATTCTACTTCTTCGGCGCTATTTAACCACTGTGCCGCGCTCATCCCCTGACTATTATCCATCCGCATATCCAGCGGGGCATCGAATCTAAAACTAAAGCCACGCTCTGGGGTATCTAATTGTGGAGACGAAACCCCTAAGTCCAATAAAACCCCATCTACTGAATCAATACTGATTTCTGCTAATTTATTTTTCAATTCAGCAAAGCTTGCATGAATAAGCGTAAATCTACTATCATTAATTGTCCTCATGGCGTACGCCAATGCTTCAGGATCTTTATCAAAAGCAATCAAACGTCCATTACTACCCAAGCGCTTCAAAATTTCCCGTGAATGACCACCCCGTCCGAATGTACCATCAACATAAACTCCATCTGACTTGATCTGAAGTAAATCAATCGACTCATTTAACAAAACTGAATAGTGCATTAGATACTAAAACCGTTTAATAAACTAGCCAAGTCTTCAGCCGAAGCCTGCAACGCTTTTTCAGTTTCTAAAGTCCATTTGGTTTTATCCCAAAGTTCAAAACGATTACCCATACCAACCAAAACTAACTCGCGGTCAAGTCCTGCCATATTTTTTAATGTAGCAGGCAACAGCACTCGCCCGGCCTTATCCAATTCAATTGATTCAGCATGCCCAAGTACCAGACGCTGATAGCTTTTAACCAAAGGGTGTACTGAATTAGGTAAGTTTTGCACTTTGGCGCGGACTTGTTCCCATTCGGCTTCTGGATAAATTAACAAGCACTGTGCCGATTCAAGAGTAATTACTACTTTCCCGTTATCTTGCGCCTGCAAAATATCCCGATATTTCGCTGGAATTGCCAAGCGATTTTTCGGATCGAGATTGAGATGAGTTACCCCACCAAGCATAGTTTTTACCCCACAATTTAACACTTTACACCACAATACAGCACTTTATCACATAAATATAGGCATGTCAAGGAAATACATCCTGAAAAAAGGAAATATCTCAATCATTTAAACACCTGTTTTAATTTATTGGGATATTTATGTAGAGAAAGCGCTACACTGATAGGGTTTTAAGCTAATTTGAGACTTTATAATTAAGTAGATGAAAAATCAGTAACTAATGTTACACACTTATCTGATTTTCAGAGCTATGAAATGAATTTTGACGATTTTCTTGACTGGTTCGCCGTTTTGAACCAGTCTGCGATGAGGAAAAACTTGTTTTATATCTCGGTAATGGCGTATCTGCGTAACATCATTCAGTAATACATTATCTTTAACTCATATCCCTTTATAAATAAATTTTTTGCCCTAAATCATTACTTTGAATGCATAACTCGATCAAACGAATTACATCTGCAGCTGAGCTGGCACTAACCGGTAATTCATGACTACAATCAACAAGCGCAGAGTAAAGTTGTTGATAAAAATTAAGATAATTACCAGCCTGACTGATAATTGACTGCTCATTAACCCCTGATTCATTTTTGGTATTTAGTTGCGCACTATTTATTGGATTTTCTATACCAAAACCGCGCTCAAGCGGAAGCATACCACTACGCAGCATGTCTTCCTGTGGATCAAGTCCATATTTTACATAGCTTCCTTTATCTCCGTAGGCAGCAATCACTGGACGAGCCTGCGCCATAATTGAAGAAGAACCTAGCACCACTCTCATTTTTTGATAATACAAAACTATATGGAAATAATCAGTTAGCTGAGCATTTGTTCTCTGAGTTTCTAAATCAGCAAAAACAGCCTCTGGCATGCCAAATAAATTTAGCACCTGATCTAATAAATGAGAACCTAAATCATATAAGATTCCACCTCCTTGAGTAGTTGTTTCACGCCATTTTTGTAAATTTACTTCAGGACGATAACGATCGAAATACGCTTCATAAAGATGGACTGTGCCCAATTTATCTAATTCTTGCTGCAAAGTTAAATAGCCATTATCCCAACGCCGATTATGATAAACACTTAGACATAGATTTTTATCTGCCGCCAATTTCACCAATTCACTTGCGTGAGCAGTATTAACAACAAAAGGCTTCTCAACTACAACATGCTTACCGGCTTCTAAACAACGCTTGGTTACTGAATAATGTAATTCGTTGGGTAACGTATTAATTAACAAATCAATCTCTGGATTTGCCAATAGTAATTCGATATCTGTGACTATTTCAATATTTGGATAGAGAGCAATTATTTTATCTTTTTGTTTGGATAAAATATGCGTTAAGTTAAAACCTGCAACAGACTTTATTAACGGAGCATGAAATACTGATGCAGACAAACCAAACCCCAATAATCCAACATTAATTACTTTTTGTGACATAAATTTTTCTCCATGCTTTATATTCAATACACTCATCTACGAGCCACTACATAATCATGTAACAGGCCATAAATATATCATATACTACATAAGTAATAAACGTGTATCACAATAAGTATACGCTGTACATAATAGTGTTAATTATGTTAGAATACCTCAATCTAGCGTTTGCTGGAATTACTAATGTATTCATCAAAGGAAAAACTAACATGAAAAAATTTACACTTATTACACTTCTTAGTTTAGCCACAATTGGCATTGCTAACGCAGCTGAAACAACTACACCGCCATCGCCACCACAAATTCCCGCAGCGTGTAAACCAATTTTAGAGCATATGATGTCATCACATAAACAAATAGAAGCAGCAGTAAAAGCTAATAATCCAACTTTGGTTGGCAATTTGGTGATTGCTGAACATAATTATATGGAAAGCGCCATCGCTCAAAATCCAGAGTGTAAGCCACAGCATAGAATGCCGCCTATGCCTCAGCAATAACCACGAACAAGGAGACGCACCATTATTCAATGGTGTTTCTTTAACATTTAAAAATACGATCTCAGCGCTAAATTCCGGCAATCTGCAGTTTTCTGATACAATACCCCCTACAACTACTTAGTGGAGTAAAGAATCACAATGAGTCAATTTAGCGTAATATTTTTATTAATCCTTATCGCGGACAGCGGGTTAAAGTTGTGGCTTAACCTAAGACAAAAACAAGCAATTCACCGATCATTTAACCAAGTACCTACGCCTTTTGATCAACAAATTACTTTAGTAGAGCACCAGAAAGCAGCTCAGTATAATTTGGCGAAACTAGCTGAAAATCGTTATGAATTAGCTTATAGCGCCTTGCTTATTCTTATTTTTACTTTAGGTGGCGGGATTGACTGGATTGCCCGAAGCTTCACTTTAGCAAATTATCCACTTAGTAGCGAAGTACTCTTAATTATAGTCTATACTCTGTTTAATTCGTTATTAGGGCTGCCCTTCAGTTATTACAGTACTTTTAAAATCGAGCAACGTTTTGGCTTTAATAATACCACTCTGAAACTGTTTATTAGCGACTTAGTCAAAAGCACTCTACTTGGGCTAATTATTGGCGTACCCCTTCTTTATTTGGTAATGTGGCTAATGAATAATCTGGGCAATCAGTGGTGGCTATGGGTATGGGGTGTATTGGTAGTTTTTAATCTTTTAATTTTGATTATCTATCCAACTTTTATTGCACCATTATTTAATAAATTTACACCACTTGAAGATTTAGAGCTTAAAGCTAAAATTGAACAGCTACTGACTACTTGCGGTTTCAAATCTCAAGGTGTTTTTGTGATGGATGGGTCAAAACGTTCTAGTCATGGTAATGCATACTTTACCGGACTTGGCGCAAGTAAACGTATTGTATTTTTTGATACCCTACTTAAGCAGCTAAGCCAAGAGGAGATTATTGCTGTGCTGGCACATGAATTAGGTCACTTCAAACATAAGCATATCTTAAAACAAATGATTATTTCCTTTGGAATTACCCTACTTGGCTTATATATTTTTAGCTTACTAATCAATCAGGTTTGGTTCTATGCTGGATTGCATGTTAGCCAGATTAGTAATGCCAGTGGCTTGTTATTATTATTTATTCTCACAGAACTAATCAGTTTACCATTAGCACCACTAAGCAGCTTTATGTCACGCAAGAATGAATTTGAAGCCGATGACTTTGCTAAAGCTCACGCTAATAAACAAAACTTGATTAATGGCTTAGTAAAACTTTACCGGGATAATGCAAGTACACTGACACCAGATGAACTTTATGTCAAATTTTACTATTCACACCCACCAGCAAGTGTCCGTATTAAAAATTTGGAACAGTAATGGCACAAGGTCTAATTGTTAGCAGTTATGGTAGATTTTTTACCGTTGAAGTTGATGGTAAAAATTATGAAGCAGTTACCCGTGGCAAAAAAACTGAATTCGTCGTTGGTGATCAGGTTCTGGTAACTGTATCTAACCAGCAGCAAGCTCAAATTCAGGAATTAGTGCCACGGCAAAATCTGGTTTATCGCAGTGACCGTAACCGTAGCAAAATCATTGCCAGTAATTTGCAGCAAATCATCATCGTAATTGCAGTTAAACCTAATTTCAATCTCGGATTTCTTAATAGTTGCTTATTAAGTGCCGAATCGAGTCAAATTGAACCTTTAATTGTAGTTAACAAAATGGATTTGACTGAATCCCCCGAGTTTGCTACCAACATTAGTAAACTTTACCATGATCGACTTGGTTATAAAATTTTAAAACTAAGTGCACTAGAGAATTGTGCCGATTTAAGACCATATTTAGAAGGTAAGCGAAGTCTGCTTATTGGGCAATCTGGAATGGGGAAATCAACTATTACCAACCAAATTTATCCGGAAGCAATGGCAAAAACTGCTGAAATAACCAAGTATGAAACCAGTGGCAGTCATACAACTACTAATGCATCGCTCTACCATTTAAACACCGCGAGCGACTTAATTGATTGCCCTGGGCTGCAAGAATTTGGTCTCTTTCATCTTGACATCCAGCAAATTGCAGAATTTTTTCCTGAGATGCGTAATATCCTTGGGCAATGTAAGTTTAGTAATTGCCGCCATTTGCAAGAGCCACAATGCGTGATCCGTGCTGCAGCAGAAAATGGTATTATTGATTCCTCTCGCTATGCTTTTTATCAAAGATTAACCGAAAATCTTAAAACTAAAAAATCTTACTAATTTTCAAGGAGTATCTATATATGAAACTAAAGTTATTTATCGCAGCTATAGCCAGTACACTACCGTTAATCTCATTTGCTGCAGGAAATGCGAGCGCACCACTAAGTGCAAGTGCGCCTCTTAGTGCAAATAATGGGTTAAACCAAGCCAATCACAGTAGCTGTGTGCCGGGTGAGCCCAAAAGTTCAGCTAACTATAATGCGACCAAATGGTATCGTGACTCCGCAGAGCGCAACGCACAATACAATCAAGTTTTTGCACTTGGTTTAGAAAAAGTTAGCGCACAAGTAAAAGCACAAAAGCTAAGCAAAAAATCATGGGGCGTGATTATGGATATTGATGAAACCGTATTAGATAATTCACAATATGAAAAACAAGAGCTTTTGGCATGTAGCTCTTACAATGCTAAAACCATGTATGCATTCATGGAACAATCCAGCTCACCAGCAACACCAGGTGCACATAATACCACTTGCGCCATTCAAAAAATGGGCGGTAAAGTAGTGCTCGTAACTAATCGCGATGGAACATTTGATGACAAAATTCAAAGCGCAACTATCGCTAATCTGCAAAATTCTGGAATCTGCTTTGATAATGTAGTCTTTGCTAAAGGAGCTAAAGATACAAACAAAACGCCACGCTTTGAAGCAGTAGCTAAAGGTGATTATAGCCAGATTATTGCAAGTGGTAAAACTAAACCATTCAAAGTTCTTGCCTATTTTGGTGATAATATCCAGGATTTCCCGAATATCAATCAAAAAGATGCTATCAAACAAGATCCAAACGGAAAATTCTATCAGCCATTTGGACAAATTTATTTTTCATTACCCAACCCAACCTATGGTAGCTGGGAAGGTAATAATTTTAATTAATCAATCCACTATTGTTGCTAGTAACGTATATGAGTATGTAAATACCAATGCGTTATTGGCATAACCATAAAATCCAACAATTACCAGAAAATATTAAACTAAATTTTGACTGAGTGATATTATTCATAGTCTGATTTTTACATTTAACCGTTGATATACAATCATATAAATGGTATAAACTGTCATAATTGAAGCCAACAACAAAGCTAAATATGACACAGGAAGCGCAACTGAGTTAATTTTGGCATATTTCAGATTTGCCAGCGCAGAAACCGCAAATGGAAAAGTAAAGCATGCAAAACAAGGAATGCATTCTCTTTTTGTAAAGCAACTAATTAGTCCAATTACACTAAATATATTAAAAATAATATTGATGTAGAACAGCAACATGAGCTGAGATTCATAAAATGGCAAATTATGATCTTTTAGTAGGGCTAATATCAATAAACTAAGTGGCGCAGCATATATTCCTGTTGTATACATTTCAAAATTCGTTAGAGGTTTTACGACTTGGCGATAGATTATCGCGATACTTACTGGAATAATTACGACATCAGAAAATAAAAATATCCAATGAGCAATTACATTAGAAACGGTTGATTCAGCAGCTAACCCAATCGCAACAATGCCAATTGGTGGAATAAACCAATTAGGTAAAATTAACGATAAATTTTTTTGCCGACGATGAGAATAATAAAGATAAATCATTAATGCCAAATGAGCTATGAATGCAATGTACCAAATCACTTCGCCCAAGATATGACTGTAGCGATATAAGAAAGTTGATAGTACAGCAATAAACATTGTACATAAGGGAAGAAATCCGCCATTAACATAGTTATCCAATTCATTAAATAGTACATCTTGATGAATGCTATATTTCAGTAGTTTTATCACAAATATAATTAGGCTTAGACTCAAACATAATAACGCCAAGATATGTATATGCAACTGGAAATAGATTTGTGCCAAAGTAATCAGGCTTAATGCTATACCATTAAATGCTATAGGCATATTCTTCAGTTTACTAAATAATCCTAGCATATTTATACTCTTACTTTTTGCACTTATCAATCTAAATTTTCATAACCAACCGGATAAACGCAATTAATCTAAAGGAAGAAACACTTTCACTAACTTAATCAGGCAACAATAATTCATAATTCACTTAAATCTACTATCATTGATGAAACCAAGGATAAAGGAATTTTTTTGTGATAACCATACTTAATTGCCTCTAATTTTAACGCCTTGTTGTTAATTACGTTAAACTTTGTATAAAGGTTTTTGCGCACATATTTTGCGACAGTATTTCCTTTAATTTCTTTACAGTATTTAAGACTAAGAACACTTGCAATGTCTTCATAGGTATCAAAATAAAATATTAAGAATAGAATTTCCTGTTCGTAATTATTTATAAACCCATCATAATCTTTAAGTCTTTGGTTAAAATTAGCTACTGAATTGTCAACGATATTAAGCTTACTAATCAAGGTTGGTAAGCGAAAAAAAGCAATTGGAAAATTTAATTTAGTGGCAGTTACGTGTATGGCGATTACATCTTGTGTTGTAGGATTTATCACTGGAGAATAATAAAAGTGCATCACAACATATTCTTTTTTGCGTAAAAAATTTATTCCTAAATTTGTTATTGCTGACTTCGTATTAATTATTTTTTTGTACATATCAATAATGCAGTCTTTGTGTGGGTGATCTACAATAAATTCATATAGATTAACTTTATCCTTAAGGAGAGTTAGCGATTGCTTTTCGTCACTCCATATTTTGCAATAAGCCCATTGTACACTATGTTTGAAGTCTTAACGTCAATAAGGAATTTACACTCTTCGGAATTAGAATAAAAGGTATAGAAGTAATTAAGTGCCAAATTAAAGGCCTCATCATTGCTCAAATTTTATACTCCTTGTTGTACTATTTGTATATATCATGCATTTTCTACATTAATTTCAGACATGGATATAAATTAAGTATATATCAACACTAACAATTATGTCAAGTCCTTTTAATGGGAACCCAATCAATAAATAAGCAGTGTAAAATTCCGGCTGGATTATGTGTGTAAAAATCAAAAAATTGTTGCGTATTAGTATAAAACACAGTCTTCAACGCTAGTGTTTTTATTTTATGCACGGTCACTATCAAACTTAGTAAAAATTCAAGGAAAAGATATGAAGCTAAAAACATTAAGCTGCGCCTTATCTGCGACGTTCATCGTAGTCGGGTGTGGTGGTTCGGGTTCCAGCTCAGGTTCTGGTACACAGCCACAAGCAAATAATACAATAGTTGTGCCTCAGAGTATTCAAAAGCGTACTCCAATTTCGGCAAATACTCAATTTGG
The DNA here is from genome assembly GCA_003963245.1 of Neisseriaceae bacterium. Lineage (GTDB taxonomy): Bacteria > Pseudomonadota > Gammaproteobacteria > Burkholderiales > UBA11063 > Aquella. The sequence continues at coordinate 92,099 of RXJX01000002.1, forward strand.
AACAGTTGTCGGTTCTAACTCTGTAAAAAAGGCCAATTCAGCGTTACAAGACTCTGGTAATAGTTGTATTCAGCTGGTTCCACTCGCAAATGGTCAGAATTACTCTATCTCAATAAATTCTTCACAATGGTGGTCAACGGCAACAGTAAATTTTGCTATTGCTAATACTTGTTCAACTAGTCAGCCAATCAATGATGTAGTTACACTGAGTGGAATTGAATTTAATGGAGGAGTTTTACCTTCTTCTGGATTCAGCTTTGGGCAACTTGGCTCACCTTACTCAACGCTTGCCGCAAGTGGTGCTGGTACTAATACTGGAAATATCGCTATAACCGGCCCCGGATGTAGTGGTCAATGGTGTTCTTGGGCACAACTAGGTGTCGAATCACAATTAGCAATCTCTGCACAAGTTAGCGTATCAGAGTCAATTAATAGTCTTACTATTGGTGGAATATCAATAAACGGTTCTGCTCCAACTCCGAGTCCTACACCAGCTCCTGGTCCGACCCCAAGCCCGACTCCAACGCCAGGACCTAGTCCTACGCCGACTCCAGCCCCAGTACAAACAGGCTCGATTAACTTAAGTTCAATTGCTGGCACTGGTGTTCCACAAGCGTGTTCATCTGTTGGTTGTAATTTTCAAGTACAAGTGATTTCACCTGCAAATGTAGTTGTTGCGACTCAAACCTTGAATCCAGCAAATTCTAATTCTACTTCAAACACAATTACTGGTCTATTGCCAGGTCAATATACGGTAGCCGTTGTACCTAGTTCAGTTCCTAGTGTTAGTGGTGGTACGCTTACATATAGTTATGCGCCAGGAACATCAGTAAGCGTAGCAGCTGGTTCTACTGTCAATGAAACTGTTAATTATAGCTATACTTCTAATCCTGTAAATACAGTTACCGTAGATCTAAGTTCAGTTAATATTCCTTCATTATTTAAAAATAATACAGTACTTGGACGTATTATTGAAAGTAATGGTGTTGTTGTTGGTAATCTGACTTTTAATTCAAGTAATTTAACTCAAAGTATTACTTCAAGCTCTTTTGTTTCTGGTCAGACATATACACTACAAATTCAAGGTCTAGGTGATCCAGCAACAGGCGACTACTATGCTCCTATTGTTGAGTCATTTAATGTTAGCTCAAGCTCTACCACAGTTGAAAATGTTTCTTATACAAAAATACCAAGTAGTAGCCTTTATACTGTAAATATCAATGTAGAAAGTCCTGTCGCAGGTCAGACATTATCATATGGTTCAGACACAAGCTATATGTCTTATGCAACTGACGCTTTACAATCAGGAACATATACATTCTATAGTAAAGATAATGTTGCTCTTACTGCTAGCACTGTCGGAGGTTATTCTACTAGTATATCTCCTACTTCAGTAGTTACTAGCTCAGCTCCGCCAATCACCATTACAAATACTAAATCAGCTGCGGCATTTAGTTATCAGGTATATTATCCATCTACCGCTTCCGGTGTTACAGGTATTGGCAATAGCTATAACCTAATTTTAACCAATAATTCATCGCAGCCAATCACTCTTACCAATATGAACTTCACCTTACGTAGTGGTGCGGCAATGCAAAACGTAATTACTGCTTCACAAGCTCCAAATGGTGGAACTTTACAGTCTCATAGTACAGGTAGCTGTTACGGTGTTAATAACGGCATTTGCGATGTAATTTATAACTTTGGATTAGGCTGGGGTAGCGGCGTTACTGTCGCTCCGGGTGCTAGTTACACGATAACTGGAATGCCAAATGGTAATTCGCAAACTGCAGATGCTTCAACTACTGATGGTTTACCTTTATATTTGGATGTAGCTCACAATATCTCACTTACAGATAATCAGGGTAATTCTTATGCTGCGGTGCCTTATACGGTATATCCTAATTTAGCAAATCCAAATCCAAGCAAAATGATTGGTGGGTATTTCGTTGATTGGGCAAATTATAGCACGCCAAGCGGTTATATGTTCCCAGTAGAAAGTGTTCCTTCTACTTATGGTTCAAGTTTCCCAATTCAAAATACAAATACTTTGATTTATGATTTAGGTTACTTTAATCCTACAACATATTCAACGGCTTTGGCTGATAACTGGGCTGATCCTACATATATGGAGCAATTTGCCTTCATGCGTAATCAGCATCCGTGGTTGAATCTGGCAATATCATATGGTGGTTGGGGTAGTGGTTCTGGTACTGCTGGTTATCCTTCACAAGATTTGCAATTGCTATTCCAAGCTTATTGTAATGGTGATTCGAGCTGTGCTAGCGGAACTAATCAATCAGCAATAAATACTGCTGCTCAAAATATGATTAATACTGCTCTTTTAGCTGGCTTTAACGGCATTGATATAGACTTTGAGCAAGGTGTATGTAGCCAAACTGCTTCATGGTGTAATGGAACAATTACTTGGAATACTGCATCCGTTCAAGGATATCAGGCATTGCTTGCTACTTTACATAATTACGCAGAAAGTATCACTGCTAGCGGCGTCCTTGCTGGATCTACATTTAATATATCAACAGCCCTACCTGCTGGTGTAGATACAATTCAGACTTATACTCAGCTTGGCGGTAGTTTCCAAACTATATTTAACAATATAACCTATGGAAATCTGATGAGCTATGATTATCATGGGCAGTTTGATGAAACAGCTGCTGGTGGTTCAGGTTACTCTGATGCTAACTCTGGATTGAACCGTTCAAGTGCCGCTTGGGGCAGCCCACAAATGTATTATGATATAAATGATACTTTATATTGTGGTACTAATGGAGTTAGTTGTGGTTCTTATAAGGGATACATGGCATTAGTTGGTCAAAGTGGATTAAATAAACTTAATCTGGGAATTCCTGCTTATGCTCGTGTTGAAAATTTACAGAATCCAGCATCAAGTACCGCACAAGCCATCTATCAAACATTAGGCTCATCGGCTAATGGTTGGTTAGGTTCATCTGGAACTGGTGGAGTTGTTACCTATCGTTGTATTTATAGTAGTATGGCTACAACTAATCTGAATGCATCGTATTGTGCAACAGGTCAGAAATACGACTATCTACCTGGTATTATTCCTGCTGCAGGTATAACGCCTTCGAGCACATGGATGGCAGTTCCTGCACAAACACCATGGTTCTATTATGTAGTAAATGGAATACCTTATTTCGCAACCTATGACAATAGCCAATCAGTAGCAAATAAAGTAAGCTATGGACAAACCAATGGTCTGAATGGTTACTTTAGTTGGGAAATTAGTAGTGATGTTCCGACATACGATCCTAATTATCAACAAAATAGTATAATGTACACCATTACTCAGTCGTTAAAATAACCTGAGTATATATAGGCTCTCCCCTAGTGGAGAGCCTATATTTTTAGACTTGAAGAAAGCTTAGTAAAGCAAGGTATTAATAGAGGAAGTATAAAGGTAGAGTTTTAGTACACTATTTACTTGTTTTTAGTGGCGTATTAACATCATCATTACGCGATAAATTATTGATAAAGGTAACCAGATTATTAATCACCTGTGGGTAAGCACTTGAAGTGAGTTCTCGATGAATTAAAGATTGCTGGGTTGCTGCTTGTACTCCAACCTTAAATGATGGTTCACTCAAATCACCAATTGTCATAATTTCACTCTTATGCTCTTTTACACATTTTGCTTGTGCTGCTGATTCTATGGGGTTACGGTTAGTACATGCTAGAATTAAAATTGCAGAACGCAATGAAACAACAACGCTTTGATCAGCCTGTACCTCACTCAAATCAGGATTAGTATTTACTGAGCCATGAATAATTTGTTTTAAAATATCCTGAGCCATTCCTGGTGCATCTGCATGACAGAGAGCCCCTCCCAATATCAACAAAGTTACTAACAATTTACGCATAATATTCCTGATAATTAAAATAACGTTACAATAAAAGCTTTCGCAATTTACTACTAAATACTTCCTAGATGCACCAATTATACAGCGTCAGATGCAGGTGGTTCAGTTGAGATAGTATAATTACTAATTTGAGTTGCAATTTTCTCATCTAAAACAACTATGTATGGGCGATATAAGCTTGAAGGAACTAATTGATGAAATTCATGCTGAAGCGCCACTTGTGCCAACAGCTTAGTATTAGAGCCTGAAATACCAAACTTGGGACACAGCTGGTTGGCAATAATGTTCCCAATCGTGCTACGCGTAATCTTTAAAATTTGCGAACATTGTTCCTGATTAATGCCATTTGCCAATAAAAACATAATCTCATGCTCACGCAAAGTTAATTTTTCAGAATGTAAATATTTCTCATGTGTCTTTTCATCAGTTATTACTCTAAGATAGTCTTGATGACTAAAAAACCTCGATTGAATAGCAAAGCTTTGAATTGCTACAACTTCCCCACTGGGATGCAATATTGGGACATAAGTTACCAAATAAGAAGTAAATTTTCCACCATAAGGAAGCAAGTCAATTAAGCTAATTACATTTTTGCTTGTAAACACCAGGCTTTGAATCTCATAAATCCTTTTGGCATATTGATGAAGCGACTCCATTAGCTGCTCATTATAGTGACCGGAAAAAATTTTCGCCGCTACATCAGTATCGGCATAATTCCGAAAACTTAGTCCTCGTGCATCTTCCCAGCGCCCTAGACCAATTGACTGCGCAGATAAAGTAGTACACACAACAATTTTAAGCTCATAATCAAATAAAACTGAGTAAATACCCTGATCTACTAAATGCATGAAATTTGGAATCAATACATTCTCAGTAAATTCCTTTTTTTCATATTCTGATAACACTCCATTCTTCCCTATAAAGCCCATTAGCCAGAACTAATCTTATACTTATATATTATAACGTACAATACTATATCCATAGAAATTATTTTTCACCTGTATAAAATATGCTATCTTAACGGTTTATGATGGAAAATATATTCAATGAAGTTTCTTAACCTGCATAATTATCGAGACCGTAACTATCGTTATGTTATAGCAAGCTGTGTATTATCCTTTGTTCTAATCGGCGATATTTTAAATCCTTTGCTTAACTTTATCGCAATTAACCTTCCGGCAAAGAGTAATAATTTCTATGATTATGCAACTTTGGCAACCATAATCCCAAGCCTACCTTTTTTATTCTCATTTTTAATCAGTTACTTAGTAAACAACTATCCTTACCGTAAAATAATCCACTTCAATTATATCTTACTACTAGGTATAACCATGGTGCTATTTGTTATAAATGTAAATAATATCACATTAATAGCGGCATTTATCGCACTTAGTGGCATAATTTTCCGCGCCATCTATTTTTCTCTGGATAAGCAGCTTACTACAATTCTAGCCGCCAAAGCACGTGATTTCATGGCTGATATAACTATTTTCGGCGCATTAATCGGCAGTATTAATATTAAATTTGCAGGCTACATCTATGCCCATTATCAAACGCGCGGAATTTTACTGATTTTTGCAATTGGTTTAATACTGCTATGGTGGTGTGCTGCGCAGATCCCTGCTGTCCAATCTCTAGAATCAAAGTCAGCTCTGCCATCATTACATCTACGCCAGTTATTCTTAACTATTTGGAAATTCCCTTCTTTTATCCGCTATCTGATCGTTATGGCAAGCTACCTTGCACTGTCTAGTCCATTTTATTTACTGCTGACTACAAAAGTGCATCAAGAAGCTATTGGAATAGAACGCTATACCTCGTTGATGGCAGCAGCAATGTTTTGCAGTATTGCAGGAGCAATGTGCTGCAAGCTAAAATTTATTACACAGCAACCAGCGCACAAAATCATTGGCTTGAGTATTTTCGCCAATAGTCTATGCTGGATAAGCCTAAGCTACACTTCAACCTTTATGGGATTCAGTCTATATTATATTTTAAGTAGTACCGTTTCCATAATTACACTAGTTCATATGAATACACTTATTCTACAGCATATTAACTCTCAGCCAGAATTAGTTAAAATATCGCCGTTAGTCAGTGGTGCAATCGCCTCTTTATTTTATTTATCCAACTTGATTGGACCACTATTGTGCAATTTACTATTTAAAGTACACTTAAACTATTTACAAATTTATATTGCGGGTGGTATCATTCAGATCGCAATTGCTGCAATAGTTTTTAAGCTCAAAAATCAACCGCACAAGATTAATCCATAGGACAACACAATGATGAAACAGATGCAAACTCTTGGCCTTAGCATGTCACTTATCCTATTTTGGCAGGCTAATGCTGATTCTATTAACAACCTCAATTTTGCAGGAAATGTAAAAGTTAGTCAGGAAAATTATCAGTCAATTAATGTTAATGGTGATCTGGATGCGGAACGAATAACCAATAGTGGAATGAGTAATATCAGTGGCAAGGCTCAGTTCAGACAATCTAAGCTGCAAGATTTAAGTATTGATGGTAAAGCAACTCTTGAAAACTCACAAGTAAACGGAGAAATAAATATAGCAGGAGCTCTGAAAGTAAGTAATAGCCAATTAAGCGGTAAATTATTACACTGTAGCGGTAACTTAACTTCAAACAACTCAAGTTATGCATCACCGCTAAATATCAATGGAACCCTAGATTCAACCCACGATAATTTTGCGCAAACCGTTAACACTTCAGGTTCAATAACATTAAATCAAAGTATTTTTCACCAAGGGCTTAGCAGCAGTGGTTATAAGCTCAAGTTAAGCAACTCACAAATTCAGGGTGACATTACCGATAATGCAAAAATCTGGATTCTAACTCCGCAAATTTTTTTAGATAATACACAGGTAAATGGCAATATAGTTTTTACTAAAATGACAGGTGAACTAATCCTTGCCAACGGAGCAAAGGTAAGCGGAACTATAAAAAATGCTAAAATTGTACGCTATGGTTCATAAAACAAGCTGCATAATTACCACATCTACAAAGCGCTCAAATTTATACCCAACATCCTTCATAACACCAGTGTGTGTGAATCCGCACTTTTGATGCAGATTAATTGAGCCATGATTATTACTATCACCGATCACAGCCAACATCTGTTTATATCCACGCTCTTGGCAGCGAAGGATTAGCTCAGCAAGCAAAGCCTGCCCTACTCCATGTCCGCAATAGGCTGGCGCAATGTAAATCGAATCTTCAACTGTAAAACGATAGGCTGAGCGTTCCCGAAAATGTCCGGCATAAGCATAACCAATTACTTCATCTTCAAGCTTAGCGACAATAAACGGAAAATTTTGTCCAGTAATTTTATCAAACCGCGCAGTCATTTCTGCAATAGTTGGAGCTACCTCTTCAAACGTCCCAAGTCCTGTGGCTACATGATGAGCATAAATTTGTTGTATAAACGCTACATCATCAATCGTCGCATTAACAATATCTATCGGTGTTAGTTGGGACATATACTTACCTCAATTTAATACAGTTTATTTTTAACATAAAGCTGGCTATTTTAGCATTTATTTCACGTTAGGACGAATAAATCACCACCTATTTTAGTTACATAGTGCTATAATCAGCGCATAAAATTTATCAATATAATTTATTTAAAATGAGGTTGAGGATATGAAAAAAATATTAGGTTTGATTGCGGCGACATTTGTATTAAATGCATGTGGTAGTGGTGGCAGTGGTAGCACAAGTGACGTTCAGCAAGGAAGTGGTAATATTTCAATAAATGGTTCAACATTCAACATTAACAGTTTTACCGCAACTGGTTGCCGCACCATACCTGCGAATGGTTCGTGTACACTACAAATCAATGGTTATACAGGCTCAGGTATTTTTCTGGGACCATTAACCAGTACTAACCCTAATGGTTATACATCAAATATCAGTCAATGTAATAATGCAGTAGCACTGATAGCTAATAGTTGTACAGTAACGATTAGCAATACCAATGGTAACGTAAGCTCTGGGCAAACTTTTGGAGTAATTGCTAACGGGCAATCAGCTTACCCTCAAGTAAATATCACTGTAGGTGGTGGTATCTAACTCCAAACATCACTTAAAAAACTAAGGCACCAGATAATCATGGTGCCTTTTATTATTTAATCAACCGTTTTACTCACGATCAGCGTACCACAGGTATTACCAAAGATATTTACCATAGTACGTACCCGATCAACAATCCGATCCAGCGGCATCAAAATCGCAATCGCTGAGAGCGGAATATTTGCCATACCAAAGACGGTCACAAAACTCACCATTGAAGTTTCTGGGATACCACCCACTGCAATACCCGTCAAGATACAAGCCAAAGCTAACAAGATTTGTTGCGATAAATCAGGGTGAATCCCTAAAATATGCATAAAGAATAAACACGCCGCCATTTCATACATCATTCCTGAAGCAAAATTCATTGAGGCGCAAATTGGTAACATAAAATTTACAACCTTACGCTTTCCGCCAAGTTCTACAGCCTTTTCCAATGCCAAAGGTAAGGTCGCAAGCGAGCTTGAAGAAACAAATGCGGTCATAAAAATTGGCATTGCTTCGGATAAAATTCGTTTGATTCCTAAATGACGATAAAGCGCCATAACCAATAAAAGCTGCCATAAAAAGTGAATAAATAAACCAGCAAAAAACAAACCAACAAACTTTAATAAACCAATTAAATTAGCCCCCAGCGCACCACTTAGGTAGCTATCTGCGACTGATGTCCCGATTAATACAAAAATAGCAATTGGCGCCAAATACATTACGCCATTAAGTAAGGATAAAAACATTTCGCGGGTGCTTACCATTACATCAAGAATTGGACGTGCTTTCTCCTGATTAAGTGCACAAGTGATTCCAAACATGATAGAGAATGCAACTACGGGTAACACATCAAAATTTGCCAAAGAATGAAAAATATTTGAAGAAAAAATATAATTAAATATATGACTGGGATCGATTGCGGTTGAAGTTGATTCGGTATATTTAGCACCACTAAGTAAACTCTCAGCATTGATTCCACCGCTGATATCAACTGCATTAAAAACGATTAAGCCAATAGTGACAGCGATTATCTCGGTAATAAAAATATACACTATTGAATTACGAGCGACCTTTTTTAATTCATGCAGCTTTTGTAGATTACCAATTGTTACAATCAGTGAGGTCAAAACTATCGGTAGTGCACAAAGTTTCAGCAAATTGATAAATGTGCCACTAATAAACTCAAGATGCGCAAAAATATGCGGAAAAACAATCCCTAAAATAAAAGCGGCAAGTACACTAATTAATATAATTTTGCCTTGATGCTGACGATATAACTTAAACATAATAGATTTCCCCCAATCTTAACTAATAGTACGGAGTTGCAAATTCCATAATGCTGCATATTTACCATTTTGCGCCAATAACTCACCATGACTACCGACCTCAACAATCTTACCCTGCTCTAAGACATAGATACGTCGAGCGCTCACTACGGTTGACAAACGATGCGCAATCACCAGCGTAGTTCTTCCTTTGGCAACTTCCAGCATCGAGCGCTGAATCATATCTTCAGTATGATTATCCAGTGCCGAGGTAGCTTCATCTAAAATTAGTATCGCCGGATTTTTGATAATCGCGCGAGCTAAAGCAATACGCTGACGCTGCCCACCGGAGAGCTTTTGCCCTCGTTCACCAACGATAGTATCATAACCATCCGGTAACTCCGAAATAAATTGATCTGCTTCTACTAATCGCGCAACTTGCATAATCTGCTCACGACTAACCGCAAAACTACCATAAGATATATTATCAGCAATCGTGCCATCAATTAAAAAGGTTTCTTGGCTAACTACTCCGATCTGATTACGAAATGAACTCATCGTTAGTGTATTAACCTCTTGATTATCAATCAAGATTTCTCCAGCTTGATGCTGATATAATCTGAGTAACAATTTAACTATCGTGGATTTACCCGAACCAGTACTACCAACAAAAGCCACTGTCTCGCCTGGTTCAATAGCAAAAGATAAGCTATCAAATAATTGCCCGCGCTCCTGATAAGCAAAATCAACTTGTTTAAACTCCACTCGTCCATTACATGGCAAGCGTAAATCATTTGTACCATCAACAATATTAACCGGAGAATTAAGTAATCCCATCACACGATTAATCGATGCCATTGAGCGTTGATACATATCCGTTACTTGTGCTAAATATGTGAGCGGCCATAAGAGGCGCTGCGATAAAAAGATTAAAATACTATAAGAAGCGACTTGAATATGTCCATCAATAGTTAAAATCCCACCATAAATTAGTGCTGCTAAAAAACCACACATTACCGCCATACGAATAACCGGAGTAACCGCTGCTGACATGATAATCGCGTGTTTATTGGCATTAGCATATCCTTGACTAAGCTGCGATACTGCAGCTAGCTCATGCTTTTCAGTAGTGAAGGTTTTAATCGTTGCGATGCCAGATAAATTGGTATTTAGTTTACTATTTAGCTCACCGGCCGCATTTCGTACTTTGAGATAACGTGGAGCTAGCTTATTTTTAAAGAAAAATACACCCAAGATAATTAACGGGATAGGCAAGAAGCTTAGTAACGCTACTTGTGTCGAAATCATAAAGAAAATAATACTAATCAGAATGGTTGAGCCAACTATCTGAATAATTTGATTCACTCCATCATTGATAAAACGCTCAAGCTGATTGATATCATCATTGATAATAGCCATCATATTCCCTGTGGCCTTATTTTCAAAAAACTCCAACTCGAGATTTTGAATGTGCTCATATGCATCCAATCGCATATCATGCTGCAAGTTTTGCGCCAAATAGCACCACTTAAGTGAATATAGATATTGAAAAGTGGATTCCAATATCCAAGTTAACCCCGTAAATAAACCTAATATAATAATCTGTAGCTTGACATCATGAACCCCAAGATGGGCTAACATAGAGTCCTGCCGTTTGACGATTACATCAACGGCAACCCCGATCAGCACTTCGGGTAAAATATCGAAGAATTTATTCATTAGTGAATAAAATGCCGCCAGAGAAATATCAAAACGATAGTTACTGCTGTAGCGAATTAATTTGATTAGCGGATGACTCAAAACTACTCCTTGTGATTATCATTGCCCAAGTAAATCTGAGCATCTAGTGATTTTATCACAGTCAATATCGGCAATAACCTTATTGCCCTATCGTTACGTAAAATTAGCAGTAGAATATGATATAATCTAGTTACTATCAAATCGATACGTATAGAAACTGGAATATGAATTTTGCGGATATAAGTTCGGATATAAGACACAATCAAATTATTGAACTGCTGTTACAAAACAACAACCTCAGTGCAGCAAAAATTGCTGCTATATTAAATATTTCCTCCAGAAGCGTAGAAAAACACCTAGCTAAGTTAAAACAAGATAAAATCATTATCCGTCAAGGCTCTAAAAAATATGGCACTTAGTTGGTTAACACTCAAAAAGTATTAAAAGATGAATAAAAATAGTAAGATATACATTGCAGGACATCGCGGATTGGTTGGATCGGCACTACTGCGTAATTTGCAAGCGGCTGGTTATACCAATATCATTACTCGCACGCATGCGGAATTAGAGCTACTTAATCAACAAGCAGTAAGCGATTTTTTTGCGCAAGAAAAACCAGAGTACGTGTTTTTAGCTGCAGCTAAAGTCGGTGGAATCATGGCAAATAACGTTTATCGCGCAGATTTTATTTATGAAAACCTCCAGATTCAAAATAATATCATTCATGCCAGCTATTGTAATCAAGTAACAAAGCTTCTTTTTTTAGGCAGCAGCTGTATTTACCCCAAAAATGCACCGCAGCCACTCAAAGAAGAATATTTGCTCACGAGTGAATTAGAATATACCAATGAACCTTACGCGATTGCAAAAATTGCCGGCATTAAGCTCTGTGAGAGTTACAATATCCAATATGGAACTAATTTCATTGCGGTAATGCCAACTAATCTATATGGACCTAATGATAACTTTGACCTAGAGTCGTCACATGTCTTGCCAGCAATGATTCGTAAAATGTACTTGGCAAAATTACTTGATGAGCACAACTATCAAGCGTTAACAGATAATTTGCAAATTATACAAGATGCTGAACTGATAAAAAACCAACTATCTCGCTATGGTATAAGCCAGCTAAATGGTACAACTACACTTAAACTATGGGGTAGCGGAATGCCCTATCGTGAGTTTTTACACGTTGATGACATGGCTGATGCTTGTATTTTTGTAATGAACAATGTTGATTTTAAAGACTTGATTAATGACTCTAAAGAAATTCGTAATACTCACATCAATATCGGCACAGGCACAGATTTAACGATCAAAGATTTGGCATACCTAATAAGAGCGGAAATTGGCTATCAAGGTATTATAGAATTTGACACGAGCAAACCAGATGGAACGATGAAAAAGCTGCAGGACGTGAGTAAACTAGCTAGCTTAGGCTGGCAGCCAAAGATTGATTTGGTGAGTGGGTTGAAAAATACAATAGAGTGGTATTTAAGACGTAATGACAATTATGCTAAAAAATAAACTTCAAATTCAACATGGGATTTAATCCCACGAGTGTGAAAAATTTTGGATTATTTAAAATTTCGCCAACTTTAGGTATACACCAAGCTAATTAAAATTGTACACGTCTCCGTCCCGTGTAATAGAAAGACATCTGAGCAAGATGAGAACTTCCAATATGATAAAGTCGTAAGATATAGACTAAACTTGCTAAAGATTCAAATTTTACAATCTATGTTTGATAGCAAAGTCATTAAAAACCATTTAAGACTGATATGCTAACTAAGTATTAGATAATAATCTGAGTAAAATTATCAATTAAGCCATTAAAGTGGTTTAATGATTCGAAAATTTAATATAAACGACTTGTTATCTGATTCATGGATACAAATATGACAGCACCAATGATTTCAGTAGTAATGCCAGTATATAATGCAGAAAAATACATTGCTGAAGCAGTAGATAGTATTTTGAACCAGACATATTCTGACTTTGAATTTATTATCATAGATGATTGTTCTACTGATGCCAGTTATAAAATCCTGCAAAGTTATGTATCTAAAGATAATCGTATTCGATTATTTAAAAATGATGTGAATAAGAAGCTACCAAAAACCTTAAATTTTGGTATATCACAGGCAAACGGTAAATATATAGCTCGCATGGATGCGGATGATATTTCATTACCTGAGCGATTTGCCAAGCAAGTTGAATTTATGGAGTCTCACCCCGAAATTGGCATATGTGGTACTTGGCTTGTAGAATTTTCAAAAACAGAAGGAAAATCAGTAACTCCAAATATCACACATGAAGATATTATTGTAACAATGTATTTTTCTAATAATTGTATAGCTCATCCAACCGTCATGATGAAAGCCAACATCTTTCAAAAGCAAAATATCTTATATAACGAAAATCACATGGGAATCGCAGAAGACTACGCATTATGGAATGAATGTTTAAATAATAACATTAGATTTCATAATTTACCAATTATTTTGTTACGCTACCGAATACATGACAACCAAACAACATTGTCTAACTTTACTAAAATACAATCACATACGCAGCAAATAATAATCAGCAATCTTAGAAAGTATTTCCACCCTGCTATTAGTACAAATAATTTACTAATATTTGCTAATTCCAAAAAAACCTCAAAATTAAAATTATCCATTTATACAAATATACGGTATATTATTGTATGTTTGATGTTGAAAAAGCACAACGTAAAGTACAATTTATTTAATCCCAGATACTTTAATGCAATGCTAAAATCTGATTCAATAATAAACTCTATAGAAATACGCTTTAAAAGCCTATTTCTGAAAATTAAAAAGCTATCTGGTGGAAAAAATAGTTCATAATAATGCGTTTGCTGATAGCTTCTTTGGTTTGATAAAAAAGAACGGTTCAACCACCTGCACTTTGAAACTAGAACTAAAGTATAATGGTAATATTTGACTATATAAAGAGGGTGATCTAGAATTAATCGGATTCATTCTAAACTAACTCAGGTGTCTCCGAATGAATTTGAAGTAGCAAATCCTCCCCCGACAGAAACAAGACCTCACTCAGTTAAGTCTTACAAAAAGTCTCAACTATTGATTGAGGTAACAAATTTTATGGCAGCGGCGTATTGAGAAAGCGAATCTAAATTTTATGGTACAAGTACATTCATGAAAATCCTACATATTAATACACATGAATTATTCGGCGAAGGTGCTAGAGCTGCGTATCGGTTACACAAAGGGTTAAATAAATATGGTATTGACAGTCAAATATTAGTTCGATATAAACAAAGCTATGAAACTAGCATACAGTCTCTAAGACGAACATTTTTGCTACAATCAATTTTCTCAATTAACCTACTAACACTCTCAGAATTAGTTAAAAATATTAATCCAGATATAATCCATTTGCATTGGATTACAGATCAATTTATTAATTTGAATGACCTAATTAAGTTAAATAAACCAGTCAATAAAAATACAGCAAGAGAAATATTAAATTTTGAAATAGATAAGCAAATCATTCTATCTGGAGTTGTTTCATACACTTCAGACAGCCATAAAGGTTTCGACCTCCTAATTAAAGCATTACAATTACTACTTACATATAAATATCAATTGGGAATATTCAGAAGTTCTAACCTAAATGATACGCTTAAAAAATTAAATGCTAAATCTATTGGCGGTTTTCATGATGATTACTCCTTAAAGTTACTATATAATGCAGCCAATGTTATGACCATATCTTCAAGACAAGATATTTCCAGATAAAATATAAAATGAAAACAATTACATTTGTTAGCGCAGGTCTGCAAAAAAATGGTTCTGTCGCGATGATACTAAATCTAGCAAGTCTGCTAAGCGAAAAATACATCGTAAAAATAGTGACACATTTCGATAACGCAGAATATAAACTACCCCTTAATATCAAATATATTTTTTCTGATACAGTTAGGCAAGGTATTTTTCTAAAACTGTATAGTAAATTAAAATTTATTTACCAAATATATAGGCAATCCACAACATCTGATTTGATAATTTGCGAAGAAAGCGCTAGTATCGCAATAATCACCGCTCAAATTTGTGCTTTGACAAACAAACCAATTATAATTTGGAATCATAGTTGTCGAGGTGAGTTTATTCAAACGCAAGGAATAATTAATTATTTATATAAAAGATCCTATCAACAAGCGACTCATACTGTAAATGTAAGTTTATATGCTCAAAACTGCTTGCTTAATTTCACTAATCTAAATTCTAGCAAAATATCGGTTATTTATAATGTTATAAAAACTAATAACATCACAAACCCAAACATTCTAGATTTAGACAATATACAATTGATAGGTATAGGTGCACTTGATAAAAATAAAAACTTTGAGCTAATCATCAACTGTCTCCATCAGCTAAAAAATAAATATAATGTTAAGTGCACATTAACGATTTGTGGCTCAGGGACTTATAAAACTAAATTAAAAGAATTGATCACAAAATTAGGTCTTGGTTCCTATGTTGTCCTTTATGGCATAGCACAAGATGTATATCCTCTAATTTCAGCAAGCCATATTTTAATATCTGCATCCAATAGTGAAGCATTTCCCTTAACAGTTGCAGAAGCTCTGTCCTGTAATACCCCTGTAATTGCAACAAATACAGGGGCAAGCGAAATATTAAATAGTGGAGACTATGGCACAATCATAGAAAAAGATAATTTGGAGCAAATGACCAATGCAATTTTAAGTATTGTAAATAATTATCCACAAGCTAAAGAAAAAGCTATTTTGGGCAATAAATCGTTGTCTCGCTTCTCCGAAGATAAAATACTACCACAATGGTTAGAATTAATTGAAAGATTAACATGAATACCAAACCAGAAGTGACTATTTTGATGTCTAGCTATAATGGCGAAAAATTTATTACCAGCCAGCTTTATTCTTTATTAGGACAAACTTACACTAATTGGAAACTTCTTATCCGAGATGATGGATCAACCGATAAAACCATTGATATAATTAAAAATTTTGCACTTAGCGATACAAGAATTGAGTTAAGTCAAGATTCTTTAGGAAATCTAGGGCCTGGATTATCATTTTGGCAATTACTACAATTTGTAGATAGCTCATATATAATGTTTTGTGATCAAGATGATATATGGCTGGAGCGCAAGATTGAAATATGTGTAAATTATGCAACGCAAAACTTCACCCAATCAACTCCAAATCTATTATA
Source organism: Neisseriaceae bacterium (assembly GCA_003963245.1). GTDB lineage: Bacteria > Pseudomonadota > Gammaproteobacteria > Burkholderiales > UBA11063 > Aquella. The sequence goes on from RXJX01000002.1 coordinate 108,329, forward strand.
TTGTAATGGATATATTTACTCTAACACAAGTAGTGCAATTGAAGCATCTAGTTTTATTCATCTTCACGCAAAAACATTGGCAGATTTTCTATTTCTAAATAGTGGCTATCATGGTTGTTGCTTATTATTTGATAAAAATCTATTGAATATCGCTCGGGAGTACCATGGCGAACTCAATTTACATGATAATATAATTTGCTTATTAGCTTATACATTTGGTGCAGTACATTACTTAAATAAATCATTGATGTTATATCGACAACATCCTAGTAATTTTACGGAACAAGTCAGAAAAAGTAAGTGGCAAATTGTACAAAAGTTCTTTGACCGAAATAAAGGTGTTATTACATCGGATCACTATTCTGAGAATCAGCAAGTTTTTAGCCATTATAAAACCCGAATGTCTGTCGCAACTCAGCATATATTTAACACTTACTTCACTTTTCCACAACTTAATCGACTACAAAGAATAGCTTTAATACTAAAATCAAAGATGACATTAGGTGGTTCGAAATCTATATTGATATTCAAGGTTTTATTGCGCAAACCTCTGCAGGATGTTAAAAAAAGATGAAAATAGCAATCATCCGTACTGATCTAATCGGTGATTTTCTACTATGGCTTGAATCAGCAAAGATAGTTCGCAATGAATATCCTGATGCTCATATTACCTTAATTTGCAATAATATCTATGTCGAGCTGGCACAAGAAATAACTTGCTTTGATCAAATAATTACTCTCGATATTCAAAAACTTAGAAAATTAAACTTGATATATCTTTTAAAAACCTACACAAAATTAAGACAAAAAACTTATGATCTCTTAATCAATCCGATGATAACAAGAAATAGTATCGTTGACCTACTATCATTATTTATAAATGCTAATGTTAAGGTAGCAAGCAATGCAGATTATAATAAGTATAAGATACTGAAACCATTATTTGACAAATTTTATGCTAAGTTGATAGCTATCTCAATAACTGGATTTCATGAACTGGAACTCAACAATCTGTTCTGTAACCAATTACTTAATCGCAACTCTAATATAAAATTGCCAAATCTCCTTGATTTACTAAAAATACCACCATTAAAATTCTCTCTGGAAGATTTTAAGCAATACATTGCAGTAAATTTAAGCACAAGTACATCAAGCAGAAATTGGCCTCTCAAAAACTTTGAGACATTATTAGCCAATATACCAAAAGATATTGCAATTATCATTATTGGTTCTAAAAATGAGCAGCCGTTAGCTAATCAAATTATACAAAGACTTGCTAACTATAATCAAATAATAGATAAAACAGGTAAAACAACTTTAATTGAGTCACTCAATATTATTAATTCTGCAAAGATATTTATCGGTAACGAATCAGCTCTAGTTCATATGGCAACGCTACTCAATATCAACACAATTAGCTTTCTTGGTGGTGGATATGCTCATCGCTTTCTACCATACCCAAGTAGTTTAATAGCAAAGGCTTCTGCACAACACAAAGTATTATATCAACAGTTGCCCTGTTTTAATTGTAACTGGCATTGCCAATATCCTCTTGAGAATAATATAACTTGGCGATGCATCGCCAATATTAGTTTAGATGATGCAATCACAGCATTGTCAGGAAGCCTTAACAATGAAATGTAAGATTTGTGAAAGCGCAGCTAGATTAGCATTTACAACCCAAGTTTTAAGTCAATATGAGGTTTCATTCTTCAAATGTACCTCTTGCGATTACTTATTTAGTGAAGAACCATTTTGGTTAATACACGCCTATGACAAAAACATTGTGGCGCAGGATACGGGTATACTTCAGCGTAATCTTTATTTTTCTAAAATAATAGCCCTAATTTTATTGATTATAGGTAAGCATAAATCCAAAGTATTAGATTTTGGTGGTGGTTTTGGTATACTCTGTCGACTACTAAGAGATAAAGGCTTTAACTGCTACTGGCATGATGATTATGAAAGCAATATTCTTGCTCGCGGATTTGCAGATAAAGGAGACAATTACGGTACAACCATCAGTGTTGAAGTATTAGAACATCTAATTGAACCTAACATATTTTTTGATAAGGTATTCAAAAGAAGTAGCGCATTAATTTGCTCAACAACATTACTCCCATCTAATATTCCTAATTTGAATTGGCACTACTACACTTTTGAAACTGGTCAACATATTAGCTTTTATAGTAAAAAAACTTTTAATTTTATTGCTCATAAATATGGCAAATATTTCTATTCGTTTGGTTATACACACCTCTTTTTAGATCAAAAGCTGAACCTGTTACAACAGAATTTAATCCGAATAATCTGTCTAATTTTCCGTGGACGTGTTTTTTCAAAATTTTTTTACAATCTATTTGGAATATCCTCTAAAATGCTATCTGATTCACAACTCCCTAAAATCTGATTAAAATGACTAGCTTAAAACCATTATTTACTATTATTACCGTCTGCTACAACAGTGAAAAAACTTTAGCAGAGACGCTCACATCCGTTCTTAGCCAATCATTGCATGAATTTGAATATTTAATCATTGACGGACAGTCTACAGATAACACCTTAAATATTATAAAAAAATTCCAACCACAGTTTATACAAAAAGGAGTTCAGTATCGCTGGATTTCCGAAGCTGATTCGGGTATTTACGATGCAATGAATAAAGGAATAAGGCTGGCATCAGGAACTTGGATTGGCATTTTAAATGCTGATGACATCTATGCTCACGAAGAAGTACTAAGCTTTTTATCACAGCATATCACCAATTACCCTGACTCAGATACAGTCTATGCCGACTTAGATTATGTTGCTGAATATAATTTAAATAAAATTATACGACATTGGCACTCAGGAGAATTTAAGTTAAACCGTATTTATTCAGGATGGATACCACCGCATCCAGCGTTCTTTATTAAATTGCAATGTATCCAGACTATAGGAGGTTACAATACCAATCTCGCAGTTTCTGCGGATTACGAATTTATGTTGCGCGCATTACTTAAACATAGGCTAACCGCAAGTTATTTACCAGAAACCATCATAAAAATGAGAGTTGGTGGCACTAGTAATAAATTAATTAAAAACCGTATTACAGGGCATAATAATATAAAAAACGCTTGGAAAATTAATCAGCTAGAACCGAAGTGGTACACTTTCATTTGCCGGCTGCTCAGAAAAATACCACAATATATTCATAAATAGATTTACTAACAGTTGCTATAAAATATACTCACCATGAATCACAGGCAATGGATCAGGAATATTGTCTGCGCCAATTTCTTGTAATAAATTTATTTCAATATTTCTGGTGATACTTGAAATTGGTACGCCTGAGGGTTGATGTTCAAATGGATTCATTAAATTTAGACCATTTAAATTGATTGTATTAAACACAAATCCCATAACCCAACCAAGGATTATTGCTGCAGCACCAACACTATTGGTTGCCATAGTAATTAAAGCAATAAATAACCAGATAAATAGCTTAGTAAAGAAAAGATAGTTAATTGGAAATACCGTATTATTAATACGCTCTGATTTACCCATTGCATCACAAAGATTCTCAATTAGACGGTTCAGAATCGTAAACTCAAAATCAGTAATTTGCTGTTTTGCTCTTAGATCCTTAATCTCTTGCGCTTGAATACTTAATAGTCCATTTGGAATATGTGATATAAATTTAAGCTTTTCAATATCATCTGATGTAATGTATTGCAAATGATTTTCATCTTGCTTGTATTTACGAAGTGACGCTGTCAGAGCATAAAGAAAACCGATATGCCGGCGAACAATTCTTTTTGCCGCGTGATTATCTGAAGTATAAGCGACTAGATTTCTAGCCAGTGATCTTGAATCATTAACAATACCACCCCAAATCATCCGAGCTTCCCACCAGCGATTATAAGCCTGATTATTGTTAAAACCGATAAAGAAGGCAATTGCTGTACCCATTAGCGCCGGAAAAGCGATTGGTAGCTTAAAAGACAATAGCCAATAAGTATCCAATAAGTAGACTAGACCACAGAAACCAATCATTAATAAGTCGATTTTCCAAGTTATTTTTAATATTCTAAATAGACTTAAATTTTTTCCAATTAACATTTTTTGTTATCTCTAAATTTTATCCATAAAGTGTAATTTTAATTCTTGGTAAATTACACTTTATGCTCATATACAAATTTTTATGCAAAGAAGCTTTTTACAAATTCATGATTAGCTAATTTAACAGGATCTGTTTCCCCGTTTAGATTAACTACCGATATTTTGCCATGACCTTCTCCACGTGAGTTATCAATATCAAGCACCATACCAATAATTGCCAATGATTTATTATTACGTAAATCATGAAAGTCTTTAATTGCTAGCTCGACTTGTTGATTTACATTATTAATTACCGCATCACGCCATTGGACAGTCTCACTGCATGTACTATTTATATCAGATTTTTTAATTGATAGTGCCAGATGATCAATCTCACGAATAATGCTTGAATGTAAACCGCTATAGTCACCCATTGAAGCTTTAACTGCACCGCACCCTGTATGCCCTAAGAATATCAGCAATGGAGTATTTAGTACCCTTACCCCATATTCAATACAACCTTGATTAAGGATATACTGATTACCAATATTTCTCACTATAAAGAAATTATTTTCAGGATTAAAGGTAAATGAAGTACTATGCGCTCTAGAATCACAACACATCACTAAAGTACAAGCCGGAGTTTGACTTGCAGCAAATGTTTTTATTTCATGTTCTTTAGCTTCGGTATAAGAACTATTAGTTTCTTTAATTGATTGTAACAAATGAATCACATCATCATTTTTTAGAATTAATTCCATTACCAGCTCCTTTGTATTTTAACATTAGTTTTGTAAGAAGCGTTATCTTATCATCAAATTAGTTGATAGTTCAACTATTATGTACCGATATTCTTAGGGGGATGAATTAATCTCTAATTAAATTCTGGGTACGCTTTTACGATACTGATATTATTTCCGGTTAAGAAATTATATTCTATTAAAGCTTGGTAATTATTATTGATAACATTGATATAATCCAAATAAGCATTAATTGCATTATCTTCGCGTAGGTTTAACATAAACAAATTGCTATCACCATTATTAATCCGTTTATTCTCTGCACTTAACAAATCTTGTGCTAATTGATTAGATGATTTAGACATATCTACTTGGTTTGCTGTGGCAGAGATGGAATAACGTAATGTTTCTATCTGCGATTTTAGCTGCTCCAGCAAAAGCTGTCTATCATTTAAAAGCTTACGATAGCTTGCATCAGTCTCATCACTCATCCCCTTACCATAGCTTCGGTCTAAAGGCAAAGAAAACTGCAGCTTACCTACCATCTCCTGCTGATTTAATTGAAAATAGTATGATGTCGCAGTATCTGAATTATTCTGGTTATATTGCAGTGCTAAATTAAGTTTTGGTAATAGGTAGTTACCAGCTAATTTCTGCTGATTAATTATTTGTTGAAGCTGCGTTTGAATAATTTTAAACTCGGGACGATTTTGTACCGCTTCATTTACCTCTTTTACAATAGGCATATCAGGAAGTTTATTTACTTTAGGTAAGTTATGCGGTAAGACATTCTGACTTGGCACAATTGTGTTACATTGATTATCGCGATAATATAATGATAAATATTGAGACGCCTTGTTAAAATAATCTTGAGAAGACATTACTTTGACACGCCGTTTCAACACGTTATTGTAATTCTCTTTAACTGCTATTTCTGCCAAATCACCACTCTTCAATCTCTTTTCCATTGCAGCCTGACGAGTTTCAGCAAGCTTTAATAATCTTTCATATGATGTTAATTCAGCCCCTGCCATAATCCACGCTAGATAAGCTTTCATTGCCTCAGTCTTTACCAGAAGCTTGGAGAGTTCAATCTCATAATCTGACTTTTCTTTATCAAGAAGCGAATTATAAACATTAAGACGCTCTTCATCCATTGTAAATCCACTTAATAGGTTCATCTTTAGTCCGACAAATTGACGTCCCAAAGTTGATGTAATTTGAGCAGAATCATATTGTGGAGTATAACCGCCAGAAATATCATATCCAGCATAAGCTGAAACCGGAGAGCCAAAAAAACGTTTTTCCAAGGCAATTTTTTGGTAGGTAGTGTTATAAGTACTACCTTGACGCTGAAGTGAGTCAGTATCCAAACGGGTATCAAAAGGTGCTTCACTTTTCTTAGCTTTAGCACTATTTAGTTCCTGCTGTATAACCGCATTCAAAACTTTAGGATAGCAACTATTTATGGAACTCTCAATTCTAGACGCTTTTAGTTCATAAGCATTTGCTACTGACATTAATGTAGATATGCATAAAAATATTTTTTTTATATGCATATTACTTATCATATTTACCTCCATCTTTCTTTTTGTCATAGTCATCGTTAAATATAGAACTACTATTGAGTGTAGCATTGTTATTCTTATTATTAATTGCAATTGGAAACCCATTCAGTTGGCGCCATAATTCATAACCTAGCAGAACTTTGTTTAACTGAATATAAGCTTGTACCTGAGCACCCATTCTTAAAAAGTTCTTTGATGGCCAAGAAGGTTCTTTTGCATCAGGTTCTATCAGAACTCGAAACATACCATTTGCGCCTGATGCATAATCTACAACTTTAACTACGCCACCAAAAGTACCAATTGAAACAGATGGCCAACCGCTAAATTGAATTGAAGGCCATCCATCAAATACTAAGCGAACCTTGCGACCAGGTGATACTAATGGAACATCATTTCCACTAATATAGATTTCTACTGCTATATTGTCTGTGGCAGGTAAGAATGTGGCTAATACATCGCCTGATTTTACAACTTTACTTCCTGAACTTGCGAGTGTATTAATCACAATACCGTCTCGATCCGCTAAAATTAACTGGCTAGACTGACGAGATAAAGAAGACTGTGCTTTAATTAATTGCGATTTATAATATTGTTGATCTGCAAGCGACTTCTGATAATTAATTTGCGCCAACTCAAACTCTCGTTTAGAGGTAAGCCCGTTCTTATAAAGGTTTTGTTGTCGATTAAGATTACTTAGCGCAAGCTTTGTTGCCTCAGCAGTAGAGTTAAGGCGCTCTTGCAATGCATCAACTTCAGAACTTAAGCGACTTAATAAGAAGGGATCAACATCAACTATTTCTGCAATCTTTTCACCTTTTTTAACATGACTGCCATCCCTAACAAACCACTTATCTACACGCCCACCAACTGTAGAAACAATTTGCTGTACCCGATCTTCCGGATGCAACGCAGTAATTTGCCCACTACCAGTAGAAGTTTGAACCCACGGCACAAACATTATTCCTACAAAAGTAAGAAATAAAATTAGGATCAAAACTCCTATCCGAGGAAAAAACCTAGAAACTAAAATACCATCAATATTATTAAATGCCCTAATATCGTCTTGCTTATACATTGCATACTGTTTATCAAAATCAAAACCCATCATTTCACCTAAGATAAATAGCGTTTAATAAGGATGCGAAGTTCACTAATATTATCAGTTACAAATGCGCCTGAATCTTTAACCAATAGAATAAAATTATCATAACTAATATGATTATCTTCATTTCCTGAAAAGCAAATAACTGTAGTAGACGTTTCGCTGGACAAATAATTTAAAATATTTTGCTGAATTTGCTTATTTATACGATCAAAAATTTCAGTAATGATAATCATCGGCGATTCAGTCAAGATTGCCTTAGCTATTTTTAATTGAATAATATGATGCTCCTGCAATGGAAAACCATTCCCAATCAATCGAGTGTCCAATTTATTCTCTAGCGAATACACTACACTATATAAATTAACTAATTTTAGTATATTATTGATATTACCCTGCATTAAATCAGAAACACCAAACTCGAGAAATTCACGAATAGTACAATCAAACATGTTCACATCATCAATCAAGGTAATTTGACTGCGCAAATAATGTTGATCAAAATCGGATATTTGAATGTCATTAAAAGTAATATTTCCAGAATCTGGATGAATAAGGTTAGTTATTAATTTAATCAAGATTGATTTGCTAACTTGATCTGTTGATAATAATAGATTATTCGTACTTTGCTCAATAGCAATATTGAATTTGTGCTGAACACCAAAATAATCTTTATACATAACATTATCAAGTTTTAGAAGTAGCGATGGCTTATCACGACTAATTGTATTAACATGATTTATATTCGTCACCTTACCTATTTTTTCATTTTCAATTACTAATAAATGCTCCATTTCGTCTGCAGATGCGATCAGTTCATAGTATTTATCATAATAAATACTGAGTTTTGATACACCATACAATGAAGTTGTATATAAAATTTCTGCCGCGACTAATTGCCCCAAACTAAGCTGTGACTGAATTACTAAAATTGATCCTATGCTTAAAAGTGCAATTGTCACAATTACATACAATATGCTTAGGATAGTTATTTGTGCAAAAGTTACACTCCAATATCTTTTACGTGTTTCAATATAATCATTAACTAATCTATACCCTTTACTAACAGCATAATCTTTATTCGTACCAGATTTGAAAAATGTATTCATTCTGAAAACATCGTCAATCCAAGCAAAAACAGCAAATTTTGCCTCAGAACGAGAAATCGCCCTAGAAATCGCTTTTTTTGAAAAAAATGCCCATGTAATCCAAATGACTACAGAGATTATTAAATTCAAGATAAGAAAATATGGATGATAGAAGCTGGATAAAATAAAGCTCACCACAATACTTAAAGCTATAAGCAATCCTTCAATGATCAACTCTGATGCATTTCTTTGAATATTAAATATTTCAAAATAACGACTGCTTAAATCGCTGGTATTATGGGAGTGAAAACTTTCATAATTGCTATAGATTGATTTCAATAATATATCAGAAGACATCCGGACAAAAGAATTACGTTTATAAATCTCAATTAGAAATTTCTGGAGCACGCTAAGCACAGTTGCAAAACTAATCAAAAATAGTAAAACAGCACTCAGAACAACTACAGGTTGAATCAATGCAGTATATATTACAGAGGTAATTAACACTTGTATAGAAAGGGGTAACGCTAGATTGAGTAAGGCAACAATTAAGCCATAAACGGCAATTAAGCCAAAGAATTTTTTATCACAAAAGACTAAATAGTTTAAAATTTCACGCATAGTTTACTTACTGTAAAAATTGTTTTTATTATCTAAGGAAGAAACCTACTGTCATACTCAGTCGAATTATATTGCCGAATCGAAACTCAGCAACAATGCTTTTTATTCAAAAAGAATCGCTATGTTAACATCAAAATAGTTGAATAATCAACTATTTTGATGTCCGCTATTAGTTACCTCAATGTAGCTGTGGTATAATAATCAGATGGCAAATTGTCAGCCAATTTATCATCATTAATTTAGGAATTATACTAAAAATGTTATTACAAAGCAGCATCTTCAGAGAAATAGACAATCTATCCAGACATATTAATGGAATCTATGAAAAAATATTCAAAAAATATGGCTTGCAGCGTGGGCAATTTGTATTTATAACACGGATAGTGGAAAATCAGAATATCAATTTGAAGCAGTTGGCACGAAATGTCCGAGTAGATAAAACCACAGTAACCAAAGCCATTCAGAAATTAGAGGACTCTGGTTACATCATCAAACAGACTGATCATATTGATAACCGTGTGATTCATTTATTTCCTACCGAAAAATGTATCCACATCTATAATTGCATTATTCAAGAAAAAAATCAGATCTTAGGTAACTTGATTAATAAATTTACGCCAGAAGAATTTGAATTTTATATCAAAATGACTATTAGCATGAATACGCACCTAGATAAAATTCAGTAGACACTCGGCTAAAAAATATAGTATCCCTAAAAAACTATATACAATGGCTGTGTTACCTTATATTAATGCCTCTATTTCACCATTATTAGCTATTCAAATACTACTATTGCAGAGCTTATTATTGCAGCGCAATAAACCAGAGCAAAACTCGCCAAGCACTTGGGATTAAATGGTATAATCGAGGCATATTATGCCATTTTCAGTGTTATATAGCGGCTAGATAACTTAAAAGCTTATGACAGTGGAAGTGACATTTTAAATCTATCACCATAGTGTTATTGGTTTATAAACCCAAAACATCATCACATAAGCATTATAACTAGGGAGTGCAAACTATCGTGGAATTAGCTAGAAATTTTTATACAGTTCACAAATTTGGCGGATCAAGTGTTGCTGATGCCAGCAGATTTATCGAAGTAACTAAAATCTTAAATGGTTCAAAAGAAATTATCGTTGTATCAGCAACTAAAGGTACAACAACTAAACTACAAAACATGCTGGATGCTGCTCGTGATGGTCAATCGTGGAAAATGGATTTAGCTAATTTAGAACAAATGCATCAATTGATCGTTAAAAATCTATTACCTGAAAATAAACATACCGAATTATTCTCCGTATTAAATCATGATTTTAAAACAATCGCAAATATCTTCGATACAGTAAATCAAATCGCTACCTATTCAACTGAGATTCAAGATTTCGTATTGGGTTATGGTGAACAATGGTCAGCACGGATTTTGGCAACTTTATTGTCTCTACACAATAAAGCACTTTATCTCGATGCGACCGAAGTACTTTATTCTTATAAAAGCGGTGGTGTAGTTGGAATCGATTGGGAGCGCAGTGAAAAGGCATTACAAGAATATTTCGTAAATAAAGACTTTGATCAATTAGTAATTACAGGATTTATTGCCTCAACTGCTGACGGTAAACGTACTACACTAGGGCGTAATGGTAGTGATTATTCTGGTGCAATTTTCGCACGTTTATTCCACGCTGTCGAATTAATCATTTGGACGGACGTTGATGGAATTTACACAGCGCATCCGGCCAAAGTCAAATCAGCCTTCTGTATTGATACCCTATCTTACAAGGAAGCATTAGAATTAGCTTACTTTGGTGCCAGCGTATTGCATCCAATGACAATTTCTCCGGTTGCCGAAGAAAATATTCCAATGTATATTAAAAACAGCTACAACCCAACAGCAGCCGGAACTTACATTAGCCAAAGCTCAACTAAATCCAAACACCTGATCAAAGGGTTAACTTATGTTGATGACATCGCCCTTCTTAATATTGAAGGAGCTGGCATGGCTGGAGTTTCAGGCAGTGCAGCGCGGATTTTTGAAATTATGCGTCAGTGCGAAGTATCGGTTATCTTGATTTCTCAAGCCAGCTCTGAGCACTCATTATGTCTTGCGATTGCCAATAAATCAGTTAATGCTGCAATCAATGCACTAAACACTAATCTTAAATTTGAAATCGAAAATGGACAAATCAACAAAGTGACCGCAGATACAGGTTGTGCAATTCTAGCTGCAGTTGGTGATGGTATGGTTGGTAGTCCAGGTGTGGCAGGTAAATTCTTTGAAACCTTAGCTAAAGCCAATATCAATATTCGTGCAATTGCGCAAGGTGCTTCAGAACGTAATATTTCTGCTGTAATTAATAGCAAAGACATTAACAAAGCATTGCAAGCTGCGCACTCTGGTTTCTATTTATCTGACCAGGTAATTTCTGTTGGTTTGATCGGTCCAGGTGGAATTGGTTCTACTTTCTTAGATCAAGTCGAAGAAGCGCGTGCGACTATTAAAGCCAAATACCATGTAGATATTTGTGTACGTGGAATTATGAACAGCAAACAAATGTTACTTAGTGATGATGCTCTATCAGGCAATTGGCGTGACAATTTTGCCAAAAACCCGATTGAACCAGACATGGATACCTTTACTGCGCATTTATTAAGCGGTGATGTTCCACATGCTGTTATTATTGACTGTACAGCAAGCACAGCACTATCTAAACAATATCTTAATTTCTTTAACCAAGGCTTTAATGTTATTACACCAAATAAACATGCCAATGCTGGTGATATTGAGTACCATAACCAAATCAAGGCAACTGCGCGTAAAAATGGTAATCATTATCTATATGAAGCTACAGTATGTGCTGGTTTACCAGTAATTAACACTCTACAAGATTTGATTAAAACTGGTGATGAAATTATCACGATTGAAGGTGTGGTATCTGGAACACTAAGTTTTATTTTCAATGAATTAGGTAAAGGACGCATTTTCTCTGATATCGTTAAAGATGCTAAGGAGTTAGGCTATACTGAACCAGATCCACGTGAAGATTTATCAGGACAAGACGTTGCTCGTAAATTAGTTTGCTTATCGCGTGAAATTGGTTATAATGTTTCATTAAGCGATATCAAAGTAACTAACTTAGTTCCTGAAGAATTACGCGATTGCTCAGTTGATGAATTTATGGCTCGCTTGCCACAATTTGATGACCGAATTATGGGTATGGCAAATGAAGCTGCCGCTAAAGGTGAAAAATTAACCTATGCAGGAAAAATCCATGCTGATGGTACGGTAAGTGTTGCGATTCAGTCGGTAGCACAAAGCCACCCTCTAGCTCGCTTAAATGGTACTGATAATATCATCATTTTCCAAACTAAACGTTATGATGCAACGCGCCCAATGATTATTCAAGGACCTGGTGCGGGTGCTGCGGTTACAGCTGCAGGTATCTTCGCTGATTTACTACGTTTAACTTCTTATTTATACTAAACAGGAAGAAGTTATGAGTTTATTAAAAGCAGGTGTTAACCGCGTAAGTGCTTTTGCGCCAGCAACCAGCGCTAATCTGGGAGTTGGCTTTGATATTCTCGGTTTAGCATTAGATGCGGTGGGTGACACCGTTACCCTGACTAAGCGTGATGATAATCAAATTGTAATTGAAAAGATTAATTCAGTTACTGGATTACCACTTGAACCGACCAAAAATACTGCTTCATTCGCTGTGCAGAAAATGTGTGAGGATTTAGGTATCACCAGCGGATTTTCATTGCAAATTGACAAAGGTATTGCAATGGGTTCTGGCATGGGTGGTTCTGCTGCCTCAGCTGTTGCTGCAGTAGTTGCATTAAATGGATTTCTAAGCACGCCAATTAGCAAAGAGCGCTTAGTTGAATTTGCACTCTACGGTGAAGAAATTGCTTCTGGCGGGCGTCATGCGGATAATGTTGCACCATGTGTTTTTGGTGGAATTACCCTTATTCGTAGTATAGCACCAATGGAGGTTATTAATCTACCCTACCCTGAGCTTTACTGTGTGATAGTTCATCCACATTTACAGGTTGAAACCAAAAGTGCACGCGGTATTCTAAGTCCAACTGTTCCACTTAAAAAATACATTGAACAATCTGCCGCTCTTGCAGCAGCAATCTGTGCATTTTACCAAAAAAACGTTGAATTACTTCGTCGCTCAATGCTGGATTTGATCATTGAACCGCAACGCGCTGCTTTGGTAACTGGATATTATGATGTAAAACAAGCTGCTCTTGATGCTGGTGCAATTAGTGCAACTTTGTCTGGTTCTGGTCCAAGCTTACTAGCTTTCTGTGAAAGTAAAGCTAACGCAGAATTAGTTGCACAGGCGATGCTTACGGCATTTAAACAACATCAGGTTGAAGCAGATCACTGGATTTCGCCAATAAATCCTAATGGCGCTTACACCCTTTAATTTTGAATTAATTTATACTGAAAATAGGAATATAACAAGATGTTATTTTATAGTACTCGTGACAAAAACAACACCAAAACAGTTAGTCAAGCGATTTTGCAAGGCCTGGCTGAAGATGGTGGTTTATTTGTCCCTCAACAATTCCCACAAATCGACTGGGCAAAACTGGATCCTAAACTTAGTTACCCAGAATTTGCTGCTACAATTTTGGCTGATTATTTCAAAGGCGATGAGTTGGAATCTCAATTAGCTGATATTTGCAAAAATGCTTTTAATTTCCCTTTAGTAGTTCGCCAACTAAATGACAATACTTCAATCATGGAATTATTTCATGGTCCAACCTTGTCTTTTAAAGATTTTGGTGCGCGTTTTTTAGCTGAGTGCATGAGTCGCCTATCTAAAAACCGTAAAACAACGATTGTGGTTGCAACTTCTGGTGATACTGGTTCAGCGGTAGCCAGTGCTTTTCATCAAAAACCAAATGTGGACGTGGTCGTAATGTTTCCCAAAGAGCAAATCTCCAAACGTCAAGAACAGCAAATTACTTGTTGGGGTGATAATATCTGCGCACTAGCCGTTGAAGGTACCTTTGATGATTGTCAAAAAATTGTTAAACAAGCATTTAGTGATGAATGGTGGACATCTCAGGCACACTTAAGTAGCGCTAACAGTATCAACATTGCGCGTTTATTACCACAATTAACTTATTATGCCTATACTAGCTGGCAGTTTTATCTGAACAACAAAGAGCAGGCGGGATATGTAATTCCAACTGGTAATGTTGGTAATTCAACTGCAGCATACTGGGCAAAAGCAATGGGCTTCCCAATCCGTGAAATCGTTCTAGCAACCAACGCTAATCGAGTAATTTCTGATTATATCGCTAGCGGTAAATTTGAACCTAAAGCCAGTGTAGCAACAATTGCCAATGCCATGGATGTTGGTAACCCAAGTAATTTTGAACGTCTAAGTCATTTATATAATACTTTAGATAATTTCAAAGCTAATGTAACCGCGTTTAGTGTGAATGATGAACAAATTCGCCAAATTATCCGTGAAGTTAACCAACAATTTAATTATGTAGTATGTCCGCATACGGCAACTGGTTATTTTGCGCGTAAAGAATTAAGTTCGTCGCCATGGATAATTGCAGCAACTGCAGACCCATGTAAATTTGAAACGATTATTGAACCAATCACAGGTACAACTCTTCCTGTTGCAGCTCAATTGCAAGCTATTTTGGCAAAACCAGCTCAAGTAGTTGAGGTTCCTGCCGATATCAAAGCTGTACAACAGGCTTTTTCTGCCAAATAAAAAAAGTGAGGGTTTAAACTCTCACTTTTTTTATTTCCTAAAGTCTATCTTTTTGATAGAACCCAAGACCGAGACTCCATTTCACTTGCTTGTATCACAAGTTCAACATAAGTCTCAACTATTTTTTTTATTGCCCGTAACATAATAAATCCCATTTTTAAAAATATTTACAGGCGTGATTGTACAAGATTATTATGTCTATTGGAATAGATATTTTATCTATATGGAATTTTAATAAAAATAAACATGTGAAATATAACTAAATCATAGGTGATTTATGATAATATTAAATCAGTCCTACTAGAAGAGTTTATTGACATGAATGATGATTTGCAGCGATTTATTGATTTCCATAAAAGAAACTTCTCTTATGATGCGTTTGTAATTTGGGATCTTAACCATCAATGTGTTTATGCATCAGAGCTTTATTTAAAATATATGCAAGTTAAAAATTTGGATAAACAGCAACTACAAAATATAAATGAAGACTTCAAAAGCTTTAGCGAAGAATTTCGGAGCAAAGTAACAGCTGAAGTACTAGAAACAAAAAAACCATACGCATGTTATTATTTACTTAAACGCCCTGGCGCATTAAATTACGGTTTACATTATGCTAATGTTTTCCCTATTTTCTCTATTGATAAACAACTAATTGCTTACTGCACACGCCCTTATCAAATGAAGCATGATTTAGCAGTATCTAATTTAATTAAAATGGTCACAAATAAAAACTCAGATTATCTTATAAATTCTCCAGATAACTTAACTGAGAGAGAAAGAATTGTCTTATTTTTATTGATTATCGGCATGTCACATAAGGAAATAGCAACGACATTATCTGATATTTTTAATGAAGAAGTCTTGCTAAATTCAGTTAGCACCTTAATCAGTCGACAAATTTATGCTAAGTTTGATACTAAAGTAAACTCGGTATTACTAATAAAAGCTATCTTAAACGGTTTTTTATATAATATCCCAAGCAAATTAGTTTCTCTCTTGCCTAAAATAATTTTTGTTACAAATCTTGAGGATTACTATGCTCAATGGGAGGATAAATAATCATATTTATGTAAGTTTTTGTGACATCAGATAGGCCACTTTGCTTGCTATAATCTGCTCCTTATAACTAAAAGGAATAGAGATAATGAAAAAATTAGCCCTAACACTTGTCGCCAGTATGTTTTTAGTAGCTTGTAATAGCGGTGGAGGTTCAACTAATCCTAATACGCCTTTGCCGGGCAAATTTGTCCTAGCTGGTGCAAATGGCTCAATTTACGCTTCTCTAACCTCTATGTCAAATGTTTTTTACCCTAGTGCTATTTTACAAAATGTTGGAACAATTTGTAGTCAACCAACAGGGCTTACTTTTGGTGCTAATAAATACGTGCTCGTTGCCAATGCAAATGGTGAAAGCGGTGTCTGTATATCCCAATCAACTAATGCAAAGAACTGGGATGAGTTCATCATTACGACCAGCAACACACATATAAACACAGTACTAGTAACCTCTGACAATAAATTTATTCTAGGTGGTAACTCGGTGATTATGAGTGGATATGATCTACATAACCTACAAACCAATAATTTCATCCCCGGAAAATCAATAAAAAAACTATTACAGAATGATTCCATTATAATTGCCCTGTGCAATGATAAAACCATCTACTATGCATCAAGCAACGATTTAAGCAATTGGACACAGGATACAAATTTCAGTCAGCAAGCCACTACAAAAATAGACGATATTACTATTGGAAATAACTACCTTATCGCGGTGGGTGCTTACGCAAAAATACTTTATACAAATAAAAACAATTACCCACAAGATATCAGCTGGAATAATTTGACTAATGATTTAAAATCAAATCAGGAAATTAAATTCATTGCATATGGAAATGGTCAATATGCTGGTATTACATCCTCTAATCTGTTATCAAATGTAGGACCAAGCTCATTTTCTATTGATGAGCAAAATTTAAGCTTTAAGTCGGTCAATAATTTACCACTAAATCCGGTTAACAGCTTAACTTTTGGCGCGGGCTACTTTATGTTAACTGCGCAAAGTAGCGGTATCGATGCAGGAGTTAATTCTTCAGCAAATTCAACCGACGGCATTAACTGGAATCTTGGGGTTATCGTCTCATCAATCCCCTTGATTGGAATACCAATTATTCAAGCCTCAACGTTTGGTTCAAATTAAACAGACAGATGAATCAAAAAAGCATTTAGAAGTAAATCACAAAAATGAGAATTAACTATCCAAAAACGGGAAACCACTCTTTGAAAGATTAAGATACAATAACTCTATATGATCAAAAGCACTCTTACATGCAAGTATCTTAATTTTTAAGGAGATTTAAATTATGCGCGATCAACAAAACGTATTTCATCTAGCCATTCCATGCAAAGATTTGGATGAAACCGTAGAATTTTATGTTTTTAAACTCGGTTGCAAATTAGCTCGGCGCTATGCTGATCGAGTAACAATTGATTTTTTTGGTGATCAGGTGGTTTGCCACCTTAACCCAGAATCAATTGATCAGAACCCAACGCTCTACCCTCGGCATTTTGGTATTACTTTCCGCGATAAGATAGAATTTGATAATTTATTAAAATTAATTGAAATCAGACAAATACCAATATTTACACCATTGTTTACGCGCTTTGCCAAGACTGCAGAAGAACATAGCAGTATTGTTTTAGTTGATCCGGCAAATAATCTGCTTGAGTTTAAGCATTATATTGATCCCAGAATGATGTATTAAGCATAATGTTTGAGATTATATAGCCCCATATAATCTCATACTTTCATTTCCTGTTTATATTTTTGACTAATTAAGCTTTGTCCGTCACTCTTTTCAAGACGGTTGAGCAGAAATTGACAAGATAAATTGATCAGCGCCAAAGCAAAAAATACATAATGAAATGAAGTAATTACGAAATTAGTTGCGCTTAGATAATTAGCAATGTGAAGCAATCCGGCTGCCACAATTACACCTAGCGAAGTTCCTAATTGCTGCCATGTGGTTGCCAAACTTACCGCTGAGCCATAATCTATATTTTCCACATCAGCATAATAAAGCAAATTGAGGCTCATAAACTGCATTGCAGCAAATACCCCATTGAGAAATAATGCCAAATATAAAAACCACCCCAAATGACTTACTGTTGCCAACATCGACAAAGCAAGGAAGCTTCCAATGTTTGCCACGAGTAATGCGCGCTTGAAACCAAATTTTTCGAGTAGTTTACGCGTGACCGTACGTGAGCATAATACCCCTAAAGACATCCAGATGAAAACAAACCCAGCGGCAAAAGCACTCTTCTTAAAAGTAATTTCAAGAAAAATAGCTAAAATAAATGTTCGTCCGCCTAAAGATGCCCGAATAATAACTTGCGAAAAAAAGCAACTACTAAAGGTTCGCAATTTAAATAAATGGTAACGAATAATCGGAAATGTTGATTTACTCTCGATTAGATAATAAACCAAACCAAAAAATAACGCACCGCTGAACAGCATCCCCTTAGTAAAAGCAGAAATTTCTGGGGATAAGAAAAGATCAAGCCAAAAACAAAAGCAGCATAATGTCAGAGCCAAAAACGCGTAGCTGTAAAAATTAAACTTATCCTGCGCTACAGTATAGTTATCGATATACTTAATAGTCGCATATAGCGCCATTATCCCTAGAGGAACATTCACCCAAAATATATAACGCCATGAAAAATAAGTCACCAAAAACCCACCAATGATAGGAGCTAATATCGGCCCGAGCATGACAGGCATCCCCATCAAGGTATAAGCCTTCACCATTTGAGATTTATCAAAAATCTTTAATAACAGCAGCCGTCCAACTGGCACCATAAAAGCTCCAGCTACGCCCTGAAGTAACCGACAAATAACCAACAAAGGGACCGAATCAGTAAGTCCACACTGGATCGACATTAATGTAAATAACACAACTGAAAGCATTAAGATTTTCTTACTACCAAAACGATCTGACATCCAGCCACTAATAGGAATAAATACTGATAAACCAATCAAATAACTAGTTACGGCTAGCTTCATGGTAAAGACTGTTGAAGCAAAACTATGCGCCATTTGAGGAATAGCCACGTTTAGAATATTGGCATCAATATTTTCCATCAAAAGAAGAGCTGAAATTACCAGCAAGCTAATCAGTTGTTTGGGTGTATAGGTTTTAAACATTTTAAGCTTTCAAGCGGATGGGTGGAGTTTACAGATTAAGAAAGATAAACGTATTTGCATCAGTGATTTTATCACGCATTATGTATCAAAATTAAAAAAGCAATGCTCTTGAAAGAAGAATTGTGTACACTACCTACTTACAGTCTTTTAACTGAAAAAGGAGAAAATTAATCATGATTCATCCAATTCGCAAAATGGGCGATCCTTGCTTACTCACCCGTTCGGCTGAAATTACAGCAACAGAATTTAGTAGCCCCTCTCTACTGCAATTAATTCAAGATTTGCAGGATACTCAAAAACATCTGGGAGGGGTTGGAATTGCAGCGCCTCAAATCGGCGTTAATAAACGCCTAGTAGTAATTGAGTATTACCAAGCAGAGATAACTCGTTATAATGACGTTGGTGATTGCCCATTAAAAGTGATCATTAATCCTGAAATTAGTTTTATAACAAGTGAACAAAGTACTTTTAATGAAGGATGTTTATCCGTACCAGGTTTACGTGGCGAAGTAAGTCGTCCCCGGGCAATTAGCTATAAATATTACGATCAATTTGGCAATGTTCACCTAGGTGAAGATGATGGTTTTTTTGCACGAGTAATGCAGCATGAATGTGATCATTTAGATGGTATCCTCTACCCAATGCGAATGCAAGATATTAGTAAATTGGCATTTGTGGATATCGAAGCCTGATTAATGAACAATAACGTCAATTCATCAGCACATAAATACCAATCTCTTGACTCGCTACGTGGAATTGCTGCCTTGATGGTTGTATTTCAGCATTTTTGGGAAATGAGTAATCCATCCGATGCTCGACTTAAACCATGGCTATTTTTTTGTGCTGGGCATGAAGCGGTAATTTTATTTTTCGTATTAAGCGGGTTTGTATTAAGTCACCAATTACGCAACTTCAAATTTAAACAATATCCACAGTTTATATTACGACGTATCTTACGAATTTACCCAGCGTATTATGTCGCATTAACTTTCTCTGCCATTTTGCTGGTATATATCTCCCGTTACCATCCAGCGACTTTAGCGCAATATGGATTAACTCCATGGTTTTATATCTGGTCAAGGACAAGTTTTGATAGTTCTATGTGGATAGGATCATTGAGCTTAATTAGCCATCAAGGAAATAGCCTTGATGTAGCAACATGGAGCTTATTTTATGAAATGTGGCTATCACTAGTATTTCCATTGTTAATATTTGGATTTGTACGCAGCAATATTTTATTACGCATCATATCTTTTGGTTTAATAATTAGTCTAAGTTATTATTTCTGGCGCTATGGAAATTTATTGGATAATCAATGGCAGAGCATTGTTTATTACAGCTGGTATTTTATCTGCGGAATGTATTTATATCACTATCACCAACGCTTAAAATTTAGTGCTTCGTGGCTTGGTTTATTAATTGGCTGTGCTTTATATTTCAGCAACTATCTACTTTTTGGTAAAATAGCGAGTAGAATGTCTCATGAGACACTAATTGCTTGTGGTAGTTGCCTGATTATGGTTAATTGTTTATACTTTGCACCCCTAAAACAATTGCTGAATATAACATTATTCCGTTTTTATGGCAAAATCTCATATTCATTATATTTATTTCATTTACCAATAATTTACGCCTTGGGGTATCTCTATTTACCGCATGGTTCGTTGCTGGTACTGAAAATATTAACTATAATCCTTAGCACGCTGATCGCGTGGGTAAGTTACCTCGTTATTGAACAAAATTTTATTAAGCTGGCAAAAAAATATGTCAATTAAATCAACTCCCGCAAAAAATTATAAACCTTGGTCAATAATCTTGATAATAGCAGCAATTGCTGTTTATTTTTTTTATATGCACGAACGCGACCATCGGATTGCTGACAAAATTTATCAACAATTACTTTCAATTGACATCCAGCTTGATCAATTACAAGAGTCTGCAACAGCAATAAAGACAGAAAAAGAAACTAATTCAGAACTAATCAAAAGCGTGAAAGCATTAACTAAAGATAATATTGAAACCAACAAAGCATCAGTCATTGCGATAATAAATAAGATTAATTATAATGATGAGGTAAAAGCACAACTATTATCTCTAATGACAACAACTACCGGCCAAAACTTTAAGGTACAGCGTAAATTGATCATTAAACAGTTACGAGAACTTAAGTATCAGCACGATATCGATGCTCAGCAATTTAATAACAAAATTGATCAAATTACAGCACAGGTTAGCCAAATTAAAGATCAGGTTTCCAAAATCAAGAGTGATGACTTACAAGATTTAGAAACTGCAAAATTGAAATTTATTGCCAAAAAACTCAAAAATACAATAAATGATATGCATGAATCATTAGTCACTGAAATTGTTGATGACGTTATAGACAAAGCAGAAAGTGACAAAATACCTGGTGATGAGAATTAATTATAAAAACAGACTCAAACTGACTCGAAATACTGGTAGGCGACAAGTGACGAAGCATACAGTTGGCAGATGAGAAACGTGGCAACGACCGAGGATGATGAATCTGATTGAGTATACAAGAATTTACTAAGGACTAAATACAAATATGACTGAAAAAATTGCTAATAATGATACACCTGTGGCAGGAAATTTTATCCGTGCCATCGTAGAAGATGATTTAAAGAGTGGCAAACATAGCCAAATTATTACCCGTTTTCCGCCAGAACCCAATGGTTATCTGCATGTTGGGCACGCCAAAGCATTGTGCCATAATTTCGGTTTAGCCGAAGATTATAACGGAGTATGCAACTTACGTTTTGATGATACCAATCCAGAAAAAGAAAATGATGAATTTGTACAAGCAATTCAGGATAATATTCGTTGGTTAGGCTTTAAGTGGAATGGAGAAGTGAAATATGCTTCAGACTATTTTGATAAATTATATGAGTTTGCGTTATGGTTTATTGATCATGATTTAGCTTATGTTGATGATCTAACGCCCGAACAAATGCGCGAATACCGCGGAACATTAACCTCTCCTGGTAAAGACAGTCCATATCGCACCCGAAGTGCAGCGGAAAACCGTGATTTATTTACCCGTATGAAAAATGGTGAATTTGCTGATGGTGCAAAAGTATTACGCCTGAAAATTGACATGAGTTCGCCAAATATGAATCTACGCGACCCTGCGATTTATCGGATTAAGCGCTTCCACCATATACGTACTGGTGACAAGTGGTGTATTTATCCGATGTATGATTATACGCATTGTATTTCAGATGCGCTAGAGTCAATCACTCATTCATGCTGTTCACTGGAATTTGAAGATCATCGCCCGCTTTATGATTGGGTTGTCGACAAATTATTCACAGCTGGGTTATTACCTGCTCGTCCACGGCAAATTGAGTTCTCTCGTTTGGTACTCAACTACACCATTACCAGCAAACGTAAACTAACTCAATTAGTCAGTGAAGGTTTGGTATCTGGGTGGGACGATCCTCGAATGCCAACCATTGCGGGAATGCGCCGCCGTGGCTATACACCGCAAGGAGTGCGCTTATTTGCTAAGCGTTGTGGAATCTCCAAATCACCAAATATTGTAGATATTCCATTCTTAGAAACCGCAATTCGCGAAGAATTAGAAAACAGTGTACCACGGGTAATGGCAGTTTTAAAACCGCTAAAAGTTGTTTTAACTAACTTTATTGCCGGAGAAACTGGCTCACGAAGTGCTGATTTTCATCCACAACATCCTGAGTTTGGTAGTCGTTTATGTGAGTTAACCCAAGAAATTTATATCGATCAGGATGACTTCCAAGAAATACCAGAAAAAGGTTTTCAACGCTTAACACTCGGCGGTGAAGTACGCTTACGCCATAGCTATGTAATCAAGTGTGATGAAGTAATTAAAAATGAAAATGGTTCAATTAGCGAATTACGCTGCAGCATTGATCCATTAACTTTAGGTAAAAACCCTGAAGGACGCAAGGTAAAAGGTGTGATTCATTGGGTTAGCGCCACTAAATCAGTTTCCGCTGAAGTTCGCTTGTATGATCGCTTATTTAGTGTAGAAAATCCAGACAATGTAGAAGGGCATGATTTTAAAGAGTTTATTAATCCACACTCTCTGGATATGAGCACAGCATATATTGAGCCATCAATATTAAGTGTTAAACCTGAAGACCGTTTTCAATTTGAACGAGTAGGCTATTTTGTTGCAGATCGTTATGATTGTGATGCAGTTAGCGGTAAATTAGTATTCAACAAAATCGTGGGGCTAAAAGACAACTGGAAAAAATAATATATACTCAATCAGACTCATCATCCTAGGTCGTTGATTTATTCCTCACCTACTACCTGTAGGCTTCGTCATAAATAGCCTACTAGTATTTCGAATCAGTTTGAGTATACTTTGTCTCGTATAGCTCATGACAGGATAAAAATGAGTCATGTGATCTTAAGAGGAATCTTAAAACAAGCAGGAATAGAACCATCCTCATTAAAACATATTAAAATCACTGGGCAAGATCCGATTTTGCCTAGTCCATTCTTAATTGGTGAGGCTGGTGCAGCGGCTCTAGCTGCAATTGGCTATATGGCTGCAGAATTGTGGCGTTGTAAAACTGGAGTCCTCCAAAATGTCGAGATTTCAGTTCGTGATGCCGCAATTGCGCAACGCTCACATCAATATTTGCGCGTAGTTGACGGTGTAACAGAAGATTTGTGGAGCCCGCTTTCTGGGTTTTACACCACTTCCGATCAGCGTATAATCCAGTTTCATTGCAATTTTCCGCATCACCAACAAGGTGTAGTAGATTTTCTAGGCAGTAAAGCAAATAAAGAAGCAGTCGCTGCTGCAACTAAGAAATATCCGGCAGAATACCTAGAAAATAAGCTTAACCAACGTGGCTTGTGCGCTGCAATAGTTAGATCTAAAGATGAGTGGTCACAACACCCACAAGCATCAGCTATCGCGAAATTGCCTCTTTTTGAAATAATCAAAATCAGTGATAGTAAGCCTGAAGCCCTTCATGATGGTAATTATCCTTTATCTAAAATACGAGTTTTAGATTTAACACGAGTATTAGCTGGACCAGTTTGCGGTAAATCTTTAGCCGAGCATGGTGCAAATGTGATGCGCATTGCCAGCCCACATTTACCGTTCATTTTACCATTAGTTATGGATACTGGATTTGGCAAATATGCAGCACATTTAGACCTAGATTTAGAATCAGATAAGAATAAGCTGTTTAGTTTAATCGCCAATGCAGATGTCTTTCTGCAAGCTTATCGGCCGGGGGCTCTTGCAGACAGAGGATTTTCAGCACAAGAACTAGCTAAAATCCGACCAGGAATTATTTGTGTTGATTTGAGTGCATATTCACACAAAGGAGTATGGGCAGAGCGTCATGGATATGATAGCTTAGTGCAATCTGCAACTGGAATTGCCGCAGAACAGTCAGAAAGTCAGAGTATTCAGCATTTGCCAGCCCAATCACTGGACTATATAACTGGATATTTGGCAACATTTGCCATAATGGAAGCACTAAGGCGACGCTCAATAGATGGTGGGAGTTATTTGATTCGCTTGTCATTGGCGCAAACGGCTCATTGGTTTAACAATCTAGGTAGAGTTACTGCTAACTTTAAAAGCCATCATACCCCAAGTGCCACAGAAATTCAGGATTTATTAACTAAGACCCATACTCAGTTTGGTGTCCTTGAACACCTTGCACCAGTACTTAAAATGTCAGAAACACCGCCAAAAGTTGGAAGAGGTTCAGTTCCATTAGGGTACGACCCTGCCGAATGGGTAAGTTAATTATTGGCACCTAAGTCCTTATACATTATAAAAGAAAGTTTTGTTATGAAATATATTGGAATAATGTCAGGCACCAGCCTGGATGGAATCGATGCAGTTTTATGCGAATTTGGTGTAGAAAACAAACTACAAGTACTTGCAAAGATATCACTGCCTTTTGAATCTCAGCTACAACAAGATTTACAAGCTCTCTTACGTAGCTTTAGTTGTCATCTTAAAGAATTTGGTGAGCTTGAAGTGCGTTTAGCAATTAACTATGCCCAAGCTGTGCAACAATTATTGAATAACGCAAGGATTGCGCCACAAGAAGTTAACGCCATTGGCTGTCATGGACAAACAGTCTTTCACGACCCATACAATCAGTATCCATTTTCGCTACAACTGGTTGATGGTAATAAATTAGCTCAATTAACCGGAATTAATGTGGTCTGTGATTTTCGGCGAATGGATATGGCTTATGGTGGACAAGGTGCTCCGCTCACGCCAGTATTTCATCATTATTTTTTATCTTCTAATCGTACTCGTGTAGTATTAAATCTGGGTGGCATTGCTAATATTACAATCTTAGATCCAAATACAAGTAAAGTTATTGGTTTTGACACTGGTCCAGCTAATTGCCTGATTGATTTATGGGTTCAGGATAAATTTGGCGTGGAATATGACAAAGATGGACTACTTGCAACACAAGGAAAAATTATCCCCACGCTACTTGAGCGAATGCTTAAAGATGAATATTTTAATCTGCCAGCCCCCAAAAGTACTGGTAAGGAAATCTATCACCTAGAATGGATTAAACAACAGCTGCTTGCTGATAATCAAACTGATGCCACTGACCATGATGTTTTACGTACTTTGGTTGAATTAACGGCTAAAACAGTTTCTGATGCCATTTGTGCTTATGTCAAACCATCTGAAGTAGAGGGTATTTATGCTTGCGGTGGTGGTGCGTATAACAAATTTCTGTTAGAACAAATTGCTAAAAATAGTAGTATTGCGGTTCGCACGACTCAGGAATTAGGGATCGATGTTGATCAGCTTGAAGCCATTGCATTTGCTTGGTTTGCAAAACGGAGGATTGAAAAATTGCCTGCCAATTATGAAAGTGTAACTGGAGCATCACAGAAATGTATTCTTGGAGCGCTTTATGAGGTTTGCTAGCTATAAATCGCAGCTTATTGGGTTAACCATTATTAGTGGTGTAATTTGTGGCTATATTCTCGGTATTGTTGCATTGATCTTACCTAAACTGGTTACGCAACACTATATAAGCAAGGAACAAATATCACTTCATGTTGGCGCATTGTTATTAGGTTGTTTTATTGCCAGCATTTATACGGGTTCGCTCGCGGATTATCTAGGGCGTAAAAAAGTTATCTTAATCACCATGCTGATCTTTATTATCGGTATTGTCTATTACATATTTGCTAGAACGCATGTTAACCTCTACTCTGCCCGATTTATTCAGGGTATCGCGTATGGGATGTGTGAAATTGTGATGCCCCTATATCTAGTCGAGGTTTCTGAAACCAAATGGCGCGGGCAAATTATTACCGCATTTAAACTAGCTAATACAGGTGGTGCTCTTATTTCCAGTCTAATTTGGATTTTTATTAGTGTTGACTACTACCCTTTGGCTTTTGCAGTTGCGCTAGTTATGCCACTAGCTATTACTGGACTAGTAGTAAAATTACCTGAATCGCCACGCTGGTTGATTGCCAGGAGTAAAATTAATCAAGCAACTACCGCGCTCTTCAGAATCAATCCACAAACCGCCGAGAGTGCTTTAAAAGAAATTCAAAACGCGGCAGCGCAACAAACAAGTGGACATTTTCGCGAGTTGATGAAGCGCTCCAACTTGATTCCATTCTTGGTAATTCTCGCAGCAGTTTCACTTAATCAATTAACCGGAATTAATGTATTCGTACAAAATAGCCTGCAGGTTATGAAGGACTCAGGAATTCATTCTGATATAGTTGGTTTATTTGGCAATATTAGTATCAGTCTGGTGAATTTTAGCGCGATGATTGCAACATTACTTCTGGTTGATAAAATTGGGCGCAAACGAATTTTAGTCATTGGCACCAGCGGACTTTTAGTAACCTTATTACTACTTTTTGTTGCACATGCAATTTTGCCGCAAGGCGAACTCGTTGGTTATATTACATTAATTGGTATAATCTTTGTAGTTGGTTTCTTCGCTTTTGGACCAGGAGCATTAATCTTAGTCATTTCAACTGAGCTACTTGCGACTAATGTAAGAGCTCTAGCAATTTCAATTGCTTTTACCGTAGGTGCTCTAGTTGGAACTTTATTTGTTTCATGGTTTGGCGCTTTAAGCGCTAACTTAGGCTATGCAAAATTATTCTTAATTATGGCATTCTTTGTTTTTTGCTATTTATTGATAGCATTATTTATTCCTGAAACTAAAGGCAAATCACTAGAGAAAATTAATTGGAAAAAATAACAAGCTATATGTACTCATTGCCTTTAAATCAAATATTTTGAGTACAGACTTAATTATCAAATGAGAAATTTGTGCAAAAATTAGATAAAGCTAGCAAGCAACAGATTTTATTTCTGTTAACGGCAATGTTCTTTCTAGGCGTTTCCGCGACAGATATATATATTGCTTCGTTACCGCAAATGGTAGCTGATTTTCATTCAACACCACAAACTGTCAATCTTACGCTGTCAAGTTATAGCATTGGTATTGCTTTAGGAGTGCTATTTACTGGTGAATTAAGCAATCGTTTCGGACGACGCAAGATTTTGCTTGGCGGGCTTAGTTGCTTCGCTATTGCAGCTGGTTTGATTACATTCACACCAACAATTTGGGGAGTGATTATACTCCGTGTAATTCAGTCGTTTGGTTGTTCAGTGATTCTGATTGTTCCACGCCTCATATTAAAGGATTGCATGGATGAACGCGAACAAGTTCATGCTAATGGGGTTCTGTTAATGGGGTTGATAATTTCTCCGGCAGTAGCTCCGGTTTTAGGCGCATATATTGCAACTTATTTAAGCTGGCATTATTGCTTTTTATTCAGTGCACTTGTTGGTTTACTATTAGTTATAGTCACCATAAAGATACTACCAGAAACTAATTTAAATCAAATCCATAAAATGCCAGCCTTGCCACGTTATTTAAAAGGCTATTTAAATTTATTAAAAAATAAAGTTTTCATAACGCTAACCCTTATTTATGCGTGTGGCGTTGGTGCTTATTTTGCATTTATTGGTATTTCCAGCTATTTATATATTGGCTATCTGCATATTTCACCGATCGCCTACTCTTATATATTCTTGGGTCTATCCGCAGCATACTTAACCGGTAACCAAGTTATGCAATTTTTAAATCGTAAAAAAGCTCCGCTAGTAGATATAATTGGTATCGGAGTATACTCTACTGCCAGCGGCGTATTTATATTAATCTTAACGCTATTCTTTGATAACGTAACTATTATTGCGCTGTTAGCCACTATAGCAGTGCTACTAATGCGCGTAGCCAATGCACTAATTAACCCACCAACCCAAATTAAAATCATGAGTCATTTTCATACCCAAAGCGCTCAGGCACTTGGTTTAAATATGTGTATTGGATTTTCGATAAATAGTATAGCTACTTATATGGTTACTATTTTGCCAACTTATCCCTTATTGAGCTTTGTACTATCCTCAGGGTTTTTTATCGGAATTTGTTTAGCAGCCTATAAAATTAACCATAAAATTATCAGCTAATTACAATCGTAAAAATGCTAAAATCGTTGTTTGCTCATAGCTCATTTTTACTAAACATTCAATAAAGGTATACTTCATGACTACAACCCAAAAAATTCTTAGACTAAAACAATTAACTCTAGCCTGTGCTAAAGAGTCGTGTCATAGCTGTTGCAAAAAATAAATGCATCTACCAACTAAACAACAACTCGAAGACTGGCAGCATTTACCGACCATTTATCGTTTAATGGCAGAAAAACGTTGGTCACTACAGTTGAGTACGCAATGGTTTAATGACTTTATGCGCTGGCTATATACCGCTAATCGCAGCGAACTGGAGAATGATAAAGTTTTTGCAATGGATAATCTGCATTATCTAGATGATGTCTGGCACGCTTACATTCTACATACCAGAGATTATATGCAGATGAGTCAGACTCTGTTTGGCTGTGAATTCATTCACCATCATCCAGAAAACCCTTTTTTAGCTGAAAAAGTTGCGGATGAAGTTATTAGCTATCAAATGGAAATGTTAATCAGTGACTGGGGTGAACAATATGTCGATCGCGTCTGGCAATATGGCGCAGATGTTCATGATATTATTCACCCAGAAAGTTACTAGAAAAAACAGGTAAGACAGACTTCTATTGAATATCGCGAATCACCCCTGCACTAGCAGCTAATTTCTCACTCGCCTGCTCAAAGCATACGTCATTGATAATCATCACAATAGCCGTTTTAACGTGATTATTGGCAAGTTTGAGGAATTTTTCTGCCGTGGCAAAATCAACCTCCGTTGCCTCCATAATGATTTTTTTCGCACGCGCTTCCAATTTTGCATTGGAAGTTTTCACATCAACCATTAGGTTTTTATAAACTTTCCCGAGATTAATCATAGTCGTTGTACTTAGCATATTTAAGATCAATTTTTGCGTTGTTCCAGCTTTCATCCGTGTCGAACCAGAAATAACCTCAGCACCAGCTGACACTTCAATTTTTATATCCGCATGATCTCCGATGACACTATTTTTGTTACATGCCACCGCGATTGTTTTACAACCAAGCGAGCGAGCATAATCTAAACCACCAATTACATAAGGAGTACGACCTGATGCCGCGATACCGCACACAATATCCTGAGCTACTAAATTAACTTGCTGAAGATCACTAACCCCAAGCTCTTCTTTATCTTCGACACCCTCTTGTGCCTTAATAAAAGCTTTTTCACCACCAGCAATAAGTCCAACTACGGTATTATAATCAACTCCATAAGTTGGTGGACACTCTACCGCATCCAAAATCCCCAGACGCCCACTGGTTCCAGCACCCAAATAGATCAAACGTCCGCCATTTTTCATTGCTAATGTAATTGCATCAACTGCTGTAGCAATTGCAGGCAACTCTTCTTCAATCGCCAAAGCTACTTTTTGGTCTTCCTGATTAATAATCCTTAGTTTCTCCAGAGTTGGCACAATATCAATATTCAGAGAATTAGGGTTGATATTTTCGGTAGTTAATGTTTTTAGTTGCGCTAAAATTTGTTGCTGCTGCATAAATTTTTCCTTTGATATTCTTAACGATTACGCACAATATTATAATAGTTAATAAGCTTAATCACTATTAAATCTGCCATCTTCCGATTATTTAAATTACCTGCTGTGCCTTGAACCATTTTTTAGGTTGCACTAGTTCATTTTGACTTTGAATAATGGCCAATTCTCGGCGGGCTAATTTCAAGGTTTGGTCAAACGTCGCAAATAATGCTGCAGCAGTATGTTCCAGACTTTGTTTCAAGTCTCTAGTTTCAAGATACTTAGCCAAATAAATTGCCGCGGTCATGTCTCCAGACCCATTCGGAGCAATCGGCATCTCAAGTCTTGGTGTTGCAACTAAATATGCTTCATCTTTGGTAGATAGTAACATTTCAATCTGCGATGAGTCAGCATCATCTCTAGTTAAACTGGTAACTAATATTTGCTTGGCACCTCTATTGTGAAGTATTCTACATGCTTCTTTAGCATCAGCAAGAGTAGATATCTCAATTCCAGTCAGATGGGTAAGTTCAAATTGATTTGGTGTTAAGATAGTTGCATGTGACAATGCCTGATCGCGAAAAAACTCTGGAACACCAGATTTAACAAAGACACCACGCCCAATATCACCGATTACTGGATCACAGCAGTAAATCAATTGTGGATTCACTACTCGCAATTTTTGCAACCAATTTAGAAGCACTTCCCCTAATACACTATCGCCTAAGTATCCGGTTAATATACCATCAATATGTCTAAGCATCCCTTGCTGGTCTAGTCCAGTAAAAATCTTATCAATATGCTCAACGGTCATAATATCACCAGTCCATGAACCGTAACCAGTATGATTTGAGAACTGAACCGTATTGATTGCAACAACTTCGTGACCTAAACGTTGTAGAGGAAACACCGCCGCACGGTTTCCTACATAACCATATGCTACATGTGATTGTAACGATAAAATATTTGCCATTTTTTACCTTTATTTTGTAACTGGCGCTTTCAAACGCGCAAAGCATTCTTCAATAAACTGGATAAATAAATTTGCTAAAGCACTTTCACTATTTGCTAGACGCACCAAATAAAAAGATATCACACCCCAATTGTATTCGGGATAAATTTTGATTAACCGACCTGACGCAAGTTCTTCAGCATATAATTCATCCCAACCACCAGCGATGACATGTCCAGTCAGAGCCATATATTTACCATGCATACTATTACTTACATTAAGCCGTGAACTACCAACCAAATGTAGCTCCTCACCATTTTCGTGATGTAGATAGTAATCTTGTTCGGGAACACGAGTTCCTCTAAGTGACCCGGTAGTCAAATGTGTGGCAATACAATCATGGATAGAGTCTGGCAAACCATAGCGCTCGATATATTCTGGGGTACAATAAATATGTAAAGGAACCGAGTGAAGAAGTTTTATTTTAGTAGTTTGCTGTTTGGGAATCTCGCTAACTACAGCCAAATCAAATCTTTCACGGACTAAATCAATTTCACGATTTTGATATGCAATATCCAGTTCAATCCCCGGATTTTTTTGCATGAATTCAGCAACAAAGGGAGCAATTCCATAAGAGGATAAAGCAGTTGGCAGCGAAACATTTAATTTTCCACGAATTGATTCACCTTCCCGCTTAAGACTACTAATAATCTTATTATAATGATCCACCTGACCGCTAAACCCTTCATACAATCTATGTCCAGCGCTGGTTATCTCAAAATTACGCGTATTGCGCTTGATTAATTGTACACCAAGCTCCTGCTCCAACTGGGCTATTTTACGGCTCAGCGTAGGCTGACTGATGTGAAATTTATTGGCAGTTTGACTATAATTACCAATATTAACCAAGTGCACAAATAATAAAATATCATCTAACATAATCAGCTCCAAATGTTGAATTAATTACTATTATTGAAATATATCATTATATAATTCATCCATTTTAGCCTTTACCAGAGTATCTTGAATAATTACCCGCCCCCATTCACGATTGGTTTCACCATGAATTTTGTTGGTAGCATCGATTCCCATTTTACTACCTAGACCAGAAATAGGTGATGCAAAATCTAAGTAATCAATTGGAGTTCGATCAATCATCGTAGTATCCCGCAATGGGTCAACCCGAGTTGTTAACGCCCAAATAACGTCTTTCCAATCACGAATATTGACATCATCGTCAACCACAATGATAAATTTGGTGTACATAAACTGGCGCAAATAGCTCCAGATACCGAGCATTACTCGTTTAGAATGTCCTGCGTAACGTTTCTTAATTGATACAACCGCTAAACGATAACTGCAACCTTCAGGTGGCAAATAAAAATCGATGATCTCTGGAAATTGTTTTTGTAGCAATGGCACAAAAACTTCATTCAAAGCCTCACCAAGGATTGCTGGTTCATCAATTGGCTTACCAGTATAGGTACTATGATAAATTGGATTTTCACGCATCGTGATTTTTTCGATAGTCATAACCGGAAAACTATCCTGCTCATTATAATAACCAGTATGATCACCATAAGGGCCTTCTACCGCAGTGTCATTTGGATATATGAACCCCTCTAAGACGATCTCAGCATAAGCAGGAACTTGTAAATCAGATAAGATACATTTGGTTAATTCAGTACGACTGCCGCGTAATAAACCCGCAAATTGATACTCCGATAAACTATCCGGCACTGGCGTAACCGCCCCCAAAATAGTCGCAGGATCACAACCCAAAACTACTGCAATCGGATAAGGTGTATCTGGGTTTTCGCGACAATGTTCAAGGTAATCGAGTGCTCCACCACGATGTGATAACCAGCGCATGATCACTCGGTTTTTGCCGATAACCTGCTGACGGTAAATCCCCAAATTTTGACGTTTTTTGTATGGACCTCTGGTAACAACTAAGCCCCAAGTAATTAGCGGTGCGACATCTTCGCTATGGCAGTGCCAAATTGGCAAAGTTTCCAGATTAACATCTTCTTTTTCAATAATAATTTGCTGCACCGGAGCTTTACTGATATTTTTGGGCAACATATTGTAAAGTTGCTTTAATAAAGGTAATTTTTCCCATGCATCTCGTAAGCCTTTGGGTGGTTGTGGCTCTTTTAGTTCAGCAAGAAATTCACCTACACCCCTTAACTCTCTGATATTATCTTTACCCATACCTAAAGCTACGCGTCTGGTGGTACCAAAGAGATTACCCAATACAGGCATCTGGTATCCTTCTGGATTTTCAAATAAGACCGACGGACCTCCAGCACGTAATACTTTATCACAAAAGGCAGTCATTTCTAAATGTGGGGAGACAGGTTGCTTGATACGTTTTAACTCACCAAGTTCTTCAAGATTAGTTATAAATTCTCGTAAATCGCGGTATTTCATGATCCATCTGCTTTTTAAATCTAGTAGCAGCTATTTTAACACTGGAGTGGCTATCAAATTAAAATGAATTGGCAATTTTTTGCTTGAGATAAAGAAAAATATTAGGGAAAGTGAAAGTAAAATCCAAATATTAGAGAATTAAGTGACAAGAAAGGTATGATTACCGGATACATAAAGGTATCCGGTAATTTGCTTCAGTTAGGCTTTTTTAGCAATTTTGCGCATTTCTAAAACGTGTTGCTCTTCTGAGCCAATCATCGTCCGGGCATAATCTTCAAGATAAACTGACTTATCTTTTACCGCTTCCAATAACTGATGATACATTTCTGCCGCTTTAGTTTCGTGTTCAATTGATTCAGCGATAATACTTGCCAAGTCGTGCTTATTAGTTTCTTTTATGTCAGCAACTTTAATTGTTGGATGTCCATTGAGACCAGTCATCAACTCGCCTGCTTTTAATGCATGATCTAATGATTCTGTAGCATGAGTTTTGAAATAGCCAACTAACGACAAACGTTCTAAACCATATACAGTTAGCGCATAGTGAGTGTAACGACTTACGCCAGCTAATTCATGTGCAATAATCTTGTCTAAGATTTCACAGACTTGTTTTTCATTAATATTTAACATTTGTGTATCCTTTTATATATAAATAACGCTAATTAGCGCCGCTATTATATACCCTAATGTAAATTTGATACAAGAAATTTTGATTCCGCTTAAGACATATTCAATTATATTAAACTATAACAGTATATTCATCAACAACATTTATCACACTTAAACAATTGTTATTGCAAATAAGAATCATTCTCGTTTATACTAATGTCCTTATTCTTAGAATAGCTTTTCTAACTGAGGAACATTTACTATTATGTTTAAAAGAATTATGATATTCAGCGCTGGGTTAATTTGCACCAACACTTACGGAATAACACTAGAGGAAGAATCTCAAGAACAGACAACAGATGTAGCTAGCAGCTATTTAAGTCGCGGGAATTATTTACAAAATCCATATTTAGGCCTCCCCAGTCAGGGAGGAACTGCAAATTTGAGCGAAAGCCAGATTGCTAGTGATAGAATAGCAAAACGTATTTTTGCTGATGGAACATGGAATGTAATGGGCGTTGCTAGTTATTATGACCAAAACGGCGGAAACAACTACGGTTTTGGAGTAAATATTTTTGCACAAACTGGCGAAATTGCCGGGTTTTCTATCGGTGGTTTTCTAACCGGAGTCAATCCATATACAGCGCAAATAAATCCCAGCGATCCAGATCAGCAAGCTCTGGGCTTATCAACTAAAGAACAGTTAGAAATGCAGGAATTTTTTGTGGAATACAAGTATTCCGACATTCTACAAATTGATGCGGGTAGAATCGGGATTAATAATAGTCCATGGCTTACCTACTACCAAAATAATGCTCTCAATCTAGTTACCTATCAAGGAGCGTTGGCAAATATTGATTTGGGAAATCATTGGCTAATTACAGCACTGGCGTTCAATCAAGCTCAGATGCTTGGTGAAACAGGATTTAATAATCAAACGTACTATAATAGTTCAATTGACCCAACCCTTACACCTGATGGCACCTCAAACTCAACACCAGGTACTATTGCCGCTGGGTTATCATGGAATACACCAACAGAATTGTTAGATTTTAGATTATGGGGCTATAAGTTTTATGATTATTCAAATCTAATTTACGCCGATAGTAATCTAAAACTAAAAGCCAGTGATAAATTAAACTTTGAAATCGGAGCTCAAGGTGCCATTCAGTTTGGTAGCGACCAAAACATACTAAGTAACAATGGGCTAGCCAACAATGTAAACAGTAAAATGCTGGGTTTGCAACTAACCATGAACTATGATTGGCTCGAACTAAAACTTGGTTATAATAACATCTGGGGACCAAATGACTCTTTTGAAGGCGGAAACATTATATCGCCTTACACTTATTCACTCGCAACCGATCCACTCTATACTACAAGTTGGATGTTGGGCTTGATTGATAAATCTGCCGGTCAGGCATATAAAATTGCACCAACTGTTAAATTTTTGGATGATGCACTTGAAGTAGGGATCAGTGCAGCACGTTACAATACAGTTACTATGCCAGCAAGTAATGAATATGATATTACGTTTAATTATAATGTACCACAGATTAAAGGATTTACGATCTTTGCTGGCTACGGCTATATTGTTCAGCCGATAGATAGTGAAGGAAATGGCGGCAATAATTTTGAAGGGCAAATTATGCTTAGCTACTTGTATTAGACTCCATAAAATACAAAAAGGGTTGACTTAGTCAACCCTTTCAGCATTATCCAGTAAACTTGAGAATTTTAAAGAGAGCATTACATTCTGAAGTCGGCTGTCTATTGCTTTAGCTATTATTTAGCAGGAGCTTCTTGGCAGCTAGATAAGATAATGTGACCTTTTTTCTCTTGACACATTACTTTTTTACCAGAATTTTCATCTAGAAAACCAGCTTTACCCTTACCAAATTTGAATCCTTTACAAATTCCTGTCAAAGTATCAGTATTATCACCATCTTTAACTGTGTGCTCACCACATTTCATTTTAGTATTATCAAATTGAGGTGCAGCTTGCTGAGATGCAACAGAAGAAGCAATAGGAGCTGCAAAAGCGACTGAAACGGCTGTAGATGCGATAAGAGCAAAAAGAATTTTTTTCATATTAATGAGTTCTTTCTAAAAATTAGATTAAGTTTTGTTAATGTAAAATATATTTAAGACTTCAAAAAAACGGGCAAGTAAATAGCTACGTGACATATATATTAAATTTCAGTCGTAGAAACAACCATTTACATTAACGTGAAGCCAATCATTGTAATTAAACAACCTTAATTTGTCAAGTTATATTTCTGAATTTGTTGTGCCCATGCAAATAAAAAGTAAAAAATAATTTGACAAATATAAATTTATCTTGTTACAATCTCCTCACTTAGATTTTTAAGTAACCTCTTTTTAAGCGAAAGGTCTGATTCATGAAATCAGCACAATTACTCCAGATTTTACCGTTGGAATTTGTCCAGCAGACACAAAATACAATTTCGTTACTTAACAACAATACTGTTGCTCAATCTTCTTCTGTTTCTTCTCGACGACGCTAATCTTATTTCTCTCAATAACTAATCAGAGATAGCCTTTATCATCTGCGTTAGTACACAATATTTTTCAAATTTATAAATTTAAAGTTTTAGTAATAATTACTTAACTTGGTATTTAATTTCTAATTTTGCCAGCCAAGTTATCAAAAACCTAAAACATTATGAAATTTTAAGTTATATGACTTAGATTTTATCTAAGTAATGTATTTGGCATATTTATAACTTAAACATTATTTCATTATATTAAGGTTTCATTCAAGTAATTATTTCTAAATAGCTAGGATATTACTATCATGACAATTGATCTACACAACAGAAGCTTTCTAACTTTACTTGATTTCTCGCCTGCTGAAATTCGTTATTTGCTGGATTTATCCCATCAATTAAAACAAAAACGCCAGCAGGGAATCATTGGCAATAGCCTGCGTGGTAAAAACATTGCGCTGTTATTTGAAAAAACTTCAACCAGAACCAGATGCGCTTTTGAAATTGGTGTAGCAGAAGAAGGTGGACATCCAAGTTTTATTGATGTATCAAGTTCGCAGTTTGGCAAAAAAGAATCAGTGGAAGATTCGGCTCAGGTTTTGGCTGGTTTTTACCATGGAATTGAATTTCGCGGTTATAGTCAAAAAACTGTTGAAGATTTGGCAAAATACTCGGGGATTCCTATCTACAATGGATTGACTGACGAAGATCATCCAACCCAAATATTAGCTGACTTAATGACAATTGAAGAAGCGCTTCCCCATAAACCGCTTAATCAAATTAAAGTAGTTTTTGTCGGCGACACCAGAAACAATATGGCAAATGCTTGGATGTACGGTTGTGCCAAAATGGGTATGCACTTCGTAGCTTATGGACCATCGGAACTCCACCCTGCACCAGAAAATTTAAATAAAGCTCTAGCCTGCGCTAAAGACCATGGAGCAACTATTGAAGTTAGTTCTAATCCAGCTTGTTTAGTCGATGCCGATGTAATTTATACCGATGTTTGGGTATCAATGGGCGAAGAAGATCAAATTGTGACGCGTGCAAATCTACTCAAGAACTATCAAATCACGATAGATATGCTTAAGCAAACTAATAATCCAGATGTTTTGTTTATGCATTGTTTGCCTGCTTTTCATGATTGCCAAACTAAATTTGTCAGTGATGCTTGGCAAAATTTTGGCGTGGATGTTCGCGAGGTTAGTGATGAGGTTTTTCGCAGCAAACATTCTATCGTCTTTAGTGAAGCTGAAAACCGTCTGCATAGCATTAAAGCAATTTTAGTTGCAACACTTGGTAACCCTAATCATAATCAACCGGGAGCATAAATCATGAGTAAATTTATCACACTAATCGCCGATCAGAATGTCTGTGCACCGCAAGGATTTAAAGCAGCGGGAGTATCTGCTGGAATCAAGAAATCCCACAAACTAGATTTATCATTGATCTATAGCGAAGTACCAGCTATCGCAGCGGGCGTTTTCACCAAAAACCAAGTAAAAGCCGCTCCATTATTACTCACTAAAAAACATCTTAAATCAGGTTATTTGCAAGCAATTATTACCAATAGCGGCAATGCTAATGCTTGTACGGGCAAACTTGGCACACAACATGCTAAACAAACAGCTATTACTTTAGCCAAAGAATTAAATATTGATAGCTCTTTGATTGGTGTTGCCAGCACCGGAGTAATTGGCATTACCCTACCAATTGAGAAAATTCTAACTTCAATTCCTAAACTCAGCGCCAAGCTTGACTCAGCGGAAGACCAAGAAGCCGCAAAAGCAATCATGACAACCGACACTTTTGCTAAACAAGCTGCGTTAGCGGTAAAACTTAGCGATGGCAGCATTATTAAAATTGGCGGAATGGCAAAAGGTTCTGGCATGATCCACCCCAATATGGCAACTATGCTTGGGTTCATTACCACGGATGCCGATATTAGCGCGGCAGCATTACAAATAGCGCTAACTAAAGCGGTGAATAATTCCTTTAATATGATTAGTGTCGATGGTGATTCCTCAACTAATGATATGGTTTTAGTTATGGCAAATAAATATGCTAAAAATAAACCAATTGAAGATATAAATCATCCTGATTGGCAATTATTCTATGAAGGACTCCTCTGCTTATGCATTAGTTTGTCCAAACAAATTGCAACTGATGGCGAAGGCGCTACAACCTTGATTGCGGTAAATGTTTCTGGTGCCAAAAGTGAAAAACAAGCCAAATTGGTTGCCAAGTCAGTGGTTTCATCTTCATTGGTAAAAGCTGCAGTTTTTGGTAGTGATGCCAACTGGGGACGGATTGCCTGTGCTGCTGGTTATGCCAATGCTGCAATTAACCCCAATAAGCTAAATATTTCACTCGAAGAGCTACTGCTTTTCAAAAATGGAATGCCATTAGAGTTTTCCGAAGATGAAGCATTGAAATTACTTCAAAATAAAGAAGTTAATATTAATCTTGATTTGGGTTTAGGTGAACATAGCAGTACGGCATGGGGCTGTGATTTAACCTATGATTATGTAAAAATTAATGCAGCATATCGGACTTAGATCATGAAAAATTTACTCGTCATAAAATGTGGTGGTTCAATCGTTAATAATCAAGTTGAATTAAATAGCCTAATTGAAGATATCCAGCAACTACAAAAATCAGGCTATAAAATCGTAGTTGTTCACGGTGGCGGTCCGGATATCAATCAATTATGCCAAAAATTAAATATTAGTTTTCAGTTTGTCGATGGTTTACGGGTTACCAGCCCAGAGATTCTGGCAGTCACACAAATGGCATTACTTGGTAAAACCAATGCTATCTTGGCACAACAGTTTAATCACGCGGGAATTTTGGCATTAGGGCTATCTGGACATGATGTCAAATTATTGCAAGGTGAATTTATTGATCAAAACAAGCTGGGTTTTGTTGGTGAAATTACTCAGGTAAATCATGAATTTATAACTCAGTTATTAACCCTCGGAATAACTCCGTTAATTGCACCATTGGCAATTAAACAAGATATCACGTTAAACATTAATGCTGATCTGGCAGCTGCGGCAATTGCGAGTAGCCTGCAGGCAGAGAAATTAATTTTACTAAGTGATATTGATGGCTATTATACCAATTACCCTGACCCAACAAGTTTACTGGCTGAAATGGATAGCTCATATGCTATGCAATTACTAGCAACCGAAGGTATCGTCAATAGCGGAATGCGTCCCAAATTAAGCGCCTGCGTGCAAGCCGGTGAAGCCGGAGTAAAAACCGCGCATATCCTCAACGGTAATACACCACATCTATTAATTGAATTATTGCAGCATAATAAAATCGTTGGTACTACTATCTCTAAGGAACAAGTATCATGAAAAAAATCAAAACCTCGATTATTGGCGCATCTGGTTATACCGGAGTAGAATTAATTCGCTTACTTAGTGCTCATCCACAGGTGGAATTGACGCACTTGGTCTCTGAAACTTATCAGCAGCAAGAATTAATAGAGGTTTTTCCGCATTTAGCTCATCTCACGCACTTAAAATTTGTCAGTCTGGATCTTACACAATTGGCACAGCAAAGTGATGTTGTTTTTTTAGCACTACCACATACTAAAGCTGCAGCAATGGCTAAAGAATTATTGCAGCACAATTGCAAAGTAATTGATTTAAGCGCTGATTTACGTTTAAATGATGGCGCAACTTATGAGCAATGGTATCAGCATCCTGCAGCGGATAGTGCATTGTTGGCTCAGGCAGTTTATGGTTTAGCCGAAATCGGTTATCGTGAGCAAATTGCTGGTGCAAGTCTGATTGCAAATCCTGGTTGTTATCCAACTGCAACATTATTGGCGCTAGCTCCATTACTTAACAATAAATTGCTAAATTTATCTGCCGCGCCAGTTATCATTGACGCTAAATCTGGTGTATCGGGAGCTGGGCGGAGTTTGAGTCTTGCTACTCATTTTTGCGAAACCAGTAATAATTTCTCGGCTTATCAAGTCGGTGGAATTCATCGCCATACCCCTGAAATTGAGCAGGAGCTTGGAAAACTGGCAGGAAAAGAACTGATGGTTCAATTTACACCGCATTTAATTCCGATTCCACGGGGATTGATGGTGACTGCTTATTGTCCGTTAAACTCCTCACTGAGTTTGAAGTCAATTAAACAGTTCTACACCGAATATTATCAGGATAGTTATTTTGTTCAGTTAAATAATCAAGAGCGCACAGGCGTTAAAGCAGTGATTGGAACCAACTTCTGCCAAATTAGCTTACATCTTGATCTTAGAACTAATTATCTGGTAGTAGTCAGCGTGATTGATAATCTGCTTAAAGGTGCGTCTGGACAAGCGGTGCAGAATATGAATCTGATGTATCAGTTACCCGAAACCATTGGCTTAACTGCACTCGCTGTTTATCCTTAATCTCAGGAGAAAGAAATGACTAAACTTTGGGCTAAAGGTTACCACCTAAATCAGGTAGTTGAAGATTTTATGACTGGTGATGATCCTTTACTAGATTTGCGGATTGCGCGGTATGACTGCATTGCGAGTATTGCTCATGCCAAAATGCTCTCATCAATCGGCATACTTAGTGCAGTTGAATATGAGCAACTAGTTGCTACACTTAAGGAGATTCTTGAGTTGGTTGACAACGGAAAATTCACCATCGAAAACTCGCAAGAAGATATCCATACCGCAATTGAAAATTATCTGGTAAATGTACTAGATGATGTTGGGAAAAAAATTCATACCGCTCGTTCACGAAATGATCAGGTATTAACCGCGCTACGTCTATATAGCAAGCATGAGCTACGGACAATTATCTCTAAATTGATTGCGACACTAGAAGTTTTACATGATTTTGCGGTTAAGTACCAGAACATCCCCTATGTTGGGCGGACGCATTATCAAAAAGCGATGCCCTCTTCAATCGGTTTATGGATGGGAGCTTTGCTTGAATCATTACTTGATGATGCAACGCTTGTGATTGATAGTTATAAACTAATTGATCAATCACCGCTAGGTTCAGCAGCCAGCTATGGCGTGTCATTACCAATTGATCGTCAGCTGTGCAGTGATTTGCTGGGTTTTGCCAAAGTACAAAATAATGTTCTCTATGCCAATAATAGCCGCGGTAAATTTGAAAGTGTGATTATTCATGCGCTAAGCCAAATTATGCTTGATTTATCCAAGCTCGCAACAGATGTAATTTTGTTTAGCGCACCCGAAATGGCTTATCTCAATTTACCACAGGAATTTTGTCCGGGTAGCAGCCTAATGCCAAACAAGAAAAACCCTGACCCATTTGAGTTAATTCGTGCCAAAAGTGCTACGGTAATGGCAAATCTCTGGCAAGTGATGGAGATTTCCCGAGCACTACCTTCTGGCTATAACCGCGATTTACAGGAAACCAAGCGTCCATTATTTGACAGTCTGGATATCGTCGGGCAAACGCTGGAAGTTGTCGCAATTATTATGGCGCAAGTTAGTGTTAATCAAGAAAAATGTTTGGCTGGCTTTACTCCGGAAGTCTTTGCTACCGATTATGCCCTGCAGCTTGCAGTACAAGGCGTTCCATTTCGCGATGCTTATGGGCAGGTTGCAGCGAATTTACAAAATTCAGGATTGAATGATCCACTGCAAAATATTTTGGCTAAAACGCATCTAGGTGCAACTGGCAATCTGGGTTTAGATATTATCAAAAATCGAATAGCGGAGTTAAAACAATTTAAATTTTAATTTTTTAGAGTATAAAATGGTTTAATTGTTTTAGAGTTTGAGTAAACTTTAACGCGAATAGTGGAGAATTTTAGAGTTTGTTGACGCCAAGAACGTAATTTTGCGAACTGTTTGAGCGTTAGCGAGTTTTTCGCAAAATAGTTCTCAGGAAATACAAACTCTTAATCTCGTAACTTTTGAGAGGTAAAGTTTGCTCAAGCCCTAAAACCAAAGACACAAATAATTAACTTTTAGGAGACTATCATGCAACAACAAATAATTTTGGCATACAGCGGCGGTTTGGATACTTCAGTAATTTTGAAATGGTTACTCAATAAAGGATATGAGGTTACCGCATTTATTGCTGATGTTGGACAGGAAGAAGATTTTTCAGCAGCCAAAGCCAAAGCCTTGGCAATTGGTGCTAAAACAGTCATTATCGAAGACTGCAAGGAAGAATTTGTCAATGATTATATTTATCCATCACTGCAAAGCGGTGCATTATATGAAAATCGTTATTTATTAGGTACTTCACTTGCTCGTCCACTAATTGCCAAAAAGCTGGTGGAATACGCTCTTGCTCACGGAATTAAAAATATTTCACATGGGGCAACCGGTAAA
Organism: Neisseriaceae bacterium; assembly: GCA_003963245.1. Taxonomy (GTDB): domain Bacteria; phylum Pseudomonadota; class Gammaproteobacteria; order Burkholderiales; family UBA11063; genus Aquella. The sequence goes on from RXJX01000002.1 coordinate 151,357, forward strand.
GGTAATGACCAAATTCGCTTTGAACTGGTTTTTATGCAATTCATGCCTGATGTTAAAGTGATTGCTCCGTGGAAAGAACCTGAGTTTTTAGCTCAGTTTAAAGGAAGAACCGACTTACTTAATTACGCAGCCGAACAAGGAATCCCAGTTACTTCAACGCTACAAAAACCATATAGTGTTGATGAAAATCTAATGCATACGAGCTATGAAGCAGGCATCTTGGAAGATCCGGAATTAGCTCCACCAGCTGAGATGTTCAAAAAAACGGTATCACCACAAGATGCACCCGATCAGACTTTTGAAATCAGCATTGAATTTAGTAATGGTTTACCTGTAAAAGTCACCGAGCATGCCAGCCAAAAAGTAATCAGTGGCACACAACTGGAGATATTTACTTATCTTAATAAAGTTGGTGGCATCAATGCAGTTGGCAGAATCGACATCGTAGAAAGCCGTTTTGTCGGCATGAAATCACGTGGTGTGTACGAAACACCCGGTGGAACTATCCTCCACAAAGCCTATCAGGATTTAGAAACGCTAGTACTCGATCGCGAAGTTATCTTGCTTAAATCTTGTGCGGCACCTAAGATTGCACAATTAATTTATAATGGTTTCTGGTTTAGTCCGGAAATGAAAATGTTAATGGCAGCCAATCAGGTAAGCTTGTCGGCAATCAATGGTGTAGTTCATTTGGCACTGTATAAAGGCAATGTGATTATCCTTGGCAGAAATTCGCCAAATTCGCTCTATGATCATGATATTGCCAGCATGGATCGTTTAGGTGATTATGATCAAACTGATGCTAAAGGGTTTATTAAACTTAACGCCCTTCGCCTCAAAAAACAAAAAATTACTCCGAATATAAAGCAATAACGCTGTCATAAGACGCCTCGTGTACTTAATAGTACACGTCGTTGTCTTATTCCTAGTTCTTACTTTATATTATGACAACTAGTGAACATACTATTACGTTAGGAAATGTTATGAATTCCGCAACTTTGATTTTAGATAACGGCAGCCATTTCAATGCCGTTGCCCACAATTTAGCCCATGAGCTAATTTGCGGCGAAGTGGTCTTTAATACTGGAATGACTGGCTACGAAGAAACTTTAACTGATCCTTCTTATGCTGGGCAAATTTTGGTATTTACCTATCCACTACTTGGTAATTATGGAGTGGGTACAAAGCAAAATTGGGAATCAGCACAAATTCAGGTTAAAGCAATAATTTGTAGCAATTTAATTTGTGAAACTGCACATCACGACTGTGAGCATTCCCTATTAGCTTGTCTGCATAAGCAAGGTATTCCCATTTTGAGTGGAGTTGACACCCGTGAACTAACTAAAACTCTACGCGATAATGGTACGATGAATGGACAAATTAAATTAGCAAATACCATTAGCACGACTCCACCACATCAGACGTATGCGGAAAATTTGGTAGCACAAGTTTCAACCAAACAAGTCAATTATCACGGTAACGGTAAATACCAAATCTTGCTGGTCGATTTTGGCGTTAAACATAATATAATTCGTTCATTGCTAAATTTTGATGTAACCATCAAACAAGTACCCTTTGACTATGATTATAGTCACGAACAATGTGACGGTATTTTACTTTCTAATGGACCAGGCGATCCCAAAGATTGCCATCAGAGCATCACCATACTCAAAGCAGCATTAAAGAATAACACACCAATTTTTGGGATTTGTTTAGGTTCTCAATTACTCGGCTTAGCCGCTGGCGCAGATACCTACAAGTTAAAATTTGGTCATCGCGGACAAAATCAACCAGTGCAGGATACACAAAGTCTACGTTGTTATCTCAGTTCGCAAAATCATGGCTATGCGCTGTGTCACAATAGTTTGCCAGATAACTGGCAAATTACATTTACCCATTTGCATGACAATAGCATTGCTGGTATCAAACATAAAAGCAAACCTTTTTCAGCCGTACAGTTTCATCCCGAAGCCGCAGCCGGACCACATGATACTGCATTTCTATTCAATGATTTTATCCAGCAAGTTATAACGGGAGCGTCACAAAAATGAGCAGAATATTAGTAATTGGTTCGGGTGGACTAAGAATTGGGCAAGCTGGTGAATTTGATTATTCTGGCTCGCAAGCAATTAAAGCTTTTAAAGATGATGGACATCAGGTAGTTTTGGTAAATCCAAATATTGCTACGGTACAAACAGATAAAAACATGGCAGATAAAACCTATTTTGTGCCTTTGCAAATTAAGGAACTCGAGCAAATCTTGATTGAAGAAAAAATCGAGCTACTGGCATTAGGGTTTGGTGGACAAACGGCACTTAATCTTGGCTTAGAATTGCATAAAAGCGGAATCTTGCAACGGTATAATATTGAGGTATTAGGTTCATCAATCGCTTCAATTTTAGCCACTGAAGATAGAGAGCTTTTTCGCGACACTCTCCTAAAGCATCAAATTAAAACCCCTGTGAGTAAATTAGCAACTACTTGCGAACAAGCTATAGCTATGGCACAAGAAATTGGTTACCCCTTAATGATGCGTTCAGGATTTTCGCTTGGTGGGCTAGGTTCAGGTAAAATTAGTTCAGAGGAAGAGTTAATCACTAAAGTAACTCAGGCTCTCAGTGTTACTCCACAAGTTTTACTTGAAGAGTATCTGACTGGCTGGAAAGAGTTTGAGTACGAGATCATCCGCGATATGGCGGGTAATGCACTAACTATTTGCAATATGGAAAATCTTGATCCAATGGGAATCCATACTGGAGAAAGCATAGTAGTTGCCCCGGCACAAACATTGAATGACTACGAACATCAACAATTACGCGATGTGGCTCTTCGGTCTGCGGAAATTTTTGCTATTATTGGTGAATGTAATATTCAATTTGCAGTCAATCCGGCAAACGGTGACTATCGGGTAATTGAAATGAATCCACGGCTATCGCGTTCTTCAGCTCTGGCATCCAAAGCAACTGGTTACCCTCTTGCTTATGTAGCAGCTAAACTATGTCTGGGTTATCAGCTCTACCAGATTCGCAATCATATGACTACAGCAACCAGCGCATTTTTTGAACCAGCACTGGATTATATCGTGGTAAAAATTCCGCGGTGGGATACTCATAAACTCCGCGCGGCAGAACGCAAAATCGGTAGCGAGATGAAAAGCGTTGGAGAAGTGATGGCAATCGGTAGAAGTTTTCCGGAAGCATTACAAAAAGCTGTTCAAATGCTTAATATTGGTGCTTCATGTTTACTAGATTATCCACAACAAATTCCTAATTTAGTCAATGAACTCGAATTTGCCACCGATAGGCGGATTTTTGCACTCTACCAATGGTTTGCAGAAGGCAACAGCGCTACTCAAGCCGCACAATTATCGCATATCGACCCATGGTTTCTTAATCAAATTCAGCAAATTGCAGATTTTAGTAATGACTTTGCCAAGCAAAAATTAGTTGCAACTAATTTACTCGAAGCAAAACAACTGGGACTTAGTGATAAAGTAATCGCGAGCATCCATAATCTAGATGAATTTGCCATCCACGCATTACGCCACAAATACAACATAAAGCCTGTTGTTAAGCAAATTGATACGGTTGCTGGTGAATTTCAAGCTCAAAGTAATTATTTGTATCTCACCTATCACGGCACACACCATGATTTAACTCCATCGTCCGAGCATATTTGCATCTTAGGTTCTGGTCCTTATGCTATAGGCTCATCGGTTGAATTTGATTGGTGCACAGTTAACTTAGCTCGTGAATTACGCAAGCAAAAACAAAATGTAATCATTATAAACTCGAATCCCGAAACTGTGTCCACAGATTATGATGAATCCGAGCGGCTTTATTTTGAACCATTATCGCTGGAACGGGTCGCAGATATTTTGGAATTTGAAAATCCGAAAGCCACTGTGGTGAGTGTCGGTGGGCAAGCAGCCAATAATTTGGTGCTACCGCTTAGTCAACTTGGTCATAATTTATTGGGAACCAGTGCGACAAATATTAACCAAGCCGAAGATCGGCAATTATTTTCACAATTGCTCCATGACGCTGACATTGATCAACCTCATTGGATTAATGCCACCAGTAGCCAACAGATCGTTGATTTTGTGGCAGAAGTTGGCTTTCCGGTAATCGTCCGTCCATCTTATGTATTATCCGGTGCAGCCATGAAAGTCGCAACTAACCACAAAGATTTAGAGGAATATTTAGCCAGCGCATTAAAAGTATCGCCAGCTAATTCGGTGGTAGTTTGCCAGTTTATTAGCGATGCTGCAGAAATTGAAGTTGATGGTGTAGCTAGTTCAGGCAAAATTATCTTTAGCGCGATTGCGGAACATATCGAAAATGCCGGAGTTCATTCAGGTGATGCAACCTTAGTTTATCCTGCACAAAATTTAGCGCCAGAGATAATTGCGCAAATCAATACGATTAGTAGCAAAATCGTTACAGCGCTCAATATTCATGGTCCATTTAATATGCAACTATTGCTTAAAGACAATCAACTCAAAGTTATCGAGTGTAATGTACGTGCTTCACGCTCCTTTCCTTTCATCTCCAAAGTTAGTGGTTGCAATCTAATTAAATTAGTTACTCAGATTTTTCTAAATCCACAAACAGTAACACCAATAGCTACGCCACAGCTCAATCATCTGGGGGTAAAAACTCCGGTCTTTTCCTACAATCGTTTCAAAGGTTGCGATCCGGTGGCACAAGTCGAAATGTCTTCAACTGGTGAAGTAGCTTGCATTGGTACAGATTTTTTGACTACATTTTATCGTTCATGGCAAGCAGCCGGACAAATGATTAATGGCAAACGTCTGTTAATTGTTGCATCTCAAACTGCGCTGCAGAAATTAGCACCTGCACTAACTAAATTAAACGAACAAGGTTGGTTAATCAACGCAGATCATTTAACTTATGTTGAGATAAATACTGAGGCTAAGAATTTTACACATTTAGTAGCAGATACATCTAACGCAATCAAACAGCAACAATTTGATTTAGTTATCAATATCCCGAAAAATGTATATGATTCACATCAAAATAAAGAACAATTTACTATTCGTCGTCAAGCAATTGATTATCATATCCCATTGATAACTAATTTACAACTGGCTAATTTAATTTTACAATCTCTTATTTTGGAGCAATAGCATGAATTTACGTCAAGAATACCCAAATTATTTCCTTGATATCTATGGACAAGTGGATTTTGTACCGGTACGCGGAGTTGGTTCGCGGCTTTATGATAACAATGATCAAGAAGTGATTGATTTTGCTGGTGGGATTGCGGTTAATGCTTTGGGTCATGCTCATCCGCAAATGATAGCCGCATTAACCAATCAGGCACAAAAACTCTGGCATGTCAGTAATATTATGGTTAATCAACCTGCAGTAGAACTCGGCAAAGCATTGGTAAATGCCAGTGATTTCGATAAAGTATTTATTTGCAATAGTGGCACTGAAGCAGTTGAAGCCGGATTGAAACTTGCCAGACGTTATAGCTTGGTTAATTTTGGTGCGCATAAACACAAAATCGTGTCGTTTAAAAATAGCTTTCACGGGCGTACACTTTTTGCAGTATCGGCTGGTGGACAAAGCAAATACAGTGCCGATTTTGCACCATTACCCGAAGGTATCGTTCACGGAGAATTTAATGACTTATCTAGCGCCGAAGAATTAATTGATGAAAATACCGCCGTAGTAATTGTTGAGGTGATTCAAGCTGAAGGTGGCATTATTCAGGCATCAACAGAATTTTTACTCAAACTTCGCGAGTTGTGCGATAAGCATCAGGCAATCCTGATGTTTGATGAAGTACAAACCGGAATCGGACGCACAGGCAAACTCTTTGCCTATCAGCATTACCTAATTCAGCCAGATTTAATTAGCATAGCCAAAGCTTTAGGTGGTGGTTTTCCTATCGGTGCAATTTTAGTAAAAGAAAAATTTAGTTCAGGATTTACTATTGGCTCACATGGTACAACCTTTGGCGGTAATCCACTAGCCTGTGCTGTTGCTCTGAGTGTCTTTTATATAATCAATACCTCTGAGGTTTTATCTGGTGTAACGCAACGCGAGCAGGTTTTTCGAGAGCAACTAGATAAATTAAATCAAGAATTCGATTTATTTGCTGAAATTCGCGGACAAGGATTATTAATCGGCGCAGCACTTAAGCCACAGTATCACGGAAGAGCACGAGAGATTATGAATCTCGGTTTTGCTCATGGCGTCGCGTTACTTAATGCATCACCCAATGTAATTCGTTTTACACCTTCGTTAATAATTCCAGAAGAGGATATTATACTTGGCATGAATCATTTTAAGACTGCATTACATAAGTTTAGTAAAAATGTAGCAGCTTAAACTTAATCTGACAGACACCTTGCTATTTATAATTTACTTTCATAACAATTAGTGTCAAACTTTGCGAAGTAATTTATCATCAGTTGAATAAGTAATATTTTTCTCCTGTACCAGGGTATCAGAAATTACTTCGCTAAACCCCTTGAACTAATAACTTCCTTTATCAAACCTAAAGCGATTGCTTCAACTAAAACCTGCTGAAATATCTCACAGCCAAGGCGTTTACGTCAATTGGTCAGATTTTCACTGATTAAACTTATTTTATGCTCAAAATACTTATTACCACAGAAATACTGAAATTAAGGGCTCTCAATAAACTTAGCATAAACCTCTTTATCAGATAAATCATTCATTTACCTAAGAAGCAGTAAGTCTATCACCATTCTGCTTGCAAAATTTAAAGCATTATTTAACCGTTTTTTGCAGTACTTAACGCAACAAAATGAAATATTATCTAATTAAATTAGCCCGATATGTAATCTTTAGGATCAACCATATAGTTGTATATGTGAATATTAGATTTTCGTAGTTTGATTAATTACGAGTTAGCTATCCATTTTGGATAAATAATTACTAAGAAAATTGTTTATAATACACTTTGTTTAGCAGGAGGAGTTCGTCATGAACGCAAAAAAAATCGTATTGAAGTTGATGCTTATTATGAGTTGTAGCTTAATTGTTATTTCATGTAATAGCGGTACCTCGGTAAATACTACTACTTCTGCACTGCCACAAGTGCAATTAATTTTGCCAATTGATGGTGATACCAATGTCGGTATTTCAAGTCCGATTATAGTCGAGTTTAAGTCGTCGGTTGAATCAACTGAAATCAGCGCCAGTTTAATAGATTTAAACAGTAATACCGCATATAATCTGACTCTAGCAGCGAATGCAAGTAAAACTATTTATACATATACGCCATTGAGTGCTCTAAATCCAAATTCAACGTACCACTTTGTTTTATTCCAAAATAATAACCAAAATTCCGTAAATGCTTCGGTATCGAGCAATAATAGCCAATCTAGTTACTCAAATCCATTAATTTCTTCAACCTATACTACACAAACCGCATATAAGATTTTTGTAACCAACGGAAATTATAAAGGTAACCTGAAAACTAGCTATTCAAGTGCGGTTAATGGAGCCGATGCTATTTGTAATGCCGATAGCGCCAATCCGGATACTTCTCAATATTATAAGGCAATGCTTAGTGTAGTATCAGAACGTTACGCATGTAATGGTGACAACCTTTGTGGGAATAATAATAATTTTAATTGGGTATTGCAGCCTAGAACCAGTTACTATAATCTGAATTCAAGCTTGATCGGAATTACCAATGATCAGTCAATCTTTGATTTTCCATTAGAGATTGCCTTTGGACTTGGTTCATCAAACAATGTTTGGACTGGGTTATCGACTACTTGGGGATCGGTTGATGGTGGTGACAGCTGCAAGGCATGGACATCAAGTTCAAGTGACAATAAAGGTCGGTGTGGACGCTCCGGACAAGTAGATCCCGGTGCAATTTCAAATGATAAGCAAGACTGCAGTGGTGAACGCAAACTTTATTGCGTAATGCAGCCAAATGCAGTACTAGTTAGTCCTTTTGCTGGATCAATAACCAATAACCTCGCTTCTCCAATTACCGTAATGTTTAACGTTGTTGGTGGGGTCGATAGTACTACCGTAACAGCCCGTAGTTTTACCGTAAGAGAGAGTGCTATTGGTGTTACTGGTCATAATATTGCCGGAACTATAAGCTCCTCCGATAATATTAGCTATACCTTCACGCCAGAAAGTCCATTGCTTCCGGGTAAGATTTATACGGTATATTTAAGCGCTTCTATCCGCAGCAATAATGGTGTTCCAATTAGTGCCACAACACAAAGTTTTATGACTTCATCTGAGACCAAATTGATTTATTTAACCAGCAATAAATGGTGGGGTGACTTATTAAAAAGTGCACAAAAGGCTGGTTCAACCGCAACAACCGGTGTTGGTGGTGCCGATTTTCTCTGTCAGCAGGATTCGCAATGTCCAGCTGGTAAAACCTGCAAAGCAATTATTTCTGATGATAAAAATCGGGTTGCTTGTATTAATAGCAGCGAATCATCAATTAAACTCTGTGGCGCAGGTTACAGTGTTGATTGGATATTGTCCCCCAATACGACTTATGTAAATACAACTGGTGCAATTATTGGTACCACCAATAGTTCTGGTATTTTCAATTTTCTTCTCGGGTATCAGTTTAATTCGGCTATCAGTAGTGGCGGTAAAGCATGGACTGGGCTATTTCCATCGTGGACTTCCGACAAGGAAATTACTTGTGAGCGCTGGACTGTTGGTGATGATGGCGTTAATCAGTTGGTAGGGATGATCGGTTATGCGGATCAAATTAATTACAAGAGTATTTTTGCCGGTGCCAACAATTCAGGTGGGTGTTCTCAGTATAATAAAAAAGATGCAGTTGGGGGTAAATATTGCTACAACCAAGTTGATGGACAGCAATTCATTGATGGCTGCAGTAAGCGCGGACTATATTGTGCCGTTCAATAATTTTACTGTTTAGTTGGGTAGTGATAAATCACTCACTCACGGTTATTTGACTTTTAGTGCGGATAAACAATTTTTGGGAGTACTATTATGATTTCACAACTATTAGATAAGAGCTATATTAACCGGATGTTTATATTTTGTGCGAGCGCTTTTCTCTTTGCCTGTAGTAGCGGCAGTTCAGCGTCTCAGTCTACGCAACCAGTTAGCGCGGTGGTTAAATCAATTTACCCAGCCAATAATGATACCGATATTGGGATCAGCACGCCAATTGTTGTAACCTTTAATACCAATATTTCTGAATCGCAGATATCCGCCAAATTGATTGACATTAATAATCAGCAGATATCGGGGGCGGTTGCTTTAAAAATTAGCGGCAATGGTTCAATTTATACTTTTACTCCAGATCATGGTCTGCTGACTAATACAACGTATAAATTTACTCTTCAGGATAGTACTACTTCAAACGTTAGTTCAGCTTCGATCAGTACTACATTTTCGACCCAGCACAATTACAAAATTTTCACTACATCGGGAGGCTACAAGGGGAATCTTCGAGGTAGCACTGCCAGTGCAGTAACCGGTGCAGATGGTATATGCAATGCTGATTCTGGAAACCCAGATAAAAGTTACTACTACAAGGCAATGTTAACCGCCAGCAGTGAGCGCTATGCGTGCGTTGCCAATAATATCTGTGGCGGATTAAATAGTCAGGATTGGGTATTGCAGCCGTATACAGGATATTACAATGTGAATGATCAACTGATAGAAAGTGCCAATGGGCAGTCAGTCTTTGTGTTTCCGCTTACGCTGCCTTTTGGGTTAAGTGGTTCAGATAATGTTTGGACAGGGCTAACCGATAGCTGGGGTAGTAGTGGTGATGGTGATTCATGTAAAGCATGGACATCAGGTAGCAGCGATAATAAAGGAAAATGTGGTCGCTCGGGACAAACTGGTTCTGGTGCCATTTCAAATGATCAACAAGACTGTAATGGTACCCGTAAATTATATTGTGTAATGCAGCCAACGTCCGTTTTAGTTAATCCGATCAAAGGATCGACCACCACCAACTACGCAACTACTATTTCGGTAAGATTTAATATGGTTGGCGGAGTAAATAGTGCGACCGTAAATACGACTACATTTAGTGTAATTGAGAGCTCACCCTATCAAGATGGCGTGGCTATAGCTGGTACAATTAGTTCCAATGGCGAAGTTTTCACTTTTACACCAAGCACCGCATTAAAGGCCGGTAAGACTTACAACGTTAGTTTAAGTTCCGGAATAACCAGTAATAATGGCGTAGCAATAAGTCCTACCGTCTTTACCTTTTTTACTCCAGGTGAGACAAAATTGATTTTTGTAACTCAGGATAGTTGGTGGGGTGACTTGCAAGAGGTTGCTAAAAAAGCTGGTTTGAATGCGACTTCAGGAATTACTGGTGCTGACTCACTTTGTGGTGCCGATCCGCAATGTCCTGCCGGCAAAGTTTGTAAGGCAATTATTTCTGATAATGATACCCGTGTTGCTTGTGTATTGAGTGAGTCGGGTGTTCCATTGTGTGGTAGTGGCTATGCCAAAGACTGGGTATTAACCGCAGATACCGATTATGTTAATACTTCAGGAGTGTTTTTGGGTACGACTAATGATGCTGGAATTTTTAACTTCGCAATGGGGTTTCAGTTTACAACGCCGTTAAGTAGCTCAGGTAAGCAATGGACTGGATTAACCGCCGGCTGGACTTCGGATAACAAAGGGACTTGTGAAAAATGGACTAAAGGCGATAGTGGTGTTAATCAGCTTGGTGGATTGCTTGGTTATCCGGATACTGTTGATTATCGAAGCATCGGCTCAAATAATGCTGGTGGCTGTTCACAATATAATTCGCAGGATGATTTTGGTAAATACTGTTACACCGATAAAATTGATGGTTGCAGTAAGAGAAGCTTGTATTGTGCTACGCAATAATATTTAACAAAAGTACTTTGTTTATAGGCTAACTACTCTGAAAACATAGCTCATAAAAAGAAACAACGCAGATACATCATGCGTTGTTTCTTTATTAGCAAAAAACTAGATTAGAAACTTAATGAATAAATTGCCGAAGCGCTACCATTTGCAGTATATGCATAAACATTTCCATTGTATCCAGCAGAGAAATTATAAATTTGTGAACCAGTAAGAGGATTAGGAATCGCCACACTTAACCAAGCATTAGAACCACTTGGTAATACATAGACCTGATTATTGAACGTTCCTACGTAAATGTTATTGCTATAATCAACATACACTACTGATACATTGGAAGGAGCATTGGAATACTTGGTACTGTCCGTAAGATTAGCAAAGCCATAAGCTCCGCTGGCACTACTGGTTAGAGTAGCTGAGTAAACAGCACTATTGCCTTGAGTCCAGGCAATAATTGTATTGGTGTTACTACTGCCTTGTGGAGTTGCGGCAATTGCATTAACCGCTCCCAAGCTATTATACCCACCCGTAACTTGATATGAATTTGCTGTTATTGGTGATGATTCAAAAGTATAGCTCGCACCAGCTGCTTTAACTATTGCCGTCAAATTAACAATAGAAGCAGCGGTAAATGCATTAGCTTCAGCATTTGCGGGAATTATACCTACACACACGTCACCGGAATTAGTCCCAGCAAGGAATAATGGATTACTCTGGAAGCTGGAGGCGGCAACGGCTGAGATTGTGGTTGCACCCTGATTAACAACACGACCACTACCGCTTGCAACACAGGATGCCAGCGAAACATATGATTCAGACTTAACAGGAGTACCGATACCTGAATTATTTGAAAGCATATTATATCCAATCGATTCTGCATCAACCACATCAGGCTGTCCATAACCAACAAACATAAACTGAGTATTACCACTATTACTAGTAACCAATCTTGCCCCGGTAGGCGCATTGCTACCAGCACAGCCATTGGCGCCAGCTTGCGGATTGCCAAAGCAGATGGTACGATTAACATTAGTTAGTGTCGCTGATTCCCACGTTGCTGTATTACTAGTAGCGCTTAAAGGTAAAGTTAAATTAGCTGTGAAATAAACAGCAACATCACTAGGTGCTGGCGCTGGACCAAATAAGACATTAGCTGAAGTAAGCCATGCACCAATAATACTTGTACCAGTAGTCATGCCTAAATCTGCAGTTAAAGGAGCAGATACCGAACCTGTCGCATTTCCAAGTAAGTATAATGGATTTCCTGTTGTAGTATTAACAAACACAGAACCAGTCCCCATGCCCGCACCTAAATTTTGTGCTGGTGCTGAGCCAGTAGGTGCAGTAACAGAAGTTATCATCAAGGCAGCAGGTGAACTGCTACTACCTGAACTACATGCGATTACGGCTGCAGTCAGAGTTGTAGTAGTAATTAATTTTATAATATTTTTCATGGCAGACTCCATTTTCTTGGTTAATTTCTCATATAAATACCTGAGCTCCCATTTTTTATACTTAAATACTTACATATGGTCAAAAAATGCTAACTCAGTCAGATCATCATGATATCAAATTAGCTTTATCTATGGTTTCCCATTTTTGAAAATCTGATTCCCATTTTTGCATTGAGTTTTTGACACCGAGACTATGTGCTAATTTACTCAACAACATATAATTTAGTCAAGATATGAATTTAATATTCGATCAAACTTAATACGTTACAATATAGTGTTAAAACTATTTACAATTGGAAACTGTATTAATGAAAAAGTTATTAATTTCTATCGGATTAGTTGTAGTGCTTTCTGGAGCATACTATTTGATTAGTTCTCCGGATAGCTCAACTGGTACACAGCAGGAAAATAAACCTAGTGCAAGCTCAAATATGTTTGATATGCAAGATGGAACGACACCTGTAAATAAAGGCAAACAAAATACTTCGTCAGCAGCTGTGAATAACACATCATCCATCGCTGGTTATGCCTACATCTCTAATTCAGACAGTACAACTGTATCGCAATGTCAAATTTTGCGAAATAGCGGAGCTTTAGGAAACTGCGCTACCACTGGCAGTGGCTTTGTAGCCCCCAATGGAATAAATTTAATTCCCTCTCAAAATATTGCTTATGTCGCTAATGGCGGCTCAAATAGTATTTCATTATGTGCGATTAATACTCAGACAGGTGCTTTTGAAAATTGTCAGTTAACTGGCTCTGGGTTTAGTAACCCGTCAGGAATTATTCTTGATCAACAAACTTCCTTTGCTTATATTACCAATCAAAACAGCAATTCGGTCAGCCGCTGTAGTGTTAGCTCCAATGATGGAACGCTAAGTGATTGTCAACAAATACTTGATGATTTAAGTGCGCCAACAGATATTAATTTTGGCAGTAATTCAGTTGTCTATATTTCAAATAGCAATAGTGATTCAATTACCATTTGTGCTTTGCATCACAAAACAGGTACGTTTGCCAATTGCCAAACTACAGGTAATTCCTTGGCTTCGCCACAGTCCGTTACGGCTGATGCTAGCGGGCAATTTGCTTATATTACAAATCAGGTAGCAAATAGTGTCAGTTTGTGCACAATCAGCACTAGCGATGGGCTCTTTGAAAACTGCACTCCGACTGGCAATGGATTTAATGCTCCATCAGATTTTAGTTTTAGTGCCAGTCATAAATTTGCTTTTATTAGCAATGCGAACAGCGTTTCAGTTTGTCAAGTAAATCAACAAAATGGGACGTTATCAAACTGTAATAACTATAATGGAAACTTTAATCACTCAACCGGAATCAGAGTTAATGCCAATATCTAATTTTTCAAAGATAATCATTCGCTTATACAAGTCAACCCAGCATTTGAAGGAGCCGCATCATATAATATCACGCCGCGATAACCGACATCGCAAAACTGATTTAAATCTGCAACAATAGTTTCATCCTGTTTACTCAGCGTACCAGACAGATGAAAAGAGCCACTTGCAATACTCCGAAGGTATCGCCTATATTTTTGGTAATTGTAATGACACCACCCTGACTAATTAACAGAGTATCAGCATCAGATGAATTTAATTTTGAATTCTCTAGATCAATTTGAGTATTATTAGCAAGAAAAATCCCTCGCATTTGATAATATTTTACTACGGTAATTTTTGCGCGATTAGCATTGTTAAGAGCTTGGATAACTTCCGATTTGTTTACGTAATCTTGGTAGCGTGAAACAGCAGTCGATAATAAACTCTTTAATCAATGAGTTATGTGGTGGAGATGGGGGGAATTGAACCCCCGTCCGAAAGTCCTCTATAACGAGTCCTACATACTTAGTCAGGTCTTTTGAGTTTCGCTCACAAAACGCCGGCCTAACAGGCTTAATCTGAGCTAATCGCTATTAGTTTCGATCGGGACAAGCGGTCAGTCCTTCTCAAAGTCTATTTCCTTTGACGCTAAAACTTATACCAATAGACAAGTTAAGTTTAGCGCTAGCAGAACTAAGCTGCTAAAGCAAAAGTTTCGTCGTTAGACGCAACTTCTACGTTGTTAAATGTGTTTGCATTTAAGTTTTTTACAGTGTTTAACGTGTTCTGCGATCACGGTATGCGCTCTAATTACTTCGCTACCCCCGTCGAAGCCAGGTCATCCCCATAGATTGGTAGAACATTATTGTACTATATTTTATGACTCATTCGCACAAATTAATAGCTCCTTATACCCAGTTGCTACATCAAAAACACGCTTAAATTGATAATCCAGCAACTCCATGAGAACTATTTCCGCTGTGGTATGGATAATATTACCATCCATCAGGTGCCCTCCCCAAACTACGCCACTATCATCTGCAGCACTCAGATGCAAATGCGCTCCATCGAGAGATAACGTACCAACTAAAGAAACAATTTCAAATAAGCTACTTTGCTGCAAAAATTTAGTCGCGCTTGCCAAACGTAAATGTAATTTGGATAAACTACCAACACAGCTAACAATTGTAGCTGCAGAAATTTGTTGGCATATACAATATTCTGTAAGCGCAGATTTGAGATCGTCACCCGGAGAAAGTTTGAGCAGATGAATAGCTGAATTACTCACGAGCACCACTATGAAAATAGTCACAATATTGCGTAATACTGCACCGCTCACATTCAGGCTTGCGAGCCTTACAGATATAGCGACCATGCAAAATCAACCAGTGATGCGCATCTAGCATAAACTCATCGGGAATAACCGCAAGTAAACCACGTTCTACCGCCAAAACATCTTTACCCTTAGCGACTCCCAAACGATTTGCCAAGCGAAAAATATGAGTATCCACTGCCATCGTTGGTTGGTGAAATAAAGTATTTAAAACGACATTTGCAGTTTTGCGCCCTACTCCTGGCAACTCTTCCAGCTCTTCACGTGTAGATGGAACTTCGCCATTGTATTTGTCTAACAGGATTTGCGCCATCGCAACTACGTTTTTAGCTTTGGTTTGATATAATCCAATAGTTTTAATATAAGGAATCAAACCATCTACGCCAAGCGCAGCAATCGCAGCAGCACTTGATGCTACAGGAAATAGTTTAGCTGTTGCTTTATTAACACCAACATCAGTAGCCTGTGCAGATAGAATTACTGCTGTCAATAATTCAAACCCGTTACTATAATTAAGCTCGGTTGTCGGATGAGGATTACTTTCACGAAGTATTGTAAAAATTTGTCGCGCTTGTTCTTGGCGTTTTTTTAATTGTACTTTACTAACCATTAATACTCATTTTCCCATTGATATGCCAGATTCTCAAAGCGCGTATACTGATTAAGGAAAGCTAATTTTATTGTACCAGTCGAACCACTACGATTTTTGGCAATATTTACTTCAGCAATACCCTTCTCTTTACTATCCTCACGATTATAATAGTCATCACGGTAAAGGAGCAAAATAATATCTGCATCTTGTTCCAACGCTCCAGACTCACGTAAATCAGAAATATTTGGACGTTTATCGGTTCGACTCTCTACATCACGATTAAGCTGTGAAAGTAAGATAATTGGTACATCAAGTTCAAGAGCCAAAGTTTTGAGTGAACGTGATATCTCGGCAATTTCCTGCGCACGATTTGAACCTGGACCACTATTAATTCCACTCATAATCTGCACATAATCAATCACAATCACACCCAGCTTACCGACTCGATCCACCAAACGACGAGCACGGGCGCGTAAATCAATCACATTGATTCCAGAAGTTTCTGCAATGTGAATTGGCGCATTTTTAAGTTCATTCATGGCGATAAATATTTTATCCATCTCATCATGAGTCACATCACCACGTTTCATCAAACTTTGGTCAACTCGAGCACAAGAGCTCAACATCCGCTGAACTAATTGAACGCCCGGCATCTCTAAAGAAAATACGGCTACTGGCATTTTGTTTTTCAAAGCGATATTCTCAGCAATATTCAGTGCAAATGAGGTTTTACCCATTCCCGGACGTCCGGCAACAATAATTAATTCCCCACGTTGTAAACCCGATGTATAACTATCCAACTCTGTATAATGTGTCGCAACTCCAGTAATACCATCTTTATCCTCGCGTTGAGCCGCTTCCATCATCTTGGTAATTACTTCGTCCAATAAATCCTTAAATTGGGCAAATTGCTTATTACTTGCATTTAAATCTTTAATATTAAAAATCTTTTGTTCGGATTCATCGAGTAACTGGTCAACATTGCGCCCTTGTGGTGCGTACGCGCTATCAGCAATAGTATTACTCGCACTGATTAGCTCACGTAAAATAAAACGCTCACGGATAATTTCAGCATAGCTGGAAATATTCGTCGAGCTAGTTGTTGAATCAACCAGATTATGTAAATAATCCACTCCACCAATAAAACCCAATTGGTTGTTTTGTTTAAGTGATTCACCAACTGTAACCGCGTCGACATTTTTATTTTCTGAGCGTAATTTAACAATATGTTCGTAAATTACCTGATGCTCTTTACGATAAAAATGTTTGGGAAATAGTACACCTGCAACATAATCATAGGCATACTCTTCAAGCAGTATACCACCGATCAGAAACTGCTCTGCTTCAAGCGAGTACGGTGGCGTTTTAAGCATTGCTAAGCTGGTATCTTGATTCGACATTTATTATATTTCTTTAAGAATTGAATAAGCAGAGATTTTAACATGAATTGCCAAAACAAATATCAAGTGAGCGATCGCAAATGGCAGACTCTGGATAAATATGCTATAATTCGTCATCTGTAAATGTTAGCTTGTCGGTACAATGGATAAAACTTATAATAAATTGATTGAAGCGGGAATCCAACTCTTTGGAGACTATGGATTTGACGCGGTATCAGTACGCGATATCGTAAGAGGTTCTGGAGCTAATTTGTCTGCAGTGTCATATCATTTTGGAGGCAAGTCAGAACTCTACAAAGCAGTTATTGAATTTTTAACTCAAGAAATGAAAGATCAGTTGACTGCTTTTGACCCTGAAACTTTTGTTACGCTTACATTGGATAAAATGGAAACTCGGCTAAGAGAAATAATCTTTGAATTTCATCAATTATTTACCTCAGCAAATGGTATCAGTCGTCTAAATATATTTACTAGAGAAACAGCATCTCCCGATAAAAATTTATCCCATCAATATTTTCTGGATATGGTTGGCTGCGTACGCGAGTGTTTTACTAGAATATTGAGTGCATACTATCAAAAACGCAATGAACCTATTGATAAGGTTAATTTTGTCATTATTCTTTTAATAAGCATGCTAAAAAATACTTCACAAAACCACTGTATTGAATTAATACCTCAAGAAGAGCGTGATGACGTCTTAACGCGTTTGATTGACCTGATTATTTATAGTAAGCTTTAAAAGCATAAGCGACCAGTTAAAACTGATCGCCAACTGAAGAAGTAAACTCTTTACCCTTTTCTCATAACAATACTAAGAATATAAACTATTTTTTTACACTTTTGCTAATGCTATTTAAACTATCAAGAGTTGCATCAGCACTAGTTTTCACAGCTGAACCAAAGTTATTAATTGCATTCTTTACAATTTCCTGTAAAGCATGAATAGACTGATGATTACCAGATGCTGCATTTTTTATCATATCATCAAATTTATAAACTATTGGGCTTGGTAATAATTTTGAATAAAAGTCAAAGAATTTAAGTGAAGTACTTCTAAGTTCATCTGAACCACCAACCCCAGAATTACACATACTAGTACAAATTTTTAACAATGCATTAGTATCTTCTAATAAAACTTTAGAAACCATCGCTCCATTTTCAGTCAAGAGGGAACTAAACGTTTTCGCAAACTCGTCCGGTGTACTTACTTGATAAAGTGTTTTAGTATTGTTAATACCACGCTGCCAAAACTGCTTGGCTTGCTCCAAATATAAGTCATTTAGCTCCTTCACTTGGGCTGATAGCTTACTAAATGTTTCATAAGCATCTTGCAACATAGCAGCATTAGGCAATTCTCGTTCTTTTTGATTACTCATGTCTATTTCTCCTAACTAAACAATATAATTCTTAACTACAACTAGATTATAACATTAACCGTTGGTAAATTTGATAAAATATCGACAAAACACCTAACAATCATCTCTTTTTCCCTAACACCAATTGGAAGGTAACTATATCAATAACCACTTGTTAAACATGCTTATTCTTTAAGGATATATAGCTTATGCATCATTCTACGATACAAAAAACCAAACGAAAATGGTATTTCAGCCTATGGTTCTTCGTCTTAATTTTTATGTGTGGAGGAATTATTTTTGGCATCGTAAATCCGCAACTAGGCAAGCAGAGTAAACCAATTATTGATGCATTTATTCATGTCATTAAAATTCTAGTTGGTCCAATTATCTTCTTCACCGTATTAAGCGGTGTGATTGGAATGGGAAGTCTTAAGCAATTGGGGACGATAGGTGCTAAATCATTTCTCTATTTTGAGATAATTTCCAGCTTAGCTTTAATAATTGGTTTGAGTTTTGGACATTTTGTTCACCCAGGAAGCGGATTAAATTTATCCGTTGCCAGCATTGACCCCAGTTTAGTAGCTAAATACACACAAAATCAAGCTGAAGCAACTAGCTTTGTTCATATTATGCTCTCAGCTATTCCTGCAAATCCTTGGGATCCATTTCTAACTGGTAACACCTTACAAATCTTATTCATCGCAATCTGTCTAGGATTTGCGCTCTTCTATCTTGCGCAGCGCTGGCGTGAACAAATTATGCACAATCTGCATGTTATCCAAGGGTGGCTATTTAAAATTTTAAGTTTTGTAATGTGGTTTTCACCTATTGCTGCTTTTGCTGCGATGGCATTCATGCTCGGTCAATTCGGAATATCCGTAATCTGGCATATGCTTGGTTTAGTGGCAACAATGATTGGTGCATGTATCTTCTTCATCTTGGTAATACTAGGAACTGTCGCAAAAATAGCTGGATTTAGTATATTCCAATTTCTAAATTTTATTAAAGATGAAATTATTTTGGTTTTTGCAACATCCTCCAGTGAAAGCGCGCTCGGTCCCATAATGCACAAGCTTAAAAATTCTGGCGTTGATGAATCTGTAGTTGGTATTGTCGTACCAGCAGGATATAGTTTTAATCTTGATGGAACTAATATATACTTATCATTGGTTATTGCTTTTCTCTGCCAAGCATTTAATATTCACCTTAGTCTGCAAGAATATATTACAGTAATTCTGGTATTAATGGCAACTAGTAAAGGTGCGGCAGGAGTCAGTGGTTCTGGTTTTATTGTATTAGCAGGAACATTGGCAGCAATGCATGGAAAAATACCAGTAGTAACTATTGCTATATTACTTGGCATTGATAAAATCATGAGTGAGCTACGAAGTACTACAAATCTGGTTGGCAATAGTATGGCAGCAGTAATTGTCGCCCGAATGGAGCGCAGCCTTGACCTAAAGAAATTTAAAGCTTGTTTAAGTAATCAATTAGAAAAATAAAAACGTCAAACTTCAAAATAAAAGGCCTCATGATCAGAAAACATGAAGCCTTTCTTATGACTAAAATTATCACTCTTTACCTAACTTGGCCTTAGCCTTGTCAATACACTCTTGTGCTTCACGCGAATAACGAATCTCTTCATATTTACCATCTTGGTTAGGCAATTGCAAAGCTTTTTGACATGCATCTAACGCCTTATCAGCTTCACCAGTTGAATTATAGTACTGCCCTAAAAACACCCAGTTATTTTTAAAGTTTGGTGCTTTGGTTATAGCAGAAGTTAATAATTCTAAAGCTTTCTTATTGCTACCACCAAATAAACCTGGAAGTTCCTGATAATATTTACCTAATATTCTAGAACCACCATACCATTGAAAATCTGGCTGGAGAGTATTCACCTGTTTAAGCGCGTCCATACCAGCACCAGCATTACTGGCTGAGGACATTACTCCTTTAGCTAGACCATAACTACCTAAATCAATCGCATACCAGTATAGGCCTTCAACACCATCAGTTTTAATTTCACGGGCAATTTTAGCAGCACTCACACCATAATCAAATAGTTTTACACCCGCTGGAGTGTTTACAAATTTCTTTTCTCCGTAGCCATAGTTCCCGATGAAATAAACTAATCGGGCAGTTTTCCATGCAATTTCATAATCTTTGGCAACAACAGGATTGGTATTCAGATATTCAGCAATTACTTTTTGATTATTTAAATTTTCACGATTTGTCCATGCATTATCTAAAAATTGAACAGTCAACACTTGATTTGATTCAATCGAAAATGTGTTCGAACTATTTGCAGAAGTTACTGCAAAACAAGAAACTGAACATATGCCTAATAGCAAAGATAGGGAAATTTTTTTCATTTTGTTTTCCTGATAATATCTATCAAAAATATATCAAACAGATTCATAATACTAGTTAGCATATTTAATTCCACTAACGAGAACATGAACCTGTTTAAATTTTACGTATTAAGCGGTCTCTTTTTTCGAGAGATTCATTACCACAATAAAGAATAATGGGACAAAACACGTTGCAATCAAAGTCGAACCAAGCATTCCACCAATAATACCATAACCTACTGAATGCTGCGAATTAGCACCCGCTCCAGTTGCTGTAGCCAATGGAATCGCTCCCAAAATAAACGCAATTGAAGTCATGATAATAGGTCTAAAGCGAACTTTCGCCGCATGAATAGCGGCCGCCCGATACGACATATTTTCATTACGCACAGCTTCAATTGCAAACTCAACAATCAAAATCGCATTTTTTGCAGAGAGTCCAATCAGAGTTAGCATACTTACTTGGAAGTAAATATCATTCACCATACGGAAAATTAGCAAGGTCAAAGCTGCACCTAATAAGGCAAATGGTAATGCCATCATAATTGCCATCGGTAATGCCCACATTTCGTATAATGCAGCCAAGATCAAGAACACCATGATTAGCCCTAGGGAGAATGCGATAGCAGACTGATTACCTGCAATATTTTGCATGTATGAAGGACCAAACCATTGAATAGAGTAATCTTTGCCCAATACTTTTGGCACGGCATCGCGAATCGCGTTCATCACGTCACCTGATGATGCATGAGTAACAGGATTCGGATTAACAATAATTTGACTACCAATATAATCGTTCATCCGCGTAACCAACTCTGCACCAGTAGTGTACTCAAATGTTGCCAAACTACCAACTGGAATCATTTTATCACCCTTACTGGTTTTAGCATAAACGACATTTAAAAGCTCTGGATCATTACGATATTGATATTCACTTTGTATCATTACCCACCATAAGTCATTCCACTTAGTAAAGTAATTAATGTAGTATAAACCAAATGTCGACTGTAATGAGTTAAAGATATTCGCATATGGTACATCATACAAATAAGCCTTCCGCGGATCAACTTTAACGTTAATCTCAGGTGTTTTAACATCGTATAACTGGAACGCACTACCTACTACTTGAGGATATTCTTTTTGTAAATACTGGGTTAACTTCACTCCATCATCATGAATTCGCTGTGGAGTACCAATGTCCGGTAGTGCTGCCTGAAGATAGAACGTCACACCACCAGTTGTACTCATCCCACGAATAGGTGGTTGATTATACGGGAAGCCAGTTATCCGTAAATGCTTACTCTGTAACTCAGCAGTTTTTTTAATTACTGCATCAACGCCCTGATCAACATCTGGACGCTGCGAATAATCACTCATAATAACACTCAGGGTTGAAGTATTAGTTTTGGTCGAACCATTATCAACAATATCTTTACCACCTAAAATCGCAATTCGATCTAATTCTGGAATATGATTCATTAAATCTTTAGACAATGAAACTGCTTCATCAACGTTATAGTCAATGGCACCACCAGAATTAACATGAATTGTATCGTAATAATACCCCATATCCTCTAAGGGAACTAAACCTGTTGGAATTTTGATAAACAGTACAATTACGGCTAAAATTACGAAGCACCATGCTATCATTGCTTTCTTAGCATTGTCAATAATCTTAACCACTACGGTCATGTAAAGTTCTTGGAACTTGACAAACCCAGCATTAAATTTATCAAAGAACCAATAAACCCACTGTAATGGTTTAAATTTAGACTCATGCTTCTCACCATGCTTCACATTGCGTAAGAAAATTGCACATAGAGTTGGCGTAAGCGTAAGCGCAACAACACCCGATAATAATACCGAAATTGCAATTGTCACGGCAAATTGCTGCATCAAAATACCACTAAAACCACCTAAAAACGCAACCGGAATAAACACCGCATTTAATACGCAAACCACGGCAATAACTGGCGCAGCTACCTGCTCCATTCCTTTTATCGCAGCTTGTACTGAATTTAAACCTTCTTCAGCCATCAAACGCTCAACGTTTTCCAGCACCACGATCGCGTCATCCACTACAATCCCAATCGCCAGCACCATCCCAAATAAAGTCAGCGTGTTAATTGAAAAGCCCAAAGCGAACGTTCCAGCAAAAGTTCCAATAATTGCAACTGGAATTGCGATCACTGGGATAATCGTACCCTTGATGTTTTGAATAAACAACATCACTACACAGAATACCAAAATAAAGGCAATAATAAGTGTAGACACTACTGCCTCAACAGATAAAATCACAAACTCTGAAGAATCATAGTGATTATAGAACTTAACGCCATCTGGCATATGCTTTGAGATTTCACTCAATAAGTTCATATAATCTTTTTTAACCTGAATCTGATTAGCACCAGGTACAAGATATAATGCTAAAGCTGTTGCAGGAACGACCTTAAGCTCATGAGTACTAGGATCGCGAACAACAGACTTAAAGTAGGTAATGTATTGTTGCGCATCCAATTTAACCTTAGCAACATCTTTAATCCTAACTACCTGAGCATTACTCTCAGTCGCACGCAGCACAATATTCTCAAATTGTGACTCTTCAGTCATATAGCCAGTTGAATTAATCAAAAAGTTATATTTCTGCGGGCCAGACATTGGTGCCATTGCATTTAAACCAATCGCATACGGCCAGTTTTGATCATTAACCGCATTTTTGATATCTGCAACACCAATATTGTAGTACTTTAATTTGTTTGGATCAGTCAAAATTCGCATTGCAAATTGGCGTTGACCCAAAATTGAAACCACCCCAACACCAGGAATTTGCTCAACTAAAGGATAAACATAACGTTGAACATAGTTACTAATAAATAATTGATCTGGCTTACCAGTATCTGAATAAAAAGGAGTCACAATAAACAAATCAGGGTTTTGTAAGCGCATGGTCACACCTTGAGCTTGTACCTGAGTTGGTAACTGTGGCATTGCAGTGTTAATCCGATTCAGAGCATCCGCCTCAACCAGCTGTAAATTGGTACCAGTTTGGAAATAAACGTTTAATGACAAACTATTACTACCATTTTGGCTTGCCGATTGCATATAAATCATACCAGCTACACCCGACATTTGATCTTCAATCGGTGCTGCCACGGCATTTGCAATAGTCTCCGAGTTAGCGCCAGGGAAAGGAACTGAAATATTCAAACAAGGTGGAACAATCGAGGGGTATTGCTCAATGGGGGAAACCGCCATAGAAATCAGACCAGCAATCGTAATGATAATGGAAATTACCATTGATAAAACTGGTCTTAAAATAAAAAAGCGACAAAACATCTAGCTGATTCCTTTATTCTGAATAACTAACACTTAATTTTGTATTAATCTACTATACTTTTAAATCCACATCAGCTATAGCAAGACTGATACTTCATATCAATCTTGCTATAGCTCGATTATAAAGTTAATCGATATTTAATACTTCTAGCCTATTAATATTTACCATCGTAAATATTTGCTGAACTCTCGATAACTACGGCACGTTTCTTAACATCGCCTTTATAAGCCGAGGCATTTGTTTTTGCTGGAGTAACAGCTTTAGGCGCCGAGGCAATCATAGGATTGTTCGGATTAATTTTGCTCTGATCATCTGTGTTATCAACAATAACCTTGTCACCATTCATAACCTTAACACCACCAGCAGTTACAACCTTCATACCATCACTCAAACCAGATTTGATAATCCATAACTCACCAGTCATTGGACCTGTCACAATTGGTTGTTTAGCAATTTTACCATCTTTAACTACATAAACAAAAGCACCTTTATCATCACGGAACACAGACTCTTGAGGAATAGCAAAAGAGTCTTTATATGTCACACCATTCAAATAAATATGAACAAACTGCCCAGACAAAAGTTGATTTCTCAGATTCGTATTATCAACATAAGCCCGCATATTCCACACTCCGTTTTGCAGGCTAATTCTGGTATCAGTGAACTGTACATACCCGCTATTTTTCATCATGGTACCATCTGCCAATTGCAGATCTGTTCTGAATTTAAATGCAGGAGGAACGGTAATCACACCATTATTAACACCATTTTGGATTACTAAGCGATCATTTTCTGGCATAGAAAACGTAATGTACATATCATTCACTGAATTGATTTGATTCATTACTGTTTGCCATGCTGTAACCATGTTACCTACAGTTACTTGACGTTCTGCTATATAACCATCTGCAGGAGCTCTGACAACAGAGTATTCCAGATTCAATTTAGCCTGATTAATATTAGCCTCATCAGTTTTTACATTACCCACTGCGGTTTGATAATTAATTGTCTGTAATTCCAGATCTTGTTTGGATACCGCTTGTGCCGCATATAATTTTACATAACGCTCATAGATAATTTTATAATTATCCATTGACGCTTTATCACGAATCAAATTACCTTGATAAGTTTGTAGATCAAGTTCAAAAGGACGCGGATCAATTTGATATAAAGGAGTGTCTTTTTTAACGTATGTACCCTCAGTGTAGTACTGTTTAAAAATTGCACCGCTCACTCGGGGAATTACAGGATAATCTACAACACCTTGAACAATTGCAGGATAATCATAAACGTAAGGAACATTATAAGCATGTACAACTTGTACATCAACATGCTTTTCTGGAGCAGTTTTCACCTCTTTTTTGGAACATCCTGCCAAAATTAAGCCTGCGGCCATTAGCGGTACTAAGATTTTTTTCATGTATGATACACCCAGCAAAAATTTATGTGTTTTATTATTAGTCAATTAAATCAGAATATTATCTAATAAATACTGTCGTTAAATATGCCACTTTCACCTAAAGTAGATGATTTTATCAAAGGCAAACATTTGCGATTTTATCACAGGAGCGAGCTTGTGATAAAATAAACCACTCAATTTTATTTAAAAGCAGATTTTTAATGTCAGAAAATAATAGTTTTAATAAATCATTCTTCCTCTTGGGACTCGTCATTTTACTAGTATTACCAGAGTTAAATAATGTCCATTATGATCCTCAACCACAGTTTTGGGCGGAAATTACAGTTGCGTGGGCAATATTAGGATTATTTGTATTTACCCTCTTTTACATAAATACAATTAGCATTCCTTTAATTACATTACCACTAGCCATGTTGGCTATTTATTTATGCTTACAGCAATACATAATCCCAATTGATTACCCTGGATTAAACTATGTTGCCGCATTGGAATTGTTTACATGTATTCTTGTAGCTATTGCAATTAATACCTTCAAAAATACTTATGGAATTAAATTTGTTGTAAGCAGAATTTCCTATGCACTAGTAATCGGAGCCATTTTACAGTCGTTAATTGGCTTTATTCAGTATACAGGCTCTACTAATTATTTTGGCAGTATGATTTTTTATGATAGTTCTCACCCAACAACTAACATTTTTGGACATTTTGGGCAACGCAATCATTATGCACATTATTTAAGCTGGGGTAGTTTTGCATTAATATACTTATTTCAGCAACGCAGAATCAGTGCTAAAATATTTTATCCACTTCTAATGTGGCTTAGCTTCAGTTTAACTATTTCCGCTTCAAGAAGTGTTTTTATTTACTTTGGCTTTGCATTAGTCATTAGTGCAGTTTATTTTATCCGTAAAAGAGATTTGCAAAGTAAACGATTATTACATATCATTTTCATAGCATCTATTGCTTTATTTGCATTTGAATATTTTTATCCACTAATTCACAAGTTATTTACCACTCATAATAACTTTAGTTCTGGGCTTGGCAGACTCGACAGCGAGAGCGGCACTGGAAGGCGTGGCGTAGAATGGGATAAAGCATGGATAACATTCAAAGAGTATCCTATCTTTGGTATAGGTTGGAATGAATATACAAAAAATGGTGTCAAGTTACATCATTTATTTCCTCATGCAGCTTTAAATAGCGGACTTTTTACCAATTGCCATAACTTAGTCCTGCAATTACTGGCAGAAACAGGATTAATTGGCACAATCATAGCACTGGGTGGGATTGGATTAGGCGTTTATCGTTTATTAAAGCAGAATCATGGCGTGGAGAGCATAATTCTGCTATGCATGATATCTACTACGTTAGCACATAGCATGAATGAATATCCGCTCTGGTATATGTATTTCCTCTCTGGTCTAATTATGTTCCTGTCCATGGACAAACCTTGGGTAAAGATTTCTAGCAAGTCAGCCATTGCTGTTAGCATATTACCAATCTGCGGGTTAGTTTACTTGATTATAAAGAGCAGTATAATCTTTGATACTATGGTTGATTATTATGATACTCCAGATGATCAAAAGAGTTTTAACGCTCAGGCTAAATATTTGCAAAACTTAGTCGACCATAACTTGCTTTGGTCATATCATGCTGCATATACCTTGGATAACTACATCAACGTTGACACAGATTTTACCGATGCTTTATACCCATTAAAAACACAATATGAATACACCCATAAATTTGATAGTTTTCATCCATATCCAGATACGTTGATTAAGGAAGCCATGCTGGATTGGAATCTGGGTAATAAAGCTGACGCCGAACGACTGGTAAAATTAGCAGTACTAACTTTTCCAGTTTATAATTCTAATTTCCGTGACACTCTACAGGATAAACGTTATCGCCAACTATATAATTTAGTCCCCAAAATAAACAAATAGCCTTAGATTAGGTCATAAATTTAACTTGCGCGTCAGTATTAATGATTGCCGCGCTTAATTGAATTTCAACTAAATATCTCGGATTAGCAAGCCTTGCTTCAACACAGGCACGAACTGGTGCGCTGCCAAGTGGTAGCCATTTATCCCAGATTTGATTAAATTCATCAATCTGAGTAATGTCCTTCAAATAAATCGTTACATTTAAAATATGCTTTTTGTCACTACCATTTTCATTTAGTATTTTAGCAATGTTACTTAAAACTTCTTTCGTTTGATCTTTTAACCCAACCTCCAAGATAGTTGGTACTTCAACAGTATAAAGGACGTTATTAAATATAACTACATCCGACCATCTAGCTGTAGTACCAACCCTAGTAATAATACTCATAATAAATACCTCTAATAAATAATTTAGTGAATTATTTTACCGTAAAAATCATAATGATTATTGGTATAATTAAGGATTAATTTATATTGTAGAAACATATGAGCAAAAACAAAACTCTTTTATTTAGCAATACACACGATATCCGTTGGCAGGATATGGATTCATTTAATCATGTTAATCATACTCTATATCTGGTCTATATGCAAGAATGTAGAATTAATTGGTTACGTCATCATGGGATAGATATGAGTACAGGCAATAGTGTTCCGATTATAGCAGAGATAAATTGCAAATATCGACGCCCAATCACTTATCCTGCACAAATTACTACCGAGCTATATTTTACACAAAGAATTGGAAAAAGGATATTTTTTGAACAGATCGTTAGAAATAGTAATGATTCAAGCATTTTGTATGCTAGCGCAGATATAGTAGTGGTTTGGATCAACGTAGCAAGTGGTAGAAGTATTATTCCACCACCTGAATATGATTTTGTTCTAAATGCGCCATACCATAGTAGTAGTAAATAAATTAGGTTTCTAACAGCTCCATATAAGCCGCCGAGCAAATGCTCATTGGCATATGGAGGGAGATATGATAGTTTGAATAGGGATAATGTCATATTTACATAATTTTCTTTGTACTAGTTTATATCTTTGTAGTGTTTTATGTAAATAAGAGCAAATTAGATGATAGCTAAATAGCCTTAGGAATTAAGAGTTATAAATGCTATCAAATAAATAAAAAGCCCAGAGATACTCTGGGCTTATGTTTGGAGCCTGGCAATGTCCTACTTTCGCATGGGCGAACCACACTATCATCGGCGA
>RXJX01000047.1 GCA_003963245.1 Neisseriaceae bacterium
GATAAAGCAGCATTCAATGAACTAAAAGATGCTGCGTAATTTAAAACTGGGTTTCTATAGATTGGGATAAATTGGTCTTGACTATGGGGCACATTATATCCCCTTAATTATGATACTGAAAGTCTCATCATATTATTGTTTTATTTATTGGTAATGATGGACGAATTGTTATACATTATAACTGAGCTGAAAAACTTTAATTAGATGCAATCTTAAAGATATGCTCTAATTACCTAGTGGTCTGGTTTTGCAGCTCAGCGATGCATTGCTTTTATAAGTTCATTTCAGCTTTGCATTTAGTCATAAGTGTATATAGAGTATCTTTTAAAATTACCCTTTCTTTTTTCACTTTTTCCAACTCAATTTCACTCATTGCTTCTTGTTCGTGATCCACTTTGTGAACTTGTGTATCTAGTTCTTCATACTGTTTCAAAACGTGTTGAAAGTGATGATCATTAACTTTTAAATGATGAAACGCTTCTTTTAACTCTGGAAAACTTTCAGTTAGATTTTGGTGAGGTGTTCTCATGCGTAATTCCTTAAAAAAATAAACAGATGTAAATTATAACATATTTAATTGTGGTTTTAATGTGTTAACATATTTATAGCTAAGCATCTAAGCTAGACAAGAATTCTCTTAGTCCGCTGTCACCAGATGAACACAGTTTAAAAACACCACAATTTTCAAGGACTTGGCTAAATTTCAGTCCTACTTCAATTTGTAAAATCTGCTGTACATTGTTAGGTGAAAAAAGTGGATATTTTATGTATAATGCTTTTAGCCACTCCTCATGTTTAACCAGAGTTTCATCAAAGAGCAGGCTGGTTACTGCGCTATCTGCATCATTTAAGAGTAGTAAGCTTTCCAATTCTTTTAATTCTGCTGCCAGTCTGCCTGGGAGTATTGCTAATCCCATTGCCTCAATCAAACCAATATTTTCTTTTTTAATGTGGTGTAATTCACGATGAGGATGGAATATTCCCTCAGGATGTTCATCACTGGTGCGATTATTACGTAAAATCAGATAGAGGCAATAAATATCATCACTATCAGATAATCTACGTAAAATTGGTGTGATTGCATTATGACGAACGCCTTGATCGGATGCTGAAATGATACCTAGTTCAGGATTATTGTAAACATACCATTTTTGAATTACTAATTCTGACAGCTGGAGTAAATCTTGCTTTGTACCAATTAGTTGCAATGTTGATAATGGCCAATTAAGATAATTAATCGTAACATTGCTAAATTTTACCAACGAATGACTAAAACGTACTGTAGCTTTCTCTATTGGGAAAACATAATTACCTGCCTGATAATGATCGTGATTTAAAATTGAGCCGCCTACAATCGGAATATCGCTATTTGAACCAATCAGGTAATGCGGAATTTGTTCAACAAATGAGAACATATTTTTTAATGCCTGCTGATTGATCTGCATATCCTGATGTTGCTGATTAATTACTATCGAATGTTCTGGATAGTAAAGATAAGGGGAGTACTGAAAATACCATGCATTATTATCAAGGTTTAGTCGTAGCATGCGATGATTTTGGCGCGCTGGTTTATTAAAGTCTCCGCTGTAGCCTTCATTCTCAATACAAAGTAAACATTGCGGATAACCATCTGTGGTTTTCTTTTGCAGGGATTTAAGTTTGGCTATTTCAAGTGGATCTTTTTCTGGCTTGGAGAGATTAATGGTTATTTCAAGATTACCATATTCAGTCTCGGTGCTCCAGCTTTGATTTTTTGCAATATCTGCTGTTTTGATATAGTTGGTGTTTTGGCTTAATAAGTAATACCAATCAAGTGCAGCTTCAATCCCTTGTGTTTGTTCAATTTGTCTGAATTTAGATTCAATTGTACTTGGGCGTGGCATTAGTTCATCAATTATCCGCGTTTCAATTTGTTCTTTAGTATTGCCAAGGCTGGTAATTTGATTTCCATCAAGGACATGGTAAATTTGGCTAGTAATATCTGCTAAATTTAATTGCTCCAGTTTGGGATTAATTTGTTGGGTTTCATTACCCAACTCATAGCCAAATAGCTGTGCATAATGATTCCGAAAATATATCAGATCACGCTTTTCAATTAAGCCAATAGCCGTAGCTTTAGCCAGCAATGTTTCTACGTGCATGATTAGAGTATTTGTCATTTTACTTAACTCCAAATTGCCAATGTGTTTGACTATGATAAGCTTTGTCTGGAGAAAAAATTACGCTTTCACGAAATTCTGGCCAGTTAATCGCATTAGGCATTCTCTGAGTTTCAAGACAAACAGCTATGTGTTTTGGGGTGGTGAAATTGGCAGAATAAACCACACAACATGGCTCATCAGTAGTAATTTCTAGAGTTCGTCCGCTCAGTGGGTCAAAGAGTCTAATCGGTTGTGTATTGTCTAAAACAAATGGATGGTCATAACCTTGATTAGCTAATTCTAGCTGGGTGTGCTTTGCAAAAATATCTTGCCCGAGTGTTTTTTTCTTACGAAAATCAAATGGTGTACCAGCTACCGAGCTTAGTTTACCAGTAACGCAGCCAGTTGCATCAATTTCACCATATTGGGCTGCTGGTACTTCTAATTCCATTCCCAGCGCATTTTTACCCGCACTTAAATCAAAATAACTATGATTGGTGAGGTTAATGATCGTTGTACGGTCACAAGTTGCGCTATAACTAATGCTTAATCGATTATCCTGTGTAATTTGATAACGTACTTTAAAATGTACATTGGCTGGAAATTTAGCCGTACCATCCGGACTAAGGTGACTTAATTCTGCACCATCAGCAAGTAGCGTTACTTGCCAGATTTGTTTATCGATTCCACCTGGTCCGCCGTGGAGGTTATTACCTAATTTATTATCATTTAACTGATATTCTTGTCCTTCGAGCTCAAATTTTGCGCCTACAATTCTTCCCGCAATTCTCCCAGTTATTGCGCCCCAGTGTCCAGGGTTTTCTGGGTCAAACTCATTACGGCTAAGCACGACATTATCCAGTTTGCCTTGTGCATCATGCGTATAAATTCCACTGATGATTCCGCCATAGTTGAGGAAATTAACCTGAAATCCATTTGCACTAATTAGCTGATATTCAATAATATCTTGCTCTAAATGTTTTGCAATCACTTGTTGTTTAATTGTTATACTCATGCCAAAAACTCCTTTAGTTTACGTGCGCCATCTCCCGGATTAACCACATAAAATTCTGCGCATAAATTAGTTTGTTTACGATATTCAGCACCAACTTGGTTAATAAAATCTTCGACATTGTCAGTCTTAACTAAATTAACCGTGCAGCCACCAAAGCCAGCACCCGTCATCCGTGCACCGATACAGCCTGAATGTTGCCAAGCTGCGGCTACCAGTACATCAAGTTCTTTACCAGTTACTGCATAATCATCGCGTAATGAAATATGTGATTGTTTCATTAGTTCACCAAATTTAATTAAGTCATTGTTGTGCAAAGCTTCTACTGCGGCTAATGTTCGTTGATTTTCAGCAACCGCATGGCGTGCTCGTTGATAGATAGTCTGATTGGTAAATAAATCCTGATTTTGTTCCAAAGTTGCGATGCTTAGTTCTCCCAAAGCTTTAATTTCCAACCGTGATTGTAATAGCTTTAACGCTTCTTGACATTCACCAAGTCGTTCATTATATTTTGAATCAGCAAGTCCGCGTTGTTTGTTGGTATTGGCAATTACTAATTTATAACCAGCAATATTTAACGGTGCATATTGGTAATTTAAACTATTACAATCAAGTAAGATTGCGTGATTTTCTCGTCCCATAGCTGAGGCAAATTGATCCATAATTCCACACCCAACGCCAATATATTTATTTTCGGCGGCTTGCCCGATTAGTGCAATTTGTACTGGGTCATAAGCTGTGCTTAGATAGTCATTTAAAATTGTGCCCATGAGAACTTCGATAGAGGCAGAGGATGATAACCCTGCGCCATTGGGAATATTGCCATAAAATACGCAATCAAAACCCTGGTTAAGTGTCGCACCGTTTTTGATAAATTCAACCATTACGCCTTTGGGATAGTTTGCCCAATTATGCGCAGTATTAAACTCCAGATTAGAAACTTCAAATTCGATAACGCTTTGCGCTGGGAAATTAAGAGAATAAAAACGGCATAAGCCATCATTGCGAGCAGCAACTAATGCATAAGTTCCAATGTCTAGGGCACAGGGGAAAACATTTCCACCATTATAGTCAGTGTGCTCACCAATTAGGTTAACACGCCCCGGAGCAAAGAATAGACGTTTTGCGTTATCATTAATGAATAGTTGATCAAATTGTGTAGTTAGTTTGTTGTTTATGTCTTGCATAATAATCTCTTTTTAAATAGTAACTGCTTGGCTATATTTTGGCAGTATCGATATTTATATTAAATAGCCTCAATAATCACAGCATAAGGTTGTAGCGTATAATTTTCAAATACTACGCTGTTTGCATTATGGTTCAGAATAAAACGTTTATGTCCGCGATGAATTAGCTCTACGCCATACGGTGTTTCGTTATATTTAAGCTGATGCTGATTTGCTACCTTTTGGGCTAGTTTACGCCAAAATTCTTCTTCAACAACCGCAGTACTAACATGAATTAGTTTACCACTACCAATTTGGCTTTCGGTTACTGCAAAGTAGTCAGCAAATTCATCAGTATAACGGTAGAGTCCTTGTGCTTGTGTTGAATCAACAACCTCCAACATATCGCGCCACACGCTTGCTGAGAATTTACCTTCGGTACCAATGATTTCTTCGTGACGAGTATTACCTAGGGACTCAATATAATAGCTCTTAATATTAGCCAATTTTAACCACGGATTAGCCTGATTAAAATACACCGCATTATCATAATCTTTGATTCCGGCTCTAAAACTGCTGATTACTGTACCACCATTTTGCATAAATTGTTTTAATTTCTCAATTTGTGGCCCAATTAATAGCATTGGGGCGGGTAGTAGAATAACCGAATAGGAATCCAGAGTATGGCGAATGTCAATTACATCAACTGGTATATTCAGGCGTTTAAATCCTTGATAGAGTCTAAAATGCTCGTGGTGAATATCTAGTCCAGTTGATTGTGGTTGAATTTTCCAAGCATAAATATTATCTGGATTATAGAGTAGGGCAACCTTGGCATTGATCGGTAGATTTATCTCTGCCTGATGCTCAAGCGCTTCAGCAAAAATTTGTTTCATCTCATGATAACGTGGGCCATCTTGATTATCCTGATCTAGTACGCCATAACAAAACTGCTCAGCGCCTTTGGTGGCTGTGCGCCAGCGGAAATAAATTAGATTATTGCAGCCATGCAACATTGCCTGCCATGACCATAGTCGCGCTTGTCCTGGACGTGGTAAGTAGCCCATGATGGTATGCGCTTGTGCACCGATGAGCTGCTCGGTAATCCAGAAATGTTTGCCGGGTAGAAAACCACGGGTTTGGTCAAGTTTCATTGCAATTTTACCATATTCAACTGGCTGCTCCAAACCGCCCCATACGGGATAGTTATTTAGCGCAACTACATCCAGCTCTTCAGATATATCAGTGAAATTCTGCGCTTTATTATAGTAATCACCGGGGAAATTATGGGTAATAGTTTGCGTGGAGGGCACAATCTCGCGTAAGATTTTCGCTTGGCGCCCAGTAAATTTAGTAATTGTTAATGCTCGGAAACGGTAAAAAGCCAACATCAAACCGGGGTTTTTGGCGGGAATAGTTGGTTTGGGCAATTCTACTTCGCTAAAATCGTTATAGGTTTGCGACCAGAATACCGTACCAAAACGATAATTTAGATCATCAATTGATTGATATTCATGAGCAAGATAATTTTGAAATTCAAGTTCGCAATGTTCACAGTAACACCAGTCACTGGTTTCATGCCCAAGTTCATTATCAATTTGCCATGAAATTACTGCCGGATGTTCTCGGTAAGCTAATGCCATTTGCTGGGTTATTTTATCGCTGCGCTCAAGATAAACTGGGGAATTAAGACAGGCTTGGCGTCGTCCGCCAAAATGACGCTTAATCCCAAACTCATCGACCGAAAGTACTTCCGGATGAGCTTTAGCCAGCCATGCTGGTAATGTCGCAGTTGGCGTACCGAGCATAACCTTGATACCGTAATGCTCCGCACGATCTAAGACATGGCGGAAATAGTCAAACTGAAAATTATCCGCACTTGGCTCCATCAGATGCCAAGCAAATTCGGCAATCCGGATACAATTAATATTTGATTTAACCATCCGTGCTAAATCTTGCTCTAACCATTCTTTGTCCCATTGTTCGGGGTAGTAATCAACGCCTAAGTACATATATGCTCCTATTGATGATGTTTTGTCTGTCATTAGATAATTTAACTTAAAAGAACAGCCCTAATTTAATCTTTTAATATTTACATTTAAAGTAAGTTTATTTAATAGCTATGTCTAAGTCAAAGATACATTGAATATGATATGTATCTAATTAAATCATCTGGGTTATATTTTTGCAATAAAACAATACTTGAAAATCCTAAACTTCCACCTACTATCTGTACCCCTAATAAACATAGTATTTCTTCATATCCATTTCCACTAATATCTGCTCTAAGTAATTCTTCAAGATAAAAATGCGTAGATTCTGATTCAAATGAAAGAATATCATCTTCACACTTATCAATTTTTACTGGAGTTTGTATAGATGATAAGTACTCAAAATAGCTACTCAAGGAGTTATTTTGATTAAAATGATAGTGGTGGAGATCTAGTTCAGATGTAGGTACGTATGAAGGGTATGCTATCATGTCAGAAAATTCGTGGAGCTTTTTAAAACTAAATTGACTGTCAGAGAAATAACTTATCTGAGGTAATTTAGCTCTTTCTAATGCGTGCAGAAAACACCTTACCTTTTCAAACCATCCTGACATTTTTATTGAAAATGTAGTGTCGGGATACCACCCATTTTTTAACGCATTGATATATTCTGAAACTGTGTTTATTCTAGGTGGATTATTGGGGCATTTACCATCAAATCCTTCCAAACTAAAATCTTCTACGCCGCCAATATACACAGGTAAGTCGTATAAATCCACCAACTTACTTTTACTTAATAGTCCTTTTTGGATATTATCTCTAAATTTTAAAGTAAATGGTACAGTAGAATATTGACTAACGTCATTCGCAGCTATCTTTTTTCTAAGTGTTTCAACTTTTTTTATTATTATAGGTGCTTTAGTACTAGCAAGCTCCAAAATGATAGAGTTTATAGCTAAACCAGTTTTAGATGATTTCATTCCATTACATCTTGAATAGCTTGCAACCAAATTGTAATATGAGAAAATATCATAGTCTTTTGGAAGATTATGTTTTTCTAGCAAGCTATGAAAGTCCTCTTCATGTTCTTGACTAGTTAAGATTTCAGGAACTAAATGATCAATTCTGAGGCTAGATAGTTCTGTAATAGGTTCTCCACAATAAATACATTTCTTATCATAAACGTTCCAAAACGCGAATCTTTCATCTATAGTAAATTTCTGAGAACTCATCTCAATTTCCTGTAATTCTTTAGTATAATGTTTACATTGTTAATAACTTAGATTATGTTTGCTTCAAAAGACACTAACAAAATACTCTGTGGATGCATAATCGGCAATTGTATCCCAATCTCAGCAATAAGCTTACCACTGATAACCAACTCACCAGCACACAAAGGAACTGATTTCTTCATTAAATACCCCGTATTTTCCTGTGTATTCAAGAGCTTAACTTTATATGTTGCTTCAGGATTGAGATAGCTAATTCGTAATTTATCAGCAATCATATTGTATGGGAAGTCATTTTGCACAATCGCAAATAGTGCTTGAGTTTGTGCAGGATTAACGACACCGTAAATGTTTT
Organism: Neisseriaceae bacterium; assembly: GCA_003963245.1. Lineage (GTDB taxonomy): Bacteria > Pseudomonadota > Gammaproteobacteria > Burkholderiales > UBA11063 > Aquella. Next base: position 7,895 of record RXJX01000047.1, read on the forward strand.
GTCCGCTATCAATGGTATCAATTCGCACCAAACGCCCAGAATGGATTAATCCACGATACTGTTTGTATAATTTTAGATAGTGCGCTAATTGCTGGCACTCTGCATCGCTTAATTCCAGCAGATTTTGTTCAAAACCAAGATGTCCAAAGAAATTTGTTAAGATGCGATATTCCAGTGTGCTTAAACGATTGGTGGTGTGTGCTTGCGCTGGACCAAAATGTGAACCCATGATTTCAGCAGGGAAGAAATAACTAAATCCGAGCTGAATACTTTGTCGCTCATAAGGATCATTACAATCAGATGTCCAGACCCGATTGGTATAGCGTAGGATACATAAATCAGCCCGAGCACCACCTGATGCACAGCTTTCGATTTCTACTTTAGGAAATTCATGATGTAACTGCTCAATTAAACGATAAGTTGCCAAAACTTGTTGATGTACTCCTGCTTGCCCATTAACACCTCCAGCCTGAACTAAATCACGATTCATATCCCATTTAATGTAAGAGATTTTATTTTGACTGAGTAAATCATAAATACATTGATGAATATAAGCATAAGCTTCAGGAATTGCCAAATTAAGCACATATTGATAGCGCCCCAAAGGTTGTGAATAATCTTGAACTTGTAACATCCATTCAGGGTGTGCACGAAACAAATCTGAATCAGGATTAACCATTTCTGGTTCAAACCATAAGCCAAATTCCATACCATTTGCCAACACTTGTTCAATTATCGGGGTTAAACCTTGTGGATGTTTTTCTTTATCAATGAACCAGTCGCCAAGTCCGGCACGCTCATTATTACGCCCCTTAAACCAGCCATCATCTAAGATAAACCTTTCTACTCCGATTGAGGCAGCTCGCTCAATTAATTGACTGATTTGAGTGAGATTATGCTCAAAATACATCGCTTCCCAAGTATTAAAATGAATCGGACGATAGGGGAGTATGTGCGGTATAAATTTATTGCTTTGACGGATGAAACTATGAAAATTATGGCTAAATCCATTAAGACCAGAATCAGAAAACGAAGCATATAACGTTGGTGTGCTATAGCGTGCTCCAGATTCAAGCATTATTTCACTAGGTAATAGCCTTTCGCCAAACTGGACTAATTTTCGTCCATCGCTGAGAGTATTTACCTTGTAAGTATGATTACCGCTCCAGCCAAGATGAAAGCCATAAACATTTCCGCTTTGCTGGTTAAAGCCGTTACTACCAACAATTAATAATGGTGGATTATCATTGGAGGTACGCCCTTTGAGATTTTCTACTACATAACATGGTTGATCGATTTTACTGCGCTGAGTTTGAAATTCATGAATCCAGCGCCCGTGAAATTGCATCATATCGTTAATTTGCGCATTAAGTGGTAGGCTTAGTAATAATCCATCCAGTTGATAATCTTGTGTACCAAGATTGGTTAATGTGATGCTGTGCTCAATAACATCCCATTGATTAATGGTCAGGTTAATTTTTAATTCTAATTCACTTTGCTCATCTTGAGCACAGATAATTAAGCTATTAGCTGTGCTATCAAGAGAAATAATCTTTTTAAATTGTGGAGCCCAATTGTGACCTGCCACAGACGATCCAGCTAGCGCATTAAGCTGAAAGCCACCATTTCCCCAAAGCGGAACTAAAGTTAGTGGCACATCCTCATCCAAAAAAGCTTGCGGAACTGGTCGAACTAACTGAGTTAAGAGCTGTTGCTGCTCATCCTTTGAGAGTTTTAATAAGCTCCCCCAATAAACAACTTGTGGCAAATCTGTATCATTACAAGCAAGGATCAAGCTGCTATTGTTACCGTGAAGGCTAATAATTTTACTCATGATGAGATTTCATTCTTGCTAACACCAAGTTTGCTGCATAGCTTGTCTAGCACGTCATCATGGAATTTTTCAGTAAGTTTTACTTTTTTCATAAAAATAATCACGGATAAGATAAATAAGACAATTGGAATTCCAAACATGATTATTTTGAATTTCATAACATTTCCCGGAGCGGCAGCAACACTCTGTGCTGTGGCGTTATTAGTCATTGCCACCCAGATAGCCGTAAAACCAACCACACCATTGGAAATAGCACCAGCCAATTTATCCAATAATGGTCTTACGCAAAGAGTTGTTCCTTCAGAGCGAGTTCCGGTTTTAAGTTGTCCATATTCCACGCTATCGGTTAACATTAAGAGAACACAGACAAATAAAATCGGGTATGGGAAGAAAAATAATACATAACCTGTTAAGATGGTTGGTAAGTTTTTACCAGCTAAGCCAAAGATAATTAAGCCAATTACCATTACCACAATACCCACGATAAATAGATTTTTTCTACCTTTGAATAAGCGGCTTAATACTGGAAACAGGGCAACGGCTACAAAACCTAGAGCTAAATTTAATGTTCCAATAATTGCGAAACTAGCGGCATCACCAAAAATATATGTGAAATAATAGAGCAAGAATGATGAGCAAACTACATAGCCTAATGCAAACAAACCATAAGAAACGGCTAACCATAATAATTGATCATTATGTCCGATAGCCTTAAATACTTTTAAGATACTGGTTTTTTCTGAGCTTTGACGGAGTGCGGAGCTTTGCTCTTTAGCTCCAATGACTGTGATGATTCCCCCAATTAGAGAAACTGCTCCAACCAGTATTGCAAAAACCAGCCAGCCTTGTTTATCACCGATTACGGTTGCTGATTGAGTATGGTTTTTTGAGAAATAGATTACTATTGGTACAATTGAAAAAGCCACAATTGACTGTCCCAGTGTTGATGCAATCCGCGCAAAAACACCAACTGATTCGCGCTGTGCACTATTAGTTGCAAGTGCTGGTATCATACCCCAAAAAGCAATATCTTTGAATGAATATACAATATCAAGTACAGCAAATATTACAATGAATAGGATAATATAAAGGAATGGATTAGAAGTTGACAAACCACCTAGATCAGTAAACAATAAGACAATACACACCGAACCGATTGTACCACCAAAGAGAATCCATGGTTTAAATTTGCCCCAGCGGGATCTGGTGTTATCCACCACACCACCAATCATTGGATCAATAATTAATTCAACAAAACGTAACACAAACAACATGGTAGTTACAATTGCAATCATTTTTTCGCTAGTGGCTTCACTGATTCCAGTTTGTCCGGGATTGAATAATTGTGAGGTAATGAACATTATTAGATAAGAGGATAGTGCGGCATAAAATACATCATGCCCGAATGCTCCACAAGCGTAAGAAAAGAGCGTTTTGCCAAAACCTTTAGGCTTTTCCATTAAAATATCTCCGTATATAAATGTGTTAAAGCTTTATTGATTAATCAATAAATATGTTGATTAAACGAAATTATATGCCAAGCTATATAAAAAGTCAATTACAGATGATTGTGCGTTGCAACAATATGTTACATCAATATTACAGCTGTTTTTTTGATTAATAAACAATATTGTTGATTAAATTGCTAAAAATAGTTATAATTAACCATGGGGAATATTTTATGTGTAGAGTAGGGGGTAAGCGTGGAAATAAAGGTTAATTCTGATAATGTGCTATTTTTTAATGCATTAGCTTCAGAAACTCGACTAAAAATAATTGAGAATTTATTGCCTGAACACAAGAATATCAAAGAGTTAGCGCACGAATTACAGCTATCATCAACGATTATCGCCAAGCATATTGAAATACTGGAGCAGGCACAAATTGTAAAATGCGAAAATATCAAAGCTAATCGAGGCACACAAAAAGTCTGTCGGGTTATCTTGACAGACTATCATTTAGTTTTTGAGCAGAAAGTTAATAATTCACTGCGACAGTTGCAACAATTTGAATTAGCCGTTGGGCATTTCTCTGCGTATAACGTTAGTGGTACGTGTGGTCTATCTACGGTGAGTGCTTTGATTGGAGTTTGTGATGATCCACGTTATTTTAGCCATCCAGAGCGTTACAATGCTGGAATTCTCTGGTTTGCACACGGAGAAATTGAATATAATCTACCTAGTTTTATGTTTGAAAATACAAGCAAAATTAGTGAGTTAGAAATAAGTATCGAATTATGCTCTGAAGCTCCCGGGATTAATGAAAATTTTCTATCTGATATCTATTTTAGTATTAATGATCTGACTATTGGCAAATGGGTAAGTCCTGGTGATTTTGGTAAACTTAAGGGTACTTATACGCCAAAATGGTGGTATCTGACTGAATATGGAAAACTTGTTACCATAAAGATTACTTCAACTGGAACTTATATCAATGGTGAGCTTGTCTCAGAGGTCACAATTGATGAACTTAGTTTATCTCATAATAATGATGCAAAATTCAAAATAATTTCACCGCAGGAAACCGATAATCCGGGTGGTGTAAATATTTTTGGTAAAGGTTTTGGTAATTATGATCAGGGGATTGTGGTTAATATTTTGCGTAAATGAGACGCGATAAGGTGCAGAATTGTTAGAAGTATCTGCACCTTATGCCTGTTATTATTCTGGACGCATATGTGGGAAAAATATTACGTCACGAATTGATGCTGAGTCAGTTAAGAGCATTACTAAACGATCAATTCCGATACCTAAACCACCGGTAGGCGGCATTGCGTACTCCAGCGCGCGGATATAGTCTGAATCATAATGCATTGCTTCTTCATCACCAGCGTCTTTTTGTTCAACTTGTTGTTTGAAGCGTGCAGCCTGATCTTCCGGATCATTTAACTCCGAATAACCATTTGCTAATTCGCGACCAACCACAAAAAGTTCAAAACGCTCGGTAATTCCGGGGTTAGTGTCAGATTGACGAGCTAGCGGAGAGGTTTCAATTGGATGATCCATAATGAAAGTTGGATTCCATAGCAAGTGTTCCGTATTCTCTTCAAATAACAAGAGTTGTAATACTGCTAACGAATCAGTTTGTGGAGCTTTACGGGTTAATTTAGTAATTTCTGCTTTTAAGAAAGTTACATCATTAATTTCTTCACTCGTAATTTGTGGATTATATTTTAAAATTGCCTCAACGATAGTTAACCGATCAAATGGCTGTTCCAGATCAACAGTTTTGCCTTGATAATCAAATACCAATTTACCAACGGATACCATTGCCGTTTCGCGCACGATCTGCTCAGTAATTTCCATCATCCGTTTATAATCAGCGTAACTCTCATACAATTCAATCATGGTAAATTCTGGATTATGACGCGCAGATAAACCTTCATTACGGAAATTACGATTGATTTCAAATACCCGATTCATACCACCAACGATAAGGCGTTTTAGGTAAAGTTCAGGGGCAACCCGTAAAAATAGCGCCATATCTAAGGCATTATGATGAGTTACGAACGGTTTAGCAGTTGCACCACCAGGAATTGGATGCATCATTGGCGTTTCAACTTCAAGATAGTCTTGACGAACCAAAGTTTCACGGATAGTTTGAATAATCGCTGAACGTTTGATAAATACTTCTTTAGATTCATCATTCATAAATAAATCCAGATAGCGTTGGCGATAACGTTGTTCCTGATCACTTAAGCCGTGAAATTTTTCTGGTAGCGGGCGAATGTTTTTACTAATCAAACGCACTTCTTTGGCATCAATACTTAGTTCGCCAGTTTTAGTTTTCATCAAGCTACCGCTAATGCCAAGGATATCACCGCTGTCTGAGTGTTTAAATGCTTCATAAGCTTCTTCGCCAATATTTTCTTTGCTAATGTAAGCTTGAATTCGACCTTTTGCATCAGCAATGGTTGCAAAAGATGCTTTGCCCATAACGCGTTTTAACATCATCCGACCAGCAACCACTGCGTGAGTGTCCATTGTTGCTAATTCTTCTTTGCTGAAAGCATCATATTTCTGGTGAAGTAATGCGGAATAATCTTTGGGTTTAAAATCATTAGGAAACGGGTTTCCTTGTTCACGTAATTTAGCTAATTTTTGACGGCGTTCACTAATTAAGCGGTTTTCATCAAGAGGTGTAGCGACAGTTTCAGTCATTATAGTTTCATCCTTTTAGCGGCGTTGTATAATTGTTGTAATTTGATTATTATTAACGGTTTGTTGAATTAGCTGATTTCCAGTTTTAGCGCAAAAATCTTGCAAATCTTGCACGGAGGCTGGGTCAGAAGTTGTTATGCTAACTTGTACTCCTGAATCCAGATTTGCTAGAAATTTTTTAGTTCTTAAAACTGGGATAGGGCAGTTTAAACCGATTAGATTGAGTTCTAACATTTATTTTACCAATTTTAATCCACCAGTACTGCTTGGTGTTGGATCACTTGGCGGTGTCGGGCTGTAGTTTTCAAGTTCAAAATGCATACCTTGAGAACTTTCCTTGGCAAATATACCCAAAACATTAGCAACCGGAATTGCAATATCTTGTACTACACCACCAAAAGTTGCCTGAAAAGTAATCCAGTCATTATCAATGAGCAGATCTTTAGTCGCGCTAAATGCAATATTTAAAACGATTTGATTATTTTTAACAAATTGCTGTGGTACAACCGTATTGGCATCAACGAAAGTCATTAAATGCGGCGTGCAATCATTATCTACACACCATTCATAAAGTGCTCTAATTAAATATGGTTTTTGGCTTTTCATTTGCATGTTAGTCAATCCGCTTATTGTTTCATGCTACGTTCAGCAGCTGTCAATGATGCTAAAAAGCTTGGACGGTTAAATTGAGTTTCTGCATATTTCATTAATGCCGCCCAGGTTTTTTTAACTTCAATTTCGTAAAAACCTAAACGCCATAATACTGGCAATAGTGAAGCATCAAGCAAAGTAAAAGTTGTGCTAGCTACATAATCCATTTTCTTATTGTTAGCAAACAAAGCTGCGATTTCATCAAGCGCATTACTAATTACTTTACGTAAGCGATCCAATTCTTTTTTTACCTTGGCATCTTTGCTTTGTAAATTAGTATCAAGAAAACGCACTGGTTGAAATAGCTCCTTGTCTAATTTGTGAATAGTCATCCGCATCCGTGCTTTTTCTGCAGGCTCAATTGGCATCATTTGTGGATGAGGAAACCTTTCATCAATATATTCAGATGCTATATTGGTATCTATCAGAATTAAATCACGTTTTTTATTATTTTTGTCAATGTCATCAACTAAAACCGGAGTTTCATTATAAGGATTTAGTTGCATTAAATCTTGTCTTGAGTTAACATTCACATCTATGATTTTAAAATCCATGTCTTTTTCATTTAAAATAATCCGTACACGATGTGAAAACGGGCATCTTGAGTCTGAGTACAGTTGTATCATCTAAGCTAGATCCTTTTTAATAAAGTAAATTGTAACCCGAGATTGTAGCAAATTTCTACATTGTTTGTCAATAGTCTGTTTTGTAACATTTTGATTTGATATTGAAAATATGTTGAAATAAATATCGTGTAGATTTTAAGTAAGGTGATTTTAGATGTTTTTGAATAGTTACCTCTATTAAATAGTCCACTCTGGCTTTTTATGCTTTCTAATGATAAATGCTATAATATCGCTATTATTTGAACTTAATTATTAATACATCGGAACTAGCTTATCATTATGCAGAATCAAAATCGCGATAAATCAAATCAACACAAAACTCCCTTGCCTAAACTGAGTAAAACGAGTCAAGAGAAACGTTTATATAATCGTTTATCTAGCGAAGAAGCACAGGCAAAATTAGCGGCAGAGACTTTTAAACGTACAACGATATCTTTTTATCAATATTTTGTAATCAATGATCCGGTAGTATTTCGGGATGATTTGTATTCGCATTTTGACAAACTTGGCGTACTTGGTCGGGTATATCTTGCACATGAAGGAATTAATGCACAGATTAGTGTTCCTGAACATAATGTGATTGCTTTTCGCGACTATCTCTATTCTATTGAGGGTTTAGATGGTATCCGCCTAAATATAGCTGCAGATGATGATGGTAAATCATTTTGGGTTTTAAAAATTAAAGTGCGTGAAAAAATTGTTGCTGATGGAATTGATGATCCCAATTTTTCAATGGAAAGATGTGGTAAATATCTAACTGCTGAAGAATTTAATCAAATGACGAATAATCCGGATGTTCTTGTTGTTGATATGCGCAATCATTACGAATACGAAGTGGGGCATTTTGAAGATGCGGTGGAGATTCCTAGTGAAACTTTCCGCGAGCAACTGCCGATGGCGGTTGAAATGCTTCAGGAACAAAAGGATAAAAACATCATCATGTATTGCACAGGTGGCATTCGCTGTGAAAAAGCCAGTGCATGGATGTTACATAATGGCTTTGAAAATGTCTATCATCTGGAAGGTGGAATTATTAAATACGCCAATGATGTTAAGCAAAAAGGCTTGGCTAATAAATTTCGCGGTAAGAATTTTGTTTTTGATGGGCGTTTAGCTGAACAAATTGGTGAAGAAGTAATTGCCCATTGCCATCAATGTGGTAAGCCAGCCGATACGCATACTAACTGTGCTAATAGTGGTTGCCATTTATTGTTTATCCAATGTGACGAATGTAAAAATGAATTTAATGGTTGTTGCTCTCAGGAGTGCATGGACATAATCAATCTTCCTGAAGAAGAGCAAAAAGCACTACGTAAAGGGATTAACCGTGGTGGCATGATTTTTAATAAAAGAAAGAAATAACAGGGAAATACAGAATGTTAAAGAAGCCTGAATTATTATTACCTGCTGGTACGTTTGAGCATTTGCAATATGCATTTGATTTTGGTGCTGATGCAGTTTATGCTGGACAACCACGCTATAGTCTGCGTGCGCGAAATAATGAATTTAAACTTGAGCAATTGCAGCTAGGTATTGAAGAGGCACGAGCTCGCGGTAAAAAATTGTTCATTGCCAGCAATATTTTGCCACATAATGGTAAAGTAAAAACTTATCTCAAAGATATGGAACCATTGATGGCGATGAAGCCGGATGCTTTGATTATGGCGGATCCAGGTTTGATTATGATGGTTAAAGATCGCTGGCCGGAGACTGAAATTCATTTATCCGTGCAGGCAAATACGGTTAATTATGCTGGTGTAAAATTTTGGCAACGTCAAGGTTTATCTCGGGTAATTTTATCGCGTGAATTATCTTTGGACGAGATTGAAGAGATTCGTCAAGAGTGTCCGGATATGGAGATTGAAGTTTTTGTCCATGGCGCGCTATGCATTGCCTACTCTGGGCGTTGTTTGTTATCCGGTTATTTTAACCGCCGCGACCCTAATCAGGGAACTTGTACTAATGCTTGCCGTTGGGAATATAAAATTCATGATACTAAGCCAGATGATGCTGGTGATGTCCAGTTATTGGATGGATTTAATTATAATCAGGAATTAGATAATGCTAATCAGGCTTTTTCAGCGGCTGGTGGCGTTACTCGTCATCCATTGGCAGATAAAACTTATTTGATTGAGGATACTACTCGTCCCGGGGATTATATGCCAATTATCGAAGATGAGCATGGTACTTATATTATGAACTCCAAAGATTTACGCGCAATTCAACATGTTGAGCGTTTGGTTAAAATTGGAGTTGATTCACTGAAGGTTGAAGGCCGGACCAAATCAATTTATTATGTAGCAAGAGTTGCTCAAGCTTATCGTCAGGCAATTGATGCCGCAGTGGCTGGTAAACCGTTTGATCCAAGTTTATTGGCAAATCTGGAAGGGCTGGCAAATCGTGGTTATACTGACGGATTTTTGCAGCGCCATCATGCTGAAGATTACCAAAACTATATTGACAGCCATTCTAAATCTCGTGCTAGTCAGTATGTTGGTGAAGTTTTAGAGGTTGATAATGATGGTTGGGCATTAATTGAAGTTAAGAATAAATTTAGCCTAGGTGATAAGCTTGAAGTTCTTCATCCAAGCGGTATGCGTGAGATCGAAATTAGTGCCATGAAGAATAAAAAAGATGAAGCTGTTGAAGTAGCGCAAGGTAGCGGTATATTTGTTAAGATTCCCAATATGCAAGGTATGGAAAAAGCCTTGCTGGCGCGATTGATTCCACAACAACAAGCCGATGCTTGCGTTTGATAAGGCTTGATAATGCAGAGTAATAAAGAAATAGCGGTTAGTTTTTTGAAAGATGTTTCTTCTGGAAACGTGTTTGAAGCCTATGAAAAATATGCATCCATTGAATTTAAACACCATAACCTATATTATAAAGGTGATTTGATTTCTTTGCGCAATGGAATGTATGAAAGTCAGCAAAATTTTCCGCACAAAATTTTAGAAGTGAAACAAATTATAGCTGAAGGTGACACGGTGATGACACATTCACATGTCAAGTTAAAGCAGGATGATTTGGGTTTTATTCTTGCTCATATCTTTAAAATTAAAGATGGCAAAATAATTGAGCTCTGGGATTTTGGGCAGGTAATTATTGAAAATTCACCAAATGAAAATGGACCGTTTTAATAAAGGTTAAATAGTTTATGATAGCAACAGTTTATCAAGAAATAGAACAAATTTTTCGTCAGGCTTTTTCTAATCTGGGAATTCCCGACAGTGTGCCAGTGGTTTTGCAAGATGCAAGTAAGCCGGAATTTGGTGATTATCAGGTTAATGGAGCTATGGCAGCGGCTAAGACGCTTAAAATGAATCCGCGTGAATTGGCTGGTAAATTGATTGAACAAATTAATTCTCCACAAATTATTAGTCATTTGGAGATTGCTGGTCCGGGGTTTATTAATATCAAATTGAGTGATCAATATTTAGCAGGTCTGTTGGCGGATGGTAGCGTATTAAAGGTAAATGACGATCGTGAACATACTATAGTTGTTGATTATTCTGCGCCCAATCTAGCTAAAGAAATGCATGTTGGGCATTTGCGGAGCACCGTTATTGGTGATGCGCTGGTACGTATTTATGAATTTTTGGGAAATAAAGTAATTCGTCGTAACCATGTTGGTGACTGGGGTACTCAGTTTGGTATGTTGACCGCTTATTTATTTGAGTTAAATCAGCAAGAAAATGCCGCAATTGAGTTACATGACTTAGAAGAATTTTACCGCAAGTCTAAGGTTCGTTTTGATGAAGATGCCGATTTTGCAAATCGCGCCCGCGAATTTGTGGTGCGTTTACAATCGGGCGATCCGCAAGTGTTAGCTTTATGGCGTCAATTTGTAGAAACCTCATTGGGGCATTGTCAGGAGATTTGTGATCGTTTAGGAACTAAACTTACCCGTGAAGATGCAGTTGGAGAGAGTTCTTATAATGATTTACTTGCTCCTATGGTATCACGTCTAATGGATTCAGGTATTGCAATTGACAGTGAAGGCGCTAAATGCGTATTTCTGACTCCTGAAGAACTAGGTAGCAAAGATGAAACGCCATTTATTATTCAGAAAAAAGATGGCGGCTATTTATATGCAACGACAGATATTGCCGCCGTTTATGATCGAGTGCATAATTTAGGCGCGGATCGTTTGGTTTATGTAATTGATGCTCGTCAGTCATTACATTTAAAACAATTATTTGTGGTTAGTAAAAAAGCCGGAATTGCTTCACCAGAAATTAAAATGGAGCATTCCGCGTTTGGAACAATGATGGGTGAAGATGGCAAACCATTTAAAACTCGCTCTGGTGGCACGGTAAAATTAATTGATTTGATTAATGAAGCAATCGAACGAGCTGAAACTATGATTCGTGAACGCAATCCGGAATGGAGCAAGGAAGAAGTTATTGCATTAGCTCAAACGCTGGGTGTTTCATCTATGAAATATGCTGACTTATCTAAAAACCGCCTAAGTGACTATATATTTAGCTTTGATAAAATGTTAGCTTTTGATGGTAATACTGCACCATATTTATTATACGCATATACTAGGATTAATAGTATCTTCAATAAGGCTGGTTTAGAGCGTGAAGAATATCTTGGCAAGAATATTACAATTAATGAATTTGATGAGCATCGTCTGGCAGTTCATATTGCAAAATTCGCAGAGAAGTTACTTCAAACAGCAAAAGAGAACTATCCTCATTATCTTTGTGGCTACATCTATGAATTAGCTGGTTTATTCATGAAGTTTTATGAGTCTTGTCCAATTTTGCGCTCAGATGTAAGTGATGATATAAGAGCTAGTCGCTTAGCTTTAGCTGCTTTAACTGGGGAAACTTTGAAATTAAGCCTGAGTTTACTAGGTATTCCAGTAGTTGAACGGATGTGATCTAAGTGCTTGATTTTTTGATGTGGTAATTTGACAAATTTTTTAATAATTTCTTTGTCGTTAATATCTCTTTGAATGGCTATGATATTTTGGTATTTAATATTGTACTTATGCAAAAAAGCGCTAAAAAATATTTGACGTTATTCGATAAGTTGTGTGATAATACCGTTCTGCCGCGAAGAGAGCGGTAGCGAAAAACAAAATTAAAACAGATCTTTAACAAGAAAAACAATCAATAAATGTGAGGCATCTAGCTATCAGTGTATTGAA
>RXJX01000023.1 GCA_003963245.1 Neisseriaceae bacterium
TAGTGCTTATGCCTTTTTTCATTTCTAATTACCAACTTGTTAAAGATCTAGGGATTGCTTAGTCTATTCTAAGCATAAAAAAGTGAGGACTCAGGTTAATTTTATAAAATGCAAGTGCATTATAGTACCCTATAACTGTAATTATTAAAATATCAGTAAAATTAAAATGAACTTATTAGAATTTAACATCGTAGCACCATAAAAGAATAGTAAACTGGATTTTACTATATATGTAGATGAGATAGGTAAATTCTAGTCTAGTTTGCTCATTAATATATTTAAAATTTGGCAGCTTAGAAATAGGATGGATGCTGTACATTATAGAGTGAGTTGGTAAAATATTAGAAAATCAGGGTTTTGAAGTATTAACCTCATAAATACTCCCATAATTTGTTAAAATAATGAATTATAAATATTTAGCAATATATAAGTTGGCAAACAGAGGAGATGGTTTTAATATGCTGAAAAATCAGATAAATAACATAACTATAATTAGTGTTTTGGCGAGTATATTTACTCTTGCATCATGTGGTGGCGGTAGCATCAATTCATCACAGAATAATCAAGTTTATGCTGCTATTAGTGTACCAGCAACTACTTATGCTGATGCAGCATCAAGTAAATTTGCTGTATATACTAGCGCGGGTGGTGGTAAAAATACTCTGACTGAAATTGATACTGGATCAGATTTATACGTAATTGAGTCAAGTTATGTTGGTAATAATATTCGTTATACAGGTGAGAGTATTACGCTGGTATACGATCATGGTATGATTAAGCGAAGTGGTTTAGTCGCTTATAGTTCAGTCAGCTTTTTATCAGAAAGTGGTGCTACGCTGATTAAGACTAGTAGCGATCAGGTACCGATTGTAGTTGTTCCTGATGGTGTAATCAGCAATATAGAAAGCCAAAATCATGCAATCATGGGAATGCGGATGGATGGTAATGTTTCGGTAAAATTGTTTTTGCCAGATCCTTATAACCAAATGTTTATTATGGATATGCCATCGCGCCAATTAATATTTGGTAGTTTTAGTCCTGCTCAGATGAGTAATTTTGGAATGATTCAGGCGCCAGAAAGCGCATGTGATTCATACACGGTGCATTCTTCATCAAATAACTTATGCTGGAACGATATGCATCTGCCTGTGAATTATACCGCGACTAAGGATGGAGTACAGGTTGAGTCGACATTCAATTCATTATTTGATAGCGGTGCAAGTAGCAGCTTTCAATTTATTCCACTTCCAGACTGGTTGGTAATAAGTGATAATAATAAAGTAAAAAACCCAGTTGCTGCTAACGTTATGACAAGCAAGGGCTCAATGGCGTTGCAATTGACTGATCCAACCTCGGCGTTTGCGAATGAGTCGAATGGTGGAATTGTCAACGTTGGAAATAATATTTTTAATTTTTATCAAGTGCTCTATAATCAATTGAATGGTCAGGTTGGTTTGAGACGAGTAGCTAATCCTGAGATCACTTCAGTGCCACTAGTCTATAATTTGCAAGGCGAGTCTATGGGATTACATGCACCATTAATGATTGGGAACAATTCACTTTATGCTGGAGTTGATACTGGTTCGGTTGGTTTACGGGTTTTGGAAAGTGCTATCGCTGATAAAACTGGGATCACTATTACTTCTGAATCTGAGAGTTATAGTTATCAGGATGGAGTTAGTCTTACTGGTTTGGTTGCGATTGGACCTGTAACGATTGGCGGTGTGACAGAGAATATCAAATTTATGCTGATTACAAATGTTAGCTGCTTGCCACAGATTCCAGATTGTCCTAAGAGTGCATTTTCTGCGAGCGGTCGTGCTGGATTGATGGGAATTGCTCTGTATACTGGTGGAAGTACCCATGGTGTTTGGAACCCATTATCTCAATTACCTGGTGCACTTGCCAACGGTTTTTATGTGGATGGTAACCATTCTCATCCTGGGCTGATGATTGGTTTAAATTCAGATAAGATAACTGGATTTGATTATATTGATCTGGAGTCAATTCCCCAAGCGGAGTCTAATCCGGCACCGTACCCATTGTGGAATGTCAATTTGCCAGCAACGGTAGAATATCCATCAGTAGATGGAATAACGGCGCTTAGCCAAACTGGCTTAGTATTGTATGACACTGGGACTGCAGCTTATACGATTTATAATGTTGGGCAACAAGAGCAGGGAACTTTTCCTAAATATACACAGATTAATCAAAAGCAACAGCTTAATGGCAGTAAAAGATTTGATTGGTCTTTTGCTACGGGCAATGATTACTATATAAACTCAGCGGTTAAAGTTGCAGGATCATTTCCTTTGATTGTTAACACGGGTAATATTCCATTTATTAGCTATGATATTTTGTATGATGTTGAAAGTGGTAAAATGGGCTTTAGAAGTCATTAGAGAAGTAATGGTAAAATAATCAGCATAACAGAGTATTCAGTAACTGGGTTATAGCTCGTTAACAATTTAAGTAATGGCAAAATTTACTTGATGTTTGCCCGGGTGAATTAACTGTTATAGCTCGTTAACAATTTAAGTAATGGCAAAATAACAGAATACAATGCAAGATTGGTTAAATAGTTATAGCTCGTTAACAATTTAAGTAATGGCAAAATTGAGCAGATTGAGGGTGTGTCGGATGACCTGTTATAGCTCGTTAACAATTTAAGTAATGGCAAAATTGCAGATTTAATTGCTTGGCAATCTTGGTAGTTATAGCTCGTTAACAATTTAAGTAATGGCAAAATATTGGTGGATTACCATTCACTGTAGTATCAGTTATAGCTCGTTAACAATTTAAGTAATGGCAAAATCGGTTAACTTTGCTAAATACAAGCAAGCGTGTTATAGCTCGTTAACAATTTAAGTAATGGCAAAATATGCTAATCATAATATACTGAATTATTTCTAATAAATAGAATAATTTAATGTAAAATTTGATTTATTTACACAAAATTTACCCTTAATTAGTGAATTTTAGTAAAATAATGGGATACCATTACTTAAATTGTTAGTTTGCTATAATAAGACGAATCAAAAGATTTTAAAAAAGTCGTACAGCTGACATCTGTAACTGTCAAACTACTTTATCAGAACAATAACAACTGTTTTTGTTCTTTGTTGATCTTTTCTTGTGTTGATGGTTGACCGACTAAAAAATACATTTGACTGTATTGTTTTTCGGTTACTTTCATGATTCTTACGTTGCCATATTCTGGCGCATTTAATTCTATGCGGCGAATATATTTCTCAACTGCATCGTGTCCATTGCATAAGCGACAATATACAGAGTATTGCAGCATATCATAACCTTCTTTGAGAAGATAACTATGAAAACGCTGATAAATCTGCCGTAGCCGTTTGGTGCTAACTGGTAGAGCATAAAAAACTATTATTCTCATCCAACGAATCTCAGAAAACATAAATTAATCCATATTGCTACGCTCTATCCATGGCGGGAGAGTCGGTAATTTTAATAAGCTATGATTATTATCATTAATACAGCTAATAAAGCTTTTTATCATTAAATCAATAGAGTTTAAAATCGTAGTTAATTTATTATCGATGACAATAATATGATTTAAAATATCAATAAGTGCAGCTTTTATTGATGGTGATAGCTCCATGGTTTGCTTGTCATTAACCAGCTCATAAATATACCAGTCAATATAAGGTCGATAAGGCTCGATAAAATCATCAGCAAGGTTAAAGGCATTAAACTGATTATCATGAAACAAGCCTAATGTTGGCAATAATCCGTAACCAACCAAGGCGCGACAAACCAGACTACGAATAATAGTATAAGCATAATTAAGTAAACTGTTTATTTCTTGATATTCATTATTGCTTGTATTCCGATTTTTGCCTATTCGGATAAAGTCTCTGCCAAATAGTTCTGGAAAATATATTTTACTTGCCTGAGCTTCATTATTATTTTTATCACCGGATAGCACTGTTTGTGCCAAGTGCCGGAGCTTTGTTAGTTCGATACTAGCTGGGTAAATCTTTTCTATAACACTAGCCTGATTAGTAATTTTCTGTTCAATAATATTTTGCCAAAGACGTTTTTTAAACGGTTGGCTTAGACTTAGCTGTCGTTGTAATACCAAGTTTTGGCGTGAGTGTGGCAAAAAGCTATGAAATATTCCATTTGGCAGATGCGTATTATCGCAGCTAATTAATATGATATTATTGTCTGCACAGCTACTAAGTACTGCACCACTAAGATTGATTGCATAATGATTCAAAACGATACAGGCAATATCTTGGAGCGGTACAGTAAATTTGTTACTGTCCTGAGTTATCTGCAATTGGGATTTATTAATTTGCAGGCAACTTGGGTTACTAATCATCACCGAGCGAAAAGTCATGTTGTTTTATCTTTTTTGAGATTGTAACTGACTAAAATCAAGACGCTTTTCTTTTTCGACTTTTGTGATGTTTCCTAAAACATCAACCTGAAATTTCTCTAATAGTGTATTAATTTTTATCCCTATACCGCGAATTTCTTTTGAGCCATCATGAAGTAAAATTGTGATTGCCCCAGTTGCTCGATCGGTTCCAGTGTAATAACCAAAGAAAGTTTCTTTTTTTGTCGTTATTTTAACTAGATCATTTGGGTACAAACTGAATATAAATTTGAAATTACTATCTATCATTTCCCAATCTGCTTCTCCTTTGTTGGCAATAATTGCTCGATTTGGTAATTCTGCTTTGATAACCTCGGATAAATATACCGGTACGATATAGTTTTTACCTTCCTTATTGAATATATCAATGCGTACCATTCCACCATTATCAGCTATACCTTGGTTCACTTTTACGCCGGTATTTTGTGGCTGAATAATTTTTATGGTTTTTATCTGTGCTTCACTTGGTGTGCCATCTTTACGTGGCGCATATAATGGCTCAGCAAAGGCTTTTTTGGCATCATTGCCATGTTTTTCTAATTGTCCTTTTAGTAATCTATAAATATTTGGATTATGCTGTTTATAAGCTGGGCAGAGGGTAGGGATTTCACCATCTTTATCTAATTTAATCCCGCTATCAGCCAGTTGTTTACTAATCGTTGAAAATGGCTTACCATTGTTATATTCTCCGACTGGGTTGTCAACATATTTCCGCGAGCGGATAGTATCTAGATGAACTTGCCCGCTAATCTTATGTTTTGGCATGCGGGATACAAATATTTTATTTACCCGTTCAATAATTTGCTGACGAAAATTTATATTTGGCATTGGGAAGCGATCATGGATAACACCATCTTCATCGACAAAACGTATTTGTGGTGCTGCACTAAACTCTTTTTCGTGCATATACTTAGTTACGTTTTGTACCAACTTAGTCGTGACTGCGGCAATCACACAGGCATCCTGTGCGTGGTGTAAATCATTTTCCTCACGTGATTTGCTTAAGCCCCAATGGCTACGGATAAAGGCTGTTGCTTGTCCAGTTAATACACGTACACGTAGTTTATTGTTATCTTCCGGATATGAAAATTGTAAATGGTTTTCCAGATAGTTCTTGCAGAAACGAGCTATATAACGGGTATCATTCAGATTTCGTTCAATAAAACCCTCTTTATCAACTTTTTTAAGTAATAAGCGATCCAATTTGGAGAAGTCAAAACCTAGTTGATAGCCTGTTTTATTCATAAGCTTACAACGTTCTTCAAATTTGTGCCATGCTTGCTCATTATGTCCACTTTGTCCGATGTACTCATATGGGGTCTGATTACCTTTACGTTGGTTTTCCTGAGTAAGGCAAAGTACTTTATTACCCATGCTATCATCAAAACTCCGCGAGTGGGGAATAATATGATCAATCTCAGTTGCGTGGGTACCGTGTAAAATATTTTCAGGATTGATATATTCACCGCTATAGATACATTTGTTGCCTTGCTGCTTCCATAGCTTAAATTTGGTAAATTCATCCTTCATTGGTTTACGCCCGAAGTCTTCTTCAAATTCGGCAATTAAACGTTCATTATTCGCTTGATTATTTTTTTGTCGCTTGCTGATCTCATTCCGTTGATCTACAGATTTACCAATATCTCGGGCTAACTCAATATTAATCTGGTATGGTGAACCATAATTATCAATAACTGCATTGATTACTTTACGTACTTGAGAAATAGCTCTGATTACTACCGGATTGGTTAATTCGTTATCTAATCCTAGTGCTTGAATTGAAGGTAATTTAGGGTTTGGTTGCTGATTTCTTTGACTGTGATGTCCCCAGACTGATTTGCAAGCTTCATCATAACGTTGCCCGTTTTCGAGGTGAGGAATGATTTTATGTAGAGCTTTTAATGACAGGCTGATATTTTTATCGAAACTAACCCCGTCTTTTAAAATAGCTGAGATTATGGCTTGTTGGCTATCGGTATCAAAATTATTTTTTTGCTTTGCAAAACACTTTTCTAGCGCGGTTTGGATAGCTTCATCAGTTTTGTTATAAGTTAATTCAACAGCAATTGTGTCTAATAACGTGGTATTACTAAAAAGATTTAGCCAAGTTACTTCTCCAGCATGTTCACAAATTCCCCATTTAAGCTCATGAGTAGCTGGAAACGATAATTCTTTAATTTGTTCTTTTTGTTCTTGTTCATTAAATTTAATATTCGGTTTATACTGAATAAAGTTAAAGTATTCATCTTTTTCTAATGAGAGAATGGTACGTAGATTTGAAAAATAGATTTTGGGTGAAAATTTCACTTTCTTAGCTAAAATGAAGGCTATTATTTTCTGTATTTCGGCTGGTGTTAATTTTCTTTTTTCTTGGGTGATTTGGTTTGAAACTATTAAATTATTTAATTTAGATAAAGCGATAAATTTTTCGCTACTGAAACAAGCTTTAGGTGCTCGTGCTTCTTCTGTCTCAAATTGGCATTTACCAACCATTTTTTGAATATCTTCTGCTTTGGCAAAGTCTCGCTGCCAGTTAAACATCGTGATATATTTTTCAATAAATTGTTGATTGATTAATTGATTTCCTAATTGATACTGGGCTTCTAAAATTATTTTTGCTTCTTCTCCAATATCTGAGCGCTGAAGCATAACCCGATATTCACCGAAGCGATTACGTTTATTTGCTGCAAAGGTCTGATTTTTATGAAGCATTTCACCAACGGTGCGAT
Source organism: Neisseriaceae bacterium (assembly GCA_003963245.1). Lineage (GTDB taxonomy): Bacteria > Pseudomonadota > Gammaproteobacteria > Burkholderiales > UBA11063 > Aquella. The sequence goes on from RXJX01000023.1 coordinate 7,141, forward strand.
AGCCATTTTCTTCCAATAGTTTTCGGTTTTCTACCAAGCTTTTGTTAACTGTACCATCAACTGATTTATCTTTTTTACGATTGGATTTAAAGCCTCGATGTTTGGCTAAATGGATTAAAACTCTTGCTAACTGTTGATTGCTAAGAAAACTATCTAGTGCTAGGTAACGCAACTCATAAACATCATAATGTGAGGTACCTGATTTAGTTTTACTAGTACTATTAAACATATTTGCTAGTTCATCTTTTGAAACTAATCCAGAATTAATCAGATGTTCTTTAATCTTTTGCATACGATAAGCGCGTCTACGAATCCTGCGGCGCATTCCTCGCGCGAGGCGCCTTGAAGCTGATAAGGAAGCGCTGGCATTATTTCTAGCACCTTTTACTTCCCCTGGTTCAAATAACCGAACACCACATTTCTCAATATTTGAGTTATCCATATTATAAATAGCCCAACCAATGGAAGCAATACCTAAATCAAGTCCTAATACATAACGCATAATAAGTACCTCAAAAGATAAGTTATATCAATTAATATCAATTAGTTTTCTGGTCTTATTCCGTGCGCTTGTGCTTTGAGTTTGATTTATATCGTGGTTAATTCTTACTTTCGATCATATTTAAAGATTCCAAACTATTCGCAAAAAATTGTTTAAATGTTTGTAGTTCAGATTTGCCAACATCACCACGACTGATTCCATTTACCAAAAATGAAATAACATAAACATGTCCATTACGGGCATAGAAATAGCCTGAATAAGCTTTGGTATCAGAGAGAGAACCTGTTTTGGCATGAAGCTGGGTTTTATATCGACCAAATTCAGTTTGCAGAGTACCGGATTCACCGGGAGTTGGTAGACTATTGATAAAATCGGTGGATTCTTTATCATGATACATCGTATAGAGCAAAGTTGTCATATGGCTAGCAGATAATTGCTCATAACGAGACAAGCCGCTACCGTTTTCTACCTTGAGTTCGGGAAAGTTTAGATTTTGTTTAAATGTTTGATAATAGATGTTTTTAGCATTTTCGTAGCTTGCATTATTTGGAGATCGATATGCACCAATACTTAATAGCATGCTTTTGGCGTAAAGATTATTACTTTGTTTATTCATTTGCCACATTACTTGTGTTAGTGGGGCAGATTTTATCTCAGCAATTGGTATGGTTGAAGGTGGTGCATTAGCGATTATAATTTTACCCTTGAGCTTGATATGTTGTTGTTTTAAAATCAGAGCAATAAGTTGTTGATTATACTGGTTGGTGTCTAAGATATAGAAGTTAATATTTTTGCCATCGCAACTAGCTGGTACATTGCCTGTTAACACAAAGTCAGCTATTTTTTTATGCTTTTGTATTTTTGCAGGATTAGTGGGCGATTTATTAATGTTGACATAATCACTTAAGTCATTACAGGCAAATTTGGAATTAACTAATTTTAACTGATTATCAAATTTTAGTTTACCACTACGATAAGTGTTAAACGTGATTTTGTTATTTTTAATGTGCAATGCAAGAGTTGAGAGATTTTCATCAATTAATAAGGATTTGGGATCTACCGAATAACTGGCGTAGGGCTCAGGGTAGAGTTCGCTACTGGGTACATTTTGATTAAAAATATGAGTGTCTAAAATTAAATTGCCATGTATGGTGTTGATTCCATTATTTTTTAAAGTCATAAATAAATTGGTTACCGATTGAGTGGTCAAAGTTGGATCACCGCCACCGATCAGATAGATATTACCATCCAGATTATCTTGTTTAACTTCACCACTATAGCTAAGCGTTGTTTTCCACGTAAAATTAGCCCCAAGATTTTGTAATGCCGCATAGCTGGTTAAAAGCTTCATGTTTGAAGCTAAAAGCATTGGAGTTGACTCGCGATATTGATAAATAATATCTGCATTGTTACTATCTATTATACTAACTGCAATTTTATTTTTTAGTATATTGGGGATTGTCGGTAGAATTTGTGGTGCAGCAAAGCAAGGTGTAGCAAAAAGAAGTGATATAGAAATAGATTTTATTTTATTTACGAGCACGCTCAAGCCTTTTTTGATTAGGAGTTTTGTTTAAGGGGCGATATATTTCGATGCGATCACCATTTTTAAGTTGATATTGTTCGGGACTGAATTGACGCTTACCAAAAATACCAACTGGTAAGCTGAGTAATTCATATTCGGGGAAAAACTCTTGAATTTGTGAGCGCGCAATAGCATCAGCAATAGAGCATTGTGGCTCTACTTCTAGGGTAACAATTTTTTGTAAGGAACTAGTGGCAAAAACAACTTCAATTTGAATCATTTGCGGTAAATCTCATGAGCTTTTTTAACGAAACTATCAACGATGTTTTTAATTACAAATTCAAAAACTGCGCCGATTACTTTTTCAATGATGATGTTACTGAATTTATAATCAAGCTTAAATTCAACTTTGCAACCAGATTCGCCAAGCGGTGTAAATATCCAATGACCTTTGAGATGTTTAAACGGACCATCAACCAAATTTAAATCAATTTTTTGATCGGGGGTATTAATATTTTCTGTTGTAAAATGAGCTTTTACTTTCAGATAGGAAATATCAACCCGAGCAACGACTCGATTACCTTCACTTTTAAGCACCTGTGAACTAGGGCACCACGGTAAATAGTGCTTATAATTGGCAATGTCACTAACTAAGGCATACATTTGTGCTGGTGTATAGGGGGTAATTACAGATTTAGTGATTGTTAGCATATTTTTTGACAGGCAACCATATAATTAATACTGGTATCAGTGCTAAGCGTCGCAGTTTGGCTGATTGGATTATACGTCATTCCGCTCAGCGCAACCAACTCAAGCCCAGCTTGTTTTAACATACTACGTAATTCCGCTGGTTTAATAAACTTTTGATAATCATGCGTGCCCTGTGGAACAAGATTCAAAACATACTCAGCAGCAATTACACCCAGCGCATAGCTCTTGAAATTACGGTTTAAGGTCGAGAAGAATGCCATTCCACCTGATTTTAATAATTTTGCACACTCTTGAATAATATAAGCTGGATCAGGAACATGCTCGAGCATTTCCATGCACGTTATTACGTCAAAACTTTCTGGTGATTGAGCGGCTTTAGCACCAACTTCAATACATTCATAATTAATCGATAAATTGCTTTCATAAAGATGCAATTTGGCAATTTCAATTGATTGCGGAGCTAGGTCAATAGCGCTAACTTGTGCACCAAGTTTGGCAAGAGCTTCGGATAAAATTCCGCCGCCACAGCCAACATCGAGCAAGGGTTTACCCTTTAACTCGCTGTGTCTTTGGATAAATTCACAACGTAGCGGATTGATTTGGTGCAATGTTTTAAATGCACCATCACTATTCCACCATTCATGGGCAAGATCATTAAATTTATCTATTTCAGCTTGAGAATGCATCGTTACATATCCTGATTGCTGGTTGCAGATAATTTACGGTTGATTAGATTCAAAAACTCATCACCAAAGCGATTCATTTTTTTCTCAAGCATTTCTACATCCGCAGAAAATTTATTGTAACCCATATATGCCGGAATCGCAACAAACAAACCAATTGCTGTGGCAATCAATGCTTCGGCAATACCAGGTGCAACTGAGGCAAGAGTAGCTTGTCCAGTATTACCTAAACCAATAAAGGCATGCATGATTCCCCATACGGTACCGAGCAATCCGATATATGGACTAACTGAACCAAAAGTAGCCAAAGTAGATAAGCGACTTTCGTAGCTATTTAATTCATCGTCAATGGTCGCGGTTAATGAACGTTCAATGTTAGTCGTGATTGTATCTTTATTGCTGATTCCACTTTTACTTAGACGGTTATATTCAGACAGTCCGGCATAAAACATCTGGCAGGTTGTGCTGCGATTTGCTGCGGTACTGATTGAGTTATAAAGTGTTGTTATGCTATTACTATTATGGTATTGGCTCATGAATTTTACAGTTTCTGATTTTGCTTTAGATAATGCGATCCACTTGCTGATGATAATACCCCATGAAACTACTGAGAATATTGCAAGCAATCCCATAATTGCCTGTACAGCAAGTGATGCATCAGTAATCAGTGATATAATTGACATTTGTTGTTCCATAAGTCCTCACATAAATTTTATAAAAATATTTCAAGGCTAAATTTTACCACAGATGATTTATCAGAAATGGATTGAATTAAAATCTACAAGAAGTTGAATAAAAATCAGTCTACATTATCATCTATAGCGATTTTGATGACATCGAGAACTGTATCCAAGCTAAATCCTCGTGCAACCATAAAACGTATTTGCTGAGCTTTTTCCTTAGCCGTTTCAGGTTGTTTTCCATGAAATTTACGTAACCAAATTGATTTTGCTGTAGCAAATTCATCAATATTTGCTTGTCGATAGATGTTGTTAATCAGTTCTTGATCTGCGACTTTATTCATTAATTGATATTTAATTCGCTGTGCGCCAAATTTCTGGCTTTTAGCATTGATATAGTTCTCAATATAGCGTTCTTCATTGAGAAATTTTTTTGTGACCATTTCCTCTAAGACTACTTTAATCGCTTCAATATCTTCCGAATACTTCTGGAGTTTTGTGAACAGCTCTCGAAATGAATAATCGCGGCGTGAAAGAAAATCTAAGGCTTTAGCATAGAGATTGATTGGTTTAGAATTGTTCATGAGCAGAGTTTAAAAGGCGTAATTATTAGTTACGCCAATTATTTTAATTAAAGCTCTTCCGCGTCAGTACTGGCATCAATGTCACGCTCTTCAACAGGAACATCGGCTACAGTAACTCCAGATAAAGTACGAACTTTTCCTTCGATTTCTGCAGCAATAGCTGGATTTTCTTTTAGAAACTCTTTAACGTTTTCTTTACCTTGTCCAATCTTTTGTCCGTTGTAGCTATACCAAGCACCTGATTTTTCTACGATATTGTTTAGAACACCTAAATCAATTATTTCGCCATTACGCGAAATACCTTCCCCATACATAATCTCAAATTCAGCTTGCTTAAATGGTGGAGCAACTTTGTTTTTTACGATTTTAACTTTAGTATCACTACCAATTATATCTTCACCTTTTTTAATATTGCCAGTACGGCGAATATCTAGACGAACTGAAGCATAAAATTTAAGTGCATTACCGCCAGTTGTTGTTTCAGGAGAACCAAACATCACGCCAATTTTCATACGGATTTGATTAATAAAGATAACCAAGGTATTGGTACGCTTGATATTTCCAGTTAGTTTACGTAATGCTTGTGACATTAAACGAGCTTGTAGCCCCATGTGACTGTCGCCCATGTCACCTTCTAATTCAGCTTTAGGTACTAATGCAGCCACCGAGTCAACCACAATTAGATCAACACTGCCACTACGCACCAGCATATCAGCAATTTCTAGTGCTTGTTCACCAGTATCTGGTTGAGAAATTAGCATTTCATCAACCTTTACCCCCAGTTTACGTGCGTAAATTGGATCCAAAGCATTTTCTGCATCAATATAGGCACAGGTTCCACCCGCTTTTTGCATTTCTGCTACCACGTGCAAACATAGTGTAGTTTTACCTGATGACTCAGGCCCAAAAATTTCAACAACTCGTCCGCGTGGTAAACCGCCAACCCCAAGGGCTAAGTCAATTCCTAGCGAACCAGTTGAAATTACCTGTATGTCATTGGCAACCTGTTTGTCGTCCATCCGCATGATAGAACCTTTACCAAATTGTTTCTCAATTTGTGAGAGTGCTATCTGCAGCGCTTTTGCTTTATCATTATCAGCCATTTAATTTCTTTCTATTTAGTAGTTACAATTTAAAATTTGAATCCGCGAGGAGCGGCACTAGACAATGGTTCGACATAAGTCTCAAATAGTTGAGTTTGCTTATATTCGTTCTCGCTAATTTTTTCAATAACTACCGCATGCATAATCGGTGCAACACCTTCAATGCCGACTAATATACCACCAACTTTAAGTTGTGCTTTAAGTTCTGGAGTAATTTCAGCTAGTGCTCCACCAACAAAAATTTTGTCAAATGGGGCTTTAGCAGCTAGACCAACCATTCCGTCTGCTTCAATAATACTAACGTTTTTAATTCCGGCACGAGTGAGGTTATCAACTGCAAATTGTTTGTTTTGTTCATTTATTTCTAAACTGTAAACAAAATCAGTTAATTTTGCAAGTAAGGCAGTTACATATCCGCTACCTGTTCCGATTTCCAATACTTTGTCTTTTTTGCGTAGCTTTAGTTCTTGCAGTAAGCGTGCTTCAATTCTAGGGAAAAGCATTTTTTGCTCACCTGGTAAGGGTAGCTCAATATCAGATAATGCCAAATTGCGCAATGATTGATTGACAAACTCTTCGCGCTTGATTGTTTTGAGTAATCCAAGCACCTTCTCATCAAACATATTCCATGGGCGAATTTGTTGTTCAATCATGTTAAAACGAGCTAATTCAAAATTCATATGAGATCCTCTTATTTGATTTTCTGTTCTTTTTTAACTTTATCAACTAATGCCTGAATTACTTTTATCAGTTTCTCAGGTTGTGCTGGGCTAGTCACATATTTACCACCGACAATAAAAGTTGGTGTGCCTGTAATGTTATATGCCATAGTGTACTGTGCATATTCTTGCGGCTTAGTACTTACAGTAAAAGAATTATAAGTTGCCATGAATTTCTTAGGGTCTACAATTGATTTATTGGCATTTAAAAATGCTTGCAACTGAGTTTTGTCTTCTAGGTTTTTATGATTAGTCATTGTTGATTCAAAAACATGTTGATTAAAGTTAGCACCTAGATTTAATGCTTGTGCAGTAGCGTTAATTTTTGCATATCCGCTAAAATTATTATCCCACACCACTTGAATGCGATTTAAATCAACATTTTTAGTTCCTGCATACCATTTGTCTAAGATTGGCTCTAAAACCGAACAGTGAATACATGCGTATGAATAAAATTCAGTAACGTTGACTTTACCTGCTTTAGTCGGAAGCGGTTTACTAATTGGTCCGGATAAAACAGTATAATCAGTACCTTGTGTAATAGTAATATTATCGGCAAAAACCTGACAGATTAATGCTGAACTCAGTATGGCAAGTAAGGTTTTTTTCATGCAATAGTCCTTTTAGTTAGAATTGTTAATAAGGGTGGCGTTAATATCTTGTTGTTTTAATTGAGCAATTAAATCATTGGCATCTGCTTCGTCGGCAAATGGGCCAATTATTACGCGATTAATAATTTTATCATTGACTTGTTGTGATTTAATTTTAGAACTAAATCCCAAGAGTGCTAATTTAGCTTTCATATTATTAGCTAAATCAGGCTCGCTAAATGCACCTACTTGAACAATAAACGATGGCTTAGCTGCTGCTTCAGGTGCCGAAGCTGTTGTTGTTTTGGGATTAATATCTTTTTTACCTTGTAAAACATCATAGAAATCATAACTAGGTGTTGATGCTTCCGGTTTATTTTGCTGTGCTATAGGTGCGGAACTTGCCTGCTGCATTTTGGTACCTGGTGCTAAGATTAGAGGAGCTGAGCTAACTGGAGCACTCGCACTAAGATTAACACTACTATTATTGAATCCTTTGTCAACAAAAGGATTTTGGGCTTTATTCAAATAAAATGCTACGGCACCAGCAATTCCGATACCAATTAATAATCCAATGAAAAACTTCACGTTTATTCCTACACCTTAAATATTTCGTTTATACTGGCTTGCTAATGCCAGATGTGCGCTGTTAATTACTTCGTTTTCAGCTAAGTCGGCAATTGTTCTTGCGAGCTTAAGCTGACGATAATAACCACGAGCAGATAACGAATTACGGTCAATTATTTGCTGCATTAAGGTCTTTGCTTTATCATCCAAGGCACAGTAAAGCTCAATTTCGTCGTTAGCCAGTTCGTAATTTAACTTGTTTTGCCGCTGTAATTGAATTTTGCGTGCATTAATAACGCGTTGCCTAATTAGCTCTGAACTCTCGCCATTCGGAAGCTGCTGTAATTCACTTGTGTTTAATGATGGAACATCAACCACAATGTCAATCCGATCCAGAAGTGGTCCCGAGATTTTAGCACGATATCGATTTATTTGCTCGACTGAACAAGTGCAGCTTTGTTGCGGGTGTCCTGCATAACCACAAGGGCACGGATTCATTGCCGCAATCAATTGAAAGTCAGCCAAGTATTCTACACGATGATTTGCTCGGGCGATACTTATTTTTTTTGCTTCAAGTGGCTCCCGCAATACTTCAAGAACTTTACGGTCAAACTCTGGTAGTTCATCAAGAAATAGCACTCCATTGTGCGCGAGACTAATTTCGCCAGGTTTGGGATTGCTCCCGCCGCCAACTAATGCAACTCCTGATGTACTATGATGCGGATTACGGAAGGGGACTCTTGCCCAGTCATTGAGTTGAAAGCCTTGTGTACTCAGCGATTGGAGTGAGGCGCTTGCTATAGCTTGTTCAGTGCTTAGTGAGGGTAAAATACTTGTAATTCGGCTAGCTAACATAGATTTACCACAGCCCGGATTTCCGATCATTAAAACCGAATGGCGCCCTGCGGCTGCAATTTCCAGTGCTTTTTTTGTACTAAGCTGCCCTTTTACTTGTTGGAATCCATCGTTATTACTCTCAAAATCACTAATCGGTTTTACTATGCTTGCAATGGTAATTACAGGTAATTCTTGTGAAGTGGTGAAGTGAGTAACTACATCTTGTAATGAAGTAGCCGCCCGAATATGCATATCTTTAACTAAAGCAGCCTCTTCTGCGCTTTGAGCTGGCAGAATTAATTGGCGCTTACTTTGACTAATTCCATAAGATATTGCCAGCGCGCCTTTTATTGGGCGTAGGGCTCCATCCAGTGCGAGCTCTCCAGCAAATTCAAACTCTTCTAAATTTTGGCGGGTTTTTACTAAGCCGCTGGCAAAAAGAATTCCCATTGCAATGGGTAAATCGTAACGGCTGGAATCTTTTGGTAAATCGGCAGGAGCGAGATTAACCGTAATTCTCCGTGCTGGAAAATCAAAACCAGAATTTTGTATCGCTGAGCGAATCCGATCGCGGCTTTCTTTAATTTCTGTATCTGGTAACCCCACGATGGAGAAGCTTGGTAATCCACTGGCAACATGTACTTCAACTACGATCTGCGGAGCACGCATGCCGCTTAGCGCACGTGAGTAAAGTTTGGCAATGCTCATTACGCTTGCTTTTGCTCCAAAGCCTTTATGATTTGCTCTAATTCATCGAGTTTATTCCGGGTATTGATTAAGACTTTTTGCTGGGTTTCAAACTCTTCACGGGTTACCAAATCCAATTTTTCTAGGCTAGCATGCAAAATAGCTTTAAAATTATTTTCTATGTCATTTAAAGGATTTATTTTGGCAAAATTTGCCATTTGGTTGGAGATTTGATCAATAATTTGTTGTTTTAGCATCATGAAACTTTCTAAACCATATTAGGGTGTATTTTAATCCATATGCAATTCGATCGTCAGAAATTTTAATTTTAAAATGAAAAAAGCTACGAAATTCGTAGCTTCTCAATCTTAATGACCGCGTTTTGGTAACATTTGCGATCTGATTTTTTTGTAGTGACGTTTAACGGCTGCTGCCATTTTACGTTTACGTTCTGTTGTTGGCTTTTCGTAACATTCACGAGAGCGTAGCTCAGTTAAGGTACCAGCTTTTTCAACAGCTTTTTTAAAACGACGAAGGGCAACTTCAAAATATTCAGTATCACGAACTTTAATTTCAGGCATTAATTTATCCTTTAAAATTTTATTTATTTGTTTTATCCTAAAGTGTTCTGTTTTAGAACAGCGTACTTTTCTGAGTTTATTTTTAGTGCGCTTCCCAGTTAGCGCCTACCTGAATCACCCCCTCGGCGTGCTTTTGTAGCAAAAATTTGTTTAAGGCGCGATTTTACCTGATTAGATAACTAATCGTCAAGCGGGTTAGGTAAAATAAATAATTAGTTTGTTGTGCATTGCAATGTAACGATTCACAGTGTAGTATAATATAGTTTCATTAGCTCTAAAACTCATAAGGAAAAGTTATATGCGCTTTTTGCGATTGTTAAAAAATATCATAATTGGTAAACCTCTAAATGCGGCGAGTCCGCAGGTAAAAGAGCATATTGCCTTGATTGCGGTAATTGCTTGGATTGGTCTTGGTGCAGACGGTTTATCTTCTTCCGCTTATGGGCCGGAAGAAGCATACTTAGCATTGGGACATCATACCGGAATCGCGATTTATTTGGCATTTGCAACCGCGTTCACGGTTTTTTTAATTTCATTTGCCTATAATCAAGTAATTGAACTTTTTCCTTCTGGTGGCGGTGGATATAAGGTTGCAACTCATTTACTTGGACCTAATGCTGGCGTGATCTCTGGTAGTGCTTTGATTATTGATTATGTACTTACTATTGCTGTATCAGTTGCCAGCGGTGTTGATGCGGTATTCAGTTTACTCCCAACATGGTGGTTAAATTATAAGCTAGAAGTTGAAATTGCAGTAATTGTATTATTAATGATACTTAATTTACGCGGGATGAAAGAATCAATTCGGATACTTATTCCTTTGTTTTTAGGATTTTTACTTACTCATTTGGCGGTTATTTTAGTTGGAATTTTATTCCATGTTAATAATCTGGCTAGTATTTTACCAAATGCTTCAGCAGAAGCTAGCAGTATGTCTGCATCAATGGGGATTTTTGCAACATTGGCAATTTTTCTAAAAGCTTACTCACTGGGTGGGGGAACTTATACCGGACTTGAAGCAGTTTCCAATAATGTGAATATGTTGGCAGAGCCACGTGTGCGGACTGGTAAATTTACCATGTTATATATGGCACTATCATTATCATTTACTGCTGGTGGAATAATCGTATTGTACTTATTATGGCATGCTGAGCCTGTGTTTGGACAAACGCTAAATGCTGTTGTGTTTGATAAAATTTTGGCAGAGGCTGGATTTAGCCATCATTGGTTAGCGATTATTTTGTTTTTTGAAGCAGCATTGCTTTTTGTTGGTGCTAATACTGGGTTTTTAGGCTGTCCGGCGGTTATGGCTAATATGGCAGTTGATAAGTGGTTACCTCGTCAATTTCGTGAATTATCAGGGCGCTTGGTAACTCAAAATGGGGTTCTGATTTCTGGTATTGCGGCAATTATTATTTTGTTATGGGCGCGTGGTAGAGTTTCAACACTAGTGGTGCTTTATAGTATCAATGTATTTTTGACATTTTCATTGTCTTTGCTTGGCTTATGTGTTTATTGGTTACGTGTTCGCAAAGAAAAACCTATCTGGTGGCGTAAATTCATTATTGCTGTAGTCGGTTTCGTAGTTTGCGCTTCAATTTTAGTTGTTACAACAGTTGAGAAATTTACCGAAGGTGGTTGGTTAACGGTTGTTATTACTGCGTGTACTATTGGTGTGTGCTTTCTTATCCGTAAACATTATCGTGAAGTTGGAGCGCAGCTTAAAGATGCAGACCATCTTTTTGCCTCACATTTCAAATATACTGATTTGGATAGTGCCAACTTAATCCCTGTTGAAAACAATGAGCTTAAAACAGCAGTGTTTTTTGTGACTAAACATTATGGGGCTGGACTACATACTTTGTTATGGGTTCAGCGGATGTTTCCCGGTGTATTTAAGAATTTTGTATTTATTACTTCCGGTGAGATTGACTCTGAGGCGTTTGCCAATGAAGAAATATTTAAGAAGAAGTATCGTCAAGATCTTAATCGGATTATTGAAGGTTATCGTTACTTCTGTACTATGCATGATTTACCCTCTTCAGGTTATTTTAGCTATGGAGTAAATGGTTTAGATGAGTTAATTAAATTGTCTGAGCAAATTCAAATTGATTACCCGGATTGCGTATTCTTTGGTGGTAAATTAGTTTTCGTTGATGAAAGTTGGTGGACTCGCTTGTTGCATAATAATACAGTGAATTTAATTCAACGCCAATTGCATTTACGTGGGATGCAAATGGTCATTTTACCAATGAAGATTTAAGTTAAACGAAGTATAATGAATGTATTAAAACTGAGGGTGTTGCTTGGATGCGGTGCTGTTTTATTTAGCTCTGCAGTCTACGCAGGTAATCAGCAAGAAGAGAAGCTGTCTGCTGATGTGCAAGCTTCGCTGCACTCTTCGATAATTAACCCTATTCAGCCACATTTAGTTTTTTCTAGTGAAGAAAAGGCTGATGCGTGGCTTAATGATATGTCTAATCGATTAAAGAAAGTAGCACCTAAAAATCCTTTGGTACAAGATGATTTTATGCGTAATCGTCTCTTGGTGACTATTCAATATGAGTCTGTTAGGGCAGGCTTAGATCCCCAACTGGTATTGAGTGTTATTACGGTAGAGAGCCGATTCAATAAATATGCAATTTCTAGTGCTGGTGCACAGGGAATTATGCAAGTGATGCCTTTTTGGGTTAGGCAAATCGGTGCCTATGATCAAGATTTATTGAGCGTACAAACAAATATTCGTTTTGGTTGTACGATTTTACGTCATTATATGCAACTAGAGCATGGTGATACTTTTTATGCACTAGGGCGTTATAATGGTAGCCGAGGCAAACCAGATTATCCTAATCTGGTTTTTAATGCCTATAATCGTTATTGGCAGCCTGCTACTGTGATGTCTGTTGCTAAAAATGGTCAAGTGAAATATATAGATTATTCCTCAGTAAATTAATTTGTTTGCTAGGTAAAAAATAAAAGAGACTCATATGAGTCTCTTTTATTTTTTAATGATAGACTGGAAATATTGATAGATCATCGAGTATTTGCGATAAAATTATCAAAGCCCCAAGTATTAGCATGATAAGTGGTAGTTTAGAACTAAGTTTGTGTCGTTTATTATAAACATAAGCGGCAGCGACAGGGATTAGAGCTGCGGCGATTTGAAACATGTTAGATTGTTGGTAGATAATAACAAATGCTTTGGGAAACAACAGTGCAACGATTACAGGTATAATAAACGAAATCAACGTAGCTATAAAGCGAGTTTTTGCTGTTTCTTGCCATTTAAGTGCATCAATTACGAATGCAACCAGAGCAAAGCCGATAGATAAAAATGCAGTTAGTACAGTAATTGCAGCAAAGATTCCTACTAGGGTTGAAATTGTTGTGGGAACTCCTGGACGATTTAATGCGTAATGCATGATATCTCCAATTGTATCAAGGTGCAAGAACTCCTGACGTGATACCAAGGAGAATATTAACATCATCCAGCCAACGTATGCCAATGCAGGGATTATCATTCCAACTAATACAGCCTTTTTAGCTTTAGCAGGGTTCCAGTCGTTAATCTTCAATACCAAAGGTAGAACCATATGCATCATCCAAATACAAAACATGGTTGAAGCACCTGCGCCTAAATACTTCACTCCTGATGGAATAAATTCAAAGATGCTGCCATTAATTAATTTTAATCCTAGAATAATTCCAGAGATAAGGCACACAAATTTTGTTGTAAATATTACTCCGTTTAGGCGGCTAATTAGTCCTAAACCGACGGTAAATGCAGGCATAAATGCGACAAAGAAAATTATCATACCAATTTGCGGCGAAAGATCAATGTGTATTAATGGCAAAACTGTTTTGACTAATAAATCACCTCCGGCATTGACATAAGCAGCAGCAAGAGAACCCATTGATAAAACGTTTAAGATAGTAGTGATCCAATAACCTTTTAGACCAAAAAAATCTACGGCTAGTGTTGCAGCATTAACATTATGGTCGTCGTAACGTGCGTAAACATCTATGCTCGCTACCGCCATTAGGTATGCCATGATAAATGTAAAAACAATAAAAATAAAAGTGTTGATTAGACCAGGACCAGCTGCCAAAATTGGCAACGCTAGAACACCTGAGCCAATTGCAGCACCTGCTACCATAAATGATGATAACAGTAGTTTTTTAAAATTCTCCAAAATATAATCTCCTCTAATAATTTTATGTTTATAATTTTTATAATTTGTCGCTATAGTTCGCTATAGTTGGAGATTTTAGCAAGATTTTTTGAAAATAGATATATGCAGTGCAATAAGTGGACTTGGTTTCATGTTTGGTTTGTTCTTGTGTTAAAATATGGATAAATTTTATGCCTATTAAAGATAAACATATGAATAAATCGCTTACGTTGTTAGATGGATTGAATACTGAGCAATATACAGCAGTAACTTATACTAGTGGTTCGCTATTAGTCTTGGCAGGTGCTGGAAGTGGTAAAACTAAGGTTTTAACCACTAGGATAGCATGGTTAGTACGTAATGGTTTCTTGGGTGTCAGTGAGATTTTGGCAGTGACTTTTACTAATAAAGCTGCGCGTGAAATGTTGGGGCGAGTTGGTAAATTGCTGGAAATAGATACTAAGTACATGTGGGTTGGAACTTTTCATTCAATTGCTTTAAGGATTTTGCGTTTACACTATCAGGAAGCTGGCTTAAACGCAACTTTTCAGATAATTGATGCTGGTGAGCAACAAAGTCTAATCAAAAGGCTGATAAAGCTTAAAAACTTAGACGAGGATCGTTACCCGCCGCGTGAAATTCAAAATTACATTAACCATCAAAAAGAGCTTGGGTTACGAGCTTCCCAGTTATCACCAGAGGGTTTGCGTACCAAAAATTGGATCGAGCTTTATCAGCTATACGAAGAGGTCTGTAATCGTGATGGTTTAGTTGACTTTACTGAATTATTGTTAAGAAGTTATGAGCTGCTCACTACTCATGATGCTATTTTACAGCGCTATCAACGTCAATTTAAGCATATTTTGGTTGATGAGTTTCAAGATACTAATCAGCTACAATATAAGTGGCTGCAGTTATTGGTTGGAAGGCAGGGCGCCATTTTTGCTGTTGGCGATGACGATCAGTCAATTTACTCCTTTCGCGGTGCCAAAGTCAGTAATATGCAAGCATTTATTCGCGATTTTAATGCTCCTGAACCCCTAAAGTTAGAGCAGAATTACCGCTCAACGCCTATAATTTTACAGGCTGCAAATACTATTATTGGCAATAATGGCGAGCGGATGGGCAAAAATTTGTGGACACAAAATACTCATGTTGATAAAATTAGACTCTACGAGGGTTATACAGAAGAAGATGAAGCTTATTTTGTAATTGACGAAATTAAAAATTTACATAATAATGGAGTTGAGCTTCATGAGATGGCGATTTTATACCGTTCAAATGCTCAGTCTCGTGTATTTGAACAGCATCTTTATAATCGCGGCTTATCATATAAAGTTTATGGTGGATTACGCTTTTTTGATCGTCAGGAGATCAAGCGTATTTTAGCTTATTTGCGGTTAATAATTAATCCTCATGATAATGAAGCCTTTTTGCGGGTAGTAAATTTTCCTGCACGAGGTATTGGTCCTAAAGCGATTGAAAATATTCAGGAGCTAGCTACCTTAAATCAGGTTTCATTATTTGATGCAGTTGAACTGCTTGGTGGAAAAGGCAGGATTACTGCAAGTAAGTTTACTGATTTAATCCGCTTAATGCAGATAGAAAGCAAGGTATTAAATCTTGCTGAAACAATTAGCTATGTGATTGAAGTAAGTGGAATTCGTGAACATTTTGAAAATGATCGCAAAGAAGGCGAAGAGCGCTTAGAGAACTTAAATGAATTAGTTACTGCGGTGAGCGGCTTTGTTGCTGAAGATAATACCAACCCACTGGTTGAATTTTTGGCTCACGCAGTTCTTGAATCTGTGGATAATCAGGCGCAAAATTTTGAATCTGCAGTGCAATTGATGACAGTTCATTCTGCAAAAGGATTGGAGTTTAAAGTTGTCTTTGTGGTTGGTTTAGAAGACGGCTTATTCCCACACGATAACTCTTTACAAAATGCTCGCGATATTGAAGAGGAGCGGCGTTTAATGTATGTGGCAGTGACGCGTGCTCGCGAGAAATTATATTTATTAAGAGCGTGTAGCCGATTATTGTGGGGTAAGCGTTTGTCAGCACCAATTTCGCGATTTGTCAATGAGATTCCTGAGCAATTGATTTTAAATATTTCTGGAGTTAGCAAAATTGGTTATAGTCAGTTAAGTGAATATGTTGCGCCGAGTGATTATAGCTTTACTTCGATGCGCAATTTAGATAATCAAATTGATAATCCAGAGAGTAAAACTTCTCGGATTGCATTGAAAGATAAGGATATAACAGTAAAGATTGGCGATATGGTTCGTCATGCTAAATTTGGAAATGGAAAGATTTTGCGTTTAAATGCTGATGGTAAAAAAATGACTGCCGAAATTTTCTTCATTGGTATTGGTAAAAAAACACTCGATCTTAATATAGCAAACATTGATAAGGTATAAAGGTAGATATGAATCAACAACAAATTTTTAATCAAGCATTACAATACATTCCCGGAGGGGTTAATTCACCTGTGCGCTCATTTAATTCAGTTGGCGGCACACCATTTTTTACTAAGCGAGCTAAAGATTGTTATCTTTTTGATAGTGAAGATAAGCAATATGTAGATTATGTTTGTTCTTGGGGCGCTAATATTGTTGGGCACGCCAACGAGGAAGTTATTGAACGTGTGACAGAAGCTTTATACAATGGTTTTTCATATGGCACACCAACTGAACTTGAGGTTGAGTTTGCCAAAAAAATCACAGAACTATTGCCAAGTATTGAAAAATTTCGTTTAGTAAGTTCTGGTACAGAAGCAGTAATGTCTGCCATTCGTTTGGCGCGTGGTTATACCAATAAGAAGTACATCATCAAATTTAACGGCTGCTATCACGGACATAGTGATTGTCTGCTGATTAAGGCTGGTTCAGGGCTGCAAACTTTTGGTAATCCAAGTAGTGCCGGAATACCTGAAGAAGCGGTACGTCATACATTAGTTTTGGAATATAATGATGTAGCTGCATTAAATGAAGCCTTCAAATTATATCCAGATCAGATTGCCGCAGTTATTGTCGAACCTTTTGCGGGTAATATGAATTTAGTACGCCCAAGCGCAGAATTTATGATAGCAATGCGCAGTTTATGTACCACTCATGGTAGCGTATTAATTTTTGATGAAGTTATGACAGGATTTAGAGTTGGTTTGGGTTGTGCGCAGGAAGTGCTAGGAATTAAACCTGATTTGACAACCTTGGGCAAGGTTATTGGCGGTGGAATGCCTTTAGCTGGCTTTGGTGGTAAACGTGAGATCATGGATGCTTTAGCACCAGTTGGCAGTGTTTATCAGGCAGGTACTTTATCAGGCAATCCGATAGCGGTAACGGCTGGTTTGGTAAATTTAGAAATTATCCAGCGCGATGGATTTTATGATAAATTAGGTGCGAGTGCTTGTGAATTAATAAAAAATTTGAATATTCTAGCACATGAAGCAGGCATTGAGTTTTGTAGCGATAGTATTGGTGGTATGTTTGGTTTTTATTTTAGTAAAGAAATTCCAGCTAGTTTTGAAGAAGTTAAGGCTGCCAATCAAGAACGTTTTAAACAATTTTTTCACCTGATGTTGGCAGATGGTGTGTTTTTAGCACCCAGTATGTTTGAAGCTGGTTTTGTTTGTATTAAGCATGATGCTTATGCTTTGGAAAAAACCTTGGTAAGCGCTAAGCGTGCTTTTACCGCTTTAGCTTAGGTTCTAATATTCAGTTTGGTGAGTAAGAGCTTGGTGTGCGATAATTATACTGAGCTCTTTACTTCAACAATTTATCGTGCTAAAATATTCGGGTTATTATGGGGTCATAGCTCAGTTGGTAGAGCGCTACAATGGCATTGTAGAGGTCTGCGGTTCGATTCCGCATGGCTCCACCATTAATATTAAAACAAATCAATAGATTGTAGCTGCTCTAAAATAGTCAGTGACCGTACAGCGACTAAAGCTAATATTTACCCTTCAATTTATAGCCATTTTCTAAGCTATCATCAGGAATAAATTTCCCGTAATTGCGAATCACCATTTCAGTGTTTACGTGCCCCATTTGTGTCGCTATCCACGCTAGATTTTCACCATTGCTCAATAATGTTGATGCATATGTGTGTCGCATTTGATATGGATATCTATATCTTACTCCGCACTTAGCTAGAACACTACACCATGCATTTCTTATTTTACCCGCATCAAGCCATCTTTTATTTGTATTTGGATTGTGAAATACAAAATCATTAAAATGGCCAGTAAAAATAAATTGCTTGTTTAGCGCTTCCCTAGCTTTGGGTAGTATAGTTACTTTTCTAATTCCGGATTTTGTCTTAGGTGTTTTTTCTGAATAAAGAGTAATATTTTTTGAAACTGAAATAATTCCAGCTTTAAAATTGATATCTTGCCAACGTAAAGCAATTAACTCCCCAGTTCTTAATCCGGACCAAAATGCAAATTGAAATAAGTTTTTGATTTGACCTTCTGCAGTATTTATGATTAACTCCTTTTCCTGATCATTAAATGGGTCTATTACGTCTAATTTAGTTTTGCTAACATCTTTGATAATATCCGCAACATTTATATCATCCAGCGGACTATTTTTTATAATACCATCATCTACTGCAGTTTTAAATGCTTTGCGTAGTGGGATCAGAGCATTATTAATAGTTTTACTTGCATGATTGAAAGCATAGAGCCACCGCCTAATGTCTTGAGGAGTGACTTCTATAACTTTCATATTGCCAAAATATGGCACTAAATGTGCTCTAAATTCTTTTGTATAGTTATGAATTGATGATTTTGACAAATTACCATTGTCATAGCGACGTTGGTATAGCTCCATTTGTATCTGAAACAACTCTCTACAAGTAATCTGGTTATCTGTAGGTATAAATGTAGATAATTTTTTGGATTCAGGGAAGTACTTTGCATAATCAAATTTATCTTGACTGATTTCAAAAAGAATAGCGGCTCTTAGTTGAGCCGCATACTTTAAATTTTTTGGGGTTGCTTCCAGCGGCAAAGATTCGCGACAGCGTATTCCTCGATAATAGAAGTCTATCTCAATCCGTCCATTGCGCTCTCTTACGCCGCTACTGTTGGTTGTTTTTCCACCCATTTCTGATATTCCTCATAATTGATATAGTAACCATCTCTTAATAATTTAAGCATCCCTGCACCAACACGCCAAGCTGGGTAAGACGCTAATGTTGTACGTTGCTTTGCCGCATCCTCACTAATTCCAGTAAGAACTGCAAACACTTTTAACTTGATCCAGCCTAATTTTATGTATGCGTCCATCATACCCTCCATAAATTTAACATTAATTCAATCGCAGCATCTAGCTGCAGCCTGTAGTATTCGATTAGAATGTCACTCATGCTAACTCCAATTCTTCAAATTTTTGTTTAATCTCAATTAATATTCTAGCATTTTGTGGTGTTGGTTTAAATTTCCATTCCCATGAGGTGCTGCCAATTGCATATTCATTATCGTTACTGTAAGTCTCTAATGGACTAAAACCACGCTCACCGATATAATACTCAATAACACCATCTGAATATTTATGCTTTTCAAACCCAGCATCTAGCAACGTCTGCTCAAAATCAAACGGGTGAAGTTCTGGCAATAGCTCGAGTTTTTTACCTAAGTGGACTTCAATAATTTGCACCCAATTTGGATTTTTAAAATTAACTAAGCACCATTCTGGTGTACTAGCGCCTATTAATATATCGCGATCATCTATGTAAAAGTTATCCTCTTCAATCCCATTATGCTTAAGCACTTCTGCTATGTTATCTTTGGTTATTTGTGTCATTGTTATTTCCTTTTATCTCTGCATTCTTCTAGTTGGTGCTGGCTTAGTGATAACTGCTTCCAGTTCAGCTAACTCAGCAAGCGTAGCTGGTTGTGTTGATACTATCTCATGCTCTGAGTCTGTCAAGTGTCGTATGCGACGATTGACCGCTACAGATTGGCAAAACGTGCAATTATTCACACCATTTTTAGTAGTTGATATTTTAATCATTTTACTTTCTCCAGATAAAAATCATTATAGTTGCCCACATACATGCAACTCCAGCGTAATAACCTTTATCGTACGGTGATAAATTTAAAAAATCTCCAATAACGCAAACTAGTCTCTCCATTATAGGAGTCACTATCATTATGATGCAGATTGTGATTATGTCTCTCATTTTGTTTGTTCCTCCAGCGGGATGTGCCGATTGCACGCAAAGCGATAATATTTAACTCTATCCCCGATTTTTGCTGTTTTTTGCCATTTATTTAATAGTTTTTGTGCCTGTTTTTTTAATTGTGAATTTGTCATATAACTTCCTGTTTTAGTGGTTACAAAAAGAATAGCTCACAACTTATGTGGGCTACCTGTGGATAAATAGGCTTAAAACTACTGACTATCTCCAAATCAGCATCTCTAAGCCCACTTTAAGCCATTCAAGACAGCGCACTTCGCAATGCGCTGCAGTCAATGTCCTGTGTTGCGATAATCATCGCAAAAAATAAGGCACTAGACTAATCAACAAGATAGCTAGTGCCACAACTAAAATTGCTTCAAATATCTTCAAATCAGCGCCTCCGCTGAAATAGGGCGATTAGCGACCATATGCTTATCATCGACCAACATATCAATGCCTGACCTGATTAACTCTTGCTTAGTCAATGATAGTATCTTCAAGAATTTGGCATTATCAACATCACAGCCGAACTCTGAATTAATAGAGTGACGTAATGTAGTTACTTGATTTTCGTAAGCTAAATTCCTCCGCACTTTAGATTTAACTTGCTGAATCAACCAAGCTGCAGCTTCGTTGATTATTTCCGCATCAGGGAAGAGTAGGTTTAATAAAAGTTTCATGATTGCTTTTCCTTAAAAAATTCGCATTCTGTTTTATTTAAGCAGCACTATTCTCAAATAATTCCTCTTGTTTTCCAGCGCGCTCACCATGTATATATCTTTCAATCTCAATGATAGCGTTAGTTATATGATCTCGCATACCTGAGGGCATCAACCGTCCTACGTCGCCACTTTCTGCGTAAAAATCTTCAATGCGGTGTGGTGTAACAAGGTTCATAACTCCCGTACTGTTTACCAGCTTCATTTTAGCAATAATCACAGCGCCTAGTATGTCATGGCTAAATGACAATGACACTCCTGTAACTTCAATATCTGAGCTATTTGGCAGCTCACAAATCTCAATCACATACTGAGCCAAATCTTGAAAAGAATCAATTAATGATTTTAAAGGTTGTTCTTTAGCTTTTAAAGAAATTTCAGTTTCTTTATTGTCAACATAAACAGCTAAACAACCGTCTTCGTTGATTTTAAATTTTTTAACTATCATTTTTAAACTCCATAAATAAACACCCAGTAACTAATATCCTGGGTGATTTTAGTTAATACAATTGTACCCGTATAGCTCCTGCCAAGTTCTTTAAATCCTTGGCTTAGTCTAGTTCTGTATTCCTGCTCGGCATCGGCTTTACTGCACTCTATATAAGTGTCGCAGTCGCTGAGTTTACGGAGCAGGGCATACGTCTCAGGGTGGCATTTTTGCCGTTTTATTGCTGGCATATTTCCATTTTAACCCCGTACTTGGTGGCGAAATTATCGCGCATTTCAGCAAGCCGCTTTTCAACTGTCGCCATCGCTCCGGCGCTTCGTTCAGCACTACCAGCATCGATTGTGATAGTGATTGTTTTGGTTACAAAATTTTTAGATAGTGTCGATACGCTATTGGCATCTTGCGACCTCGGTTGATTGCTAGCCTTGACCACTTCTTGGCTTCTAACTTCATTATTACCGTTGGGAGATTTCTGTAAACTCTGCTGACTAGTATCAGCATTATTTTGTTGAGTGCAAACCACACTTTCTGTCTCCGTAACTGCTTGTTTTTTAACTTCTTCAGCATCTTGCTTTTCCTTCTTATTTTTATATGCTTGTTCGACTTGTTCATCAGAATACATCTCAATCGTAAACTGCGAATATACGCCATTGAATCCATATTGCTGATTCAGGTTTTGTAGCAACAGTTCGCGGTTCTTGATTTTCTGCTGCTTCAATTCCTGCTCGGCTTTCCAACCATTGTACAATTTCACTTGATCGTCAATTTGCGCTTGGATACTATCAGCAAGCTTTTTATTTACCATCGTTTTATTGTAGTATTCTTCCCGAAACACAACCTTAGCAAGATACTCAGATGGCAAATCAACGCTATTCAACATGTCCGCCATCGTTGTCATAACTTCCGCGTACTTGGCTTTTTTGCGTTCGGCTTCGGCGGCTTCGCGCTTAGCTTTGTTCTCTGCAAAAATTTTGTCCAGATAATCGCCAATTTTCTTTTCATCAGCAATAACTTGCTTTAAAGATTCATTAACTGGACGGGTGAGGTCTAGCCGACGTGCCGCAAAGTCTTTGTACCACTTCTTCAACTCTGCTTCAAGTTCTTCTGATTCACCGGCAAAGCTTGCCACGCGAGCATCAATGTATTGAATTGATAAATCAACATCGATTTTAATAATCGCATTAGTATTTACTACAAGTTGCTCCAAATCTATTACTGGGACAAGTTGTTTTTCAGGGGTTTTGATTAGTTCGTTTTGCATTGCTTTCTCTTTCATAAATTCGCTTGCTTCGCAAAGATCATTCTCATGCCGCATGATGCGAGCATTATCAACATCTACCATATAATGTCCGCTATGAGAGCGCACATCAGCTATTTTGCCTATCTTGCCATTGTAGTTGTCATCCGGTCTGGTGAATGTCACCTCGCAGTCAATTGGGAAATTACGCATCTTATTGCACTCCAAAATTACACTCAATTGTGTAGCTAATCCTTAATGCAGCTAACAATTGCTCAAGAAGAAAACTATGTGATTCATCAGAAATATAAACAATAGTATTTTCTTTTGCATCTTTAATTTCAGATACTCTCTCCATGTTATCAAACATTCCAACTGTTCCAATCGTAATCATCATGTGCGCTAACTCAAATTGATTACATCTAAAACTAAACATCTTTCTATACTTCATTTTCTATACTCCAAAAAAGCCCCGAGGGGCTACGGTTAAACATCAAAATTCTCTTGAGCTGCAGATTGAGCCGCTGGGTTGATTTCAAAATCAGCGTTATCATCAACAACTTCACCTGTGGCTTGGTCTACACCATTAACGATGTTTTGAGCTGGTTCCGGCTCTGTATTTGCTGGTTGAGTAACATTTCTACGTGGTCTACGTAATCCTGCTGCGGTCTGCTCGTTAGATGATGTAATATTAGTTACCTCACCATTTTGATTGATGTCGATAATATCTCGCTCTTCATCCTCTGTTCTGAATCCCATAGCGATTTCAGGCGCGTATAAATCAACCCACCAAGCCCCAGCACGCCACATAAGCATTTTTTGTGGCATTGTTTTCCACTTGCTGCCGTTCTTACCATACCAACCCTCAGCTTTAGCCAAACTGATGGTAATATCTGGACCAATCAATTTTTCACCAGTTGCAAGCTCAGTAGCAACTGCACGACATCCCCAGCCGTCGGTATTTGGTTCACCAAAATATTCAAAGCGAATCGCTGAGAATCTTCCGCACGTATTAGCTGTTGCAATCAAGTATTTTGCGGACCAGCTAGGTTTGCCATGAACGAGAATAAGATTCTGTAATACTAATAACGGAGCTGCATTAGCTCTTAGCGCAATATCAACTGCAATCATACAACTAGGCAGTCCGGCGTCTCCCTTAAAATTATCTGGCACATAGTGTGAATAAGCAAAAGCTCTTGCAATTCGTTGAAGAGATTCAAAAGATGCTGAGCTGTAAAAGCCAGGTATTACTTCGGTACTTTGTTTTTGAGCTGTTGCTAAAACTGTTTGATTTTCTGACATGATTTGTTCCTTTTGTTAGTTATAAAAATGGTTAAGTTACTTTTTGAATTTACAAACTGAATGACGAGGGCAGTATTTTTCACTGCATAACATTGATGAGGGATTTCCATAGAAGTTACCAGAGTGAATCAACTCACTAGCTCTATGTAGCAACCCCTTGTTAAATTCATCGCCGAGCAGCAATTCTCTAGCTCCAGATAATGTGCCAATAGCAGCCTTATCATTTGATGTGTTCAATCCGATTATTTGAGCTGGTGCATCAATTTGTTGATTAAATGAATGTTCTGCAAGTAATTCGTAAACTCCCATTTGCGCTGCATGCTTACCAGTTGCCACAACATTTGCTGATGATACTGCTGTTTTTCCAGTCTTAATATCAGCAATTCCTAAGTTTCCAAGTTTATCTTTATAAACTCGGTCCGTGCTTCCGGTTAGCTCCAGTCTCAGATCTGTAAATATTAATGGCTGACAAGTAAGCTCAACCGCTACATATTCCATTTTGGGCGCAATATTTGAGCAATACCTTAGATGAATTGGAATAGCTTTTTTTTCAATGCTTTTTGGCGTATCATCTCCCCAGTCAATATCTTCTTCTGGGTTCTTGAGTATATCTACAATTGCGCCTGCAGCTTCCATTGGGCTTAATTTGTTATTATCCAAAACAGATTGATCGTATTTTGCCGTTCCAGCATGTACTGACGTACCTAAGAAAGCAGCCACGTTAGTTTTACGTGGCATTTTTAGTAAGTGTTTAGCTTCCCATCGGGCTGGGCAATCAAATAGCTCACCAAGTGAGCTAGCGCGAATTTTTATGATGTTAAACATTATAACCCCCTTATCCATAGTGATTTTGCTAAACTTCTAGCGTCGTTTTCGTCTATCCCGCGCTCGGACATAATCCGCTGATAGTTACGCTCTATATAATCTTGCGTATCCCTCTCGCTTTCACGAGCTACTTTTTCAGCAATTGACTTCATGCTGCGATGATATGCAAGGTCATCAAAGTACTCATCAATAATTTTTGATTGCTCACGCATATGCTCTTGATATTCCTCAATTTCTGCGCGATATTCATTGTGATAGACCATTATTTTTTACCTCAGTAACATGCTTAATTTTTGGCGGATTGTTTATCTTCCACGATATGCACCAATCACCAAGATTAATTGTTTCTTTTGATTTTTTACAGCGAAAGGCGATTCGATGTTTGCAGTTTTGGCATGATTGATTTGTTTGCATCACTCTACCCATCCTTCCTTACAGATTTGCCAATTTGTCCAAATAGCATAAACTATACCAACTATACCAACTATTAGCATTTTGTTTTCTCCTCATCGAATTTAACTATTCCAATCAAATTGTTGGTTATTTTCTTTTGCCGTAAAGAACGCTAATAACTTATCTATTTGCGCAGCACTAGCAACCCTAGCAGCAGCACTAGCAGCAGCACTAGCAGCAGCACTAGCAGCAACCCTAGCAGCGGCAGCCCAAGCAGCAGCACTAGCGGCAGCCCTAGCGGCAGCACTAGCGGCAGCCCAAGCAGCAGCACTAGCGGCAGCCCTAGCGGCAGCACTAGCGGCAGCCCAAGCAGCATCAGCCTCTTCCTCGGTGGCTAAGCCATTTGCATATCGTTCAGCTACAACTAAAGCATTAATGCTGCGTACATCGGTCATAAGATGCTGAACCTCTCTAGCACACCACACGCCAAACAATCTTAATTCCATATCGGTCATAAATTCATTGCGACATAATACCCAAATTATATCTTCTCGTGATTTTACTTTATCACGATATTGATTAATGAACCCAACTATTGTATCCGAGTATCCTTCAGATATTCCTATTTGCTCAGGCTCATAACATGGGTTAAAAGATTTAATCAATTTATATGTTATTTTCATTTTACATCTTTCTTAGATTAATATTATCCAGCCCATTTTCATATCTCCATAAAAACAGCCTAGTTGGCTGGTTAGTTATACTTTAAAAAAGTCAACGGAATATTTTTTTAAACATCTTACTAATTTAGTATCTACTTTATTCCATACCCCAAAGCCATCATCATCTTCTGATATCCGTTCAAATTGTGATTGTTTATACTCTTCAATACTCAATAATTCTTTATTGAACTCATCAAGTTTAAGAAATATTAAAAATTCTTCTTGTTTTTCTGAGTTAAAATCTTCCTGCCACAAAATATAGCAATAACCTTCATTTATGAAGAAAATTTGAGCTGTTCCCTCTACGTGATCATCAAAAATATTTACCCCAAAAATATAACGACCAATTCCTGAAAAATCGAAAAGATCAGTGCCGTCACCAATCTTATCGGCAACGCATATTAATGCTAGCTCTAAGCGGTGCAGCAATAAAGATTTAGTTTCAACTCCTCGCCCTTTAAAGCTAAATTTCATTTCATATCTCCAATAAAAAACCAGCTTATTTCTAAGCTGGCTCGGTTAATGTCGCGGTGTATATATACTAATTGGGGTTAGTAAAAGCGACATGTTCGTTATTTAACGGCTTTTCGTTTACTTCGATTGTTGATAAATTTCCTCAATATTTTATTGCTTGAGTACCATACATGCGGCTTACGATCAGTGTTGTCTGGCGGCGGGATAACTCCGATTTTTTTTAGGCGATAGAACATCGGGTTGCTGATTCCGACTAGCTCCATTATTTCATTGGCGGTTAGTTCTTTTTTCATTGGTGGTCCTTAAAAAATTGATTATGTCGCTTTTATTTGAACGAGCGACATAATGAATTACTCAATTAAATCAGTGATGTGCCCTCGGTGCTATAATAGAGTTCTCTAAGCTTTATTTTTAACACTTAAAAAGGACACATCATGGGTTTAACTGAGAAAATACTATTCTACCCATCTCAAGTTTTTGAGATTTGGGGGATAAAATTTGGAGTGAGTGTTTTTATGGGCGCATTAATATTAATCACTGTAGTTTGTTGCTATCTTCTTAATCGCTATTTAACGAGAAAACATGAAATAGATGTTATTAATCGTAATCATGAGACATGGTGTACTCCTTGCCATAGATTTATGGAGTACGTTAAATCTGATTCAACGCGACATCTTGGGCGGTTCCGTTGTAAAAATTGCGGATTTGAGAAAGAAATTCGCAAAGTTGAACCAGACCCAAGAGATTTAAAATAGCAATAAAACTAACTCAGTAAATTAGCTTTATTGCTGGCACTCGCTGAATGCCAGATTTTATCTTTGGATGCAATAACGCAGTCGCACCTCCAAGCCAGTTTATCGGGATGTCGCCCGTTGAAGTTTGTTTGTTAACTTCATGACGTGATTATTACCTAAATTAATATATGGTGTCAAATGTAAATATAATATATTTCTCATGCGCTGCACAAGTACATTGATTTAATTTGGTATTTTGTGGTGTGATTTTTTGATGTGAAAATAAATATTGACGAAAGGTAGTTAATTTAGTAGAATAGCGATGTTCTGGAACGAAAAAACCCCGGGAAACCGGGGAAAAGTCACTCAAAAAACTCTGCGTCTATTATGACTTGTTTGAAAATAGATACAGAAATTTTTTTAAGCTAACGTAAAGCCGCTGGTGTAAAAACTGGCGGTTTTTGTTATTTTATGGCATGAAAAAACCCGCCGGAGCAGGTTTTGTTATTTATTTCTGAATAGCTTTTATTAGCTCAGTGAGCTGAGCGAGTTTGCCAGTGGCGAAATACAGAAGACCGCAAACGGTTAGGATGAAAATTATTAAAGCAATTCCACCAAAAATGTAAAAGTCTTTTTTTGTAAACATTTTTGCTTCAAGTTTATCTATTTTAGCTTCGATCCTTGACTCAACTGCATTTATCTTGGCCTCTAGTTTATCGACTGACCGGTCTATTTTATCATCAAGTTTATCTACGGACTTATCTATTTTATTATCAAGACGTGAAATATCCTCACGAGTTGCACCGTGCTGTATTAATTGAACGATCTCCATAGCGGAAAGGTTTAATTCGCCTTTATTTACCATTGTTTTGATTGTCTCAACTGCGTTATTAAAAGAATGATTTCCCATTACTGCGCCCCTATTGTAGCATTAATTTCTTCTTCAATGTATTTCGCAATAAAATAATTTAGGTGATAACAGCGTGGGCACGATGTGAAATAATGGCGAATGCCAACAGTAATATTGTTAGACATAAACATTACAACTTCCATTAAGTCTCCGGAATCGACGGTTCCTATTGTAACGTGTGAATTGCCACACACTTGGCATTTACTGTCAACATTTTTTTCCGTTAACCATTCTCTGAATTGGTCTGTTGTGATTTTCATCTCATACCTCAAGGATTATACTCACTGCCACGGCTAACTACCGCGACGGGTTGGGGTTAGTTGCTTAATAAAACAAGCGCCACAGTTTGCAACGTGTGATCAGCATTTGAATGTAGTGTTATGAATCCATGCTCTGCTGGGTCTTTTACATTAAGCGGTGTTCCCATCGCGGTAGACAGCTCTAGCATTGACTTAGCAGCGTCTAGTGAATGAGAGCTATAGGTTTGCAAGCTTTTAGTAATACTAAGGGTTTTACTTCGCATGTCTGGTAAAAAATATGAAGCAAAGGCGCATATCCAAAATCGTAATGCAGCAGCAAAAAAATTTTCTTGGGTTTCATTGAGTTTAACACCTAGTTGTTTTCTTATATTATCATGACTTTTTTCTGCATTGTTAACGCCCGCTTCAATAAGGTCAACAAGACGCATTAATTTATTTCTGTCGGTTTCTGTATCGAACATTATTTCAGAGTACCAAGAGGCAACGTCCTCATTTAAGACATCATTTAGGGCTATATGTATCCATATTATTAATTTCCCTTTATCTTGCTCATTTAAGCGAGTATATACCCATTCCAGTTGCTTGTAGTGCATGGAAATTCTACCATTCTGCAGCTTATCTGTAAACCATCCCATTTCATATCTCCCTATAAATTATTTAGGTTTTTTTGTTGTTAATTTTATTATTATTCCAAAGATAGAAATAACAAGATATAAAATTCCCACATTAATAATTTCCTTATCAATATTTTCGACGTGGAAAATTTTCCCCAAAATATACACTATTATTACAGGTAATACCGCAATAACTATTATTTTCCCGATAGGATCGGGTAGTTTATTTATTATTGGCCAATATGGCCACGCATCAATTGTTACAGCTAATACCACTTGAATAATAAGGGCTATAGCAATAAGGTATTCCATGAGGTCATATCTTCCTAGGTTAGTAGTTAGTTAAAAGTTAGTTAATCGCCAAGTTTTTTAAAAATTCTGCCAATGATTTCAAAGTCAATACCTTTAATAATATTGCGCGGGGGGTATTTGTTTTTATCTGGATTGTCAGAGTGCATGATGAGATTGTCGCCAATTTGCTCAAGGCGCTTAATCATTAACTCATTGTCATATCTAATTAAATATGGCTCAAAATTTCTAATTCTTTTCATTTCAGCCGTCGTCGCCACGAAAATATAATCTTCAGGATTGTAAGTTGGAATCATACTTATACCATCAACCTCTAGCGCCATAACGTCATCTGGATTTAATCCATATCTTTTTAATATCTTCCATGGCATTCCAATTGGCTCATTACTATCTTCCAAAAAACACTCTCTACCAACTCCTGCCGAAGCTTTAATGTGAAAGAGTTTTACAGCGGCTAATTTCACTTCATTGCTTGCTGGGTCTGAGAATATCCGCACTCCGGTTTTGGCGTATATTTTATCTTCGATGTTTTTAGCGGCTGCGATTTCAAAGCTTTTTTTACCATTTACGATACTATGCATCATTCCATAATTAATCTCGTATTCTTTACAAAATTGGTTTAGGTTTTTATGATTTGCTTCTATGTATTCGGTAATTATTTTTGTGTAGTTCATACTTTAAGTAATAAATAAAATTACCATTGGTAATAATTTTGTTATAATAACGCTATCGCAATGCGATAACACCTAAGGAATTAGTATCATGACTGAAGACAAAACTAGTTTTTCTCAAAAATATACACCAGAAGAGCAGATAACGCGCATAGCGACCATGCTAGAAGCTAGCTATAAACAAGATGCTGGCTGGTTTATAGTTGACGAAATTGAGAAAAACAGTAAATTGCTAAAAATATTGATAATTGTGTGTTGCATAATTGCCTTTATTTTACTTGCAATTGTAAATAAACTGTATTAACCAATCAACCAATTTTGTACCTATTATAGCGCCAAATACGGCGCCCATGGTAGATGCAAAAGTCGGGTTATTTGTTATTCTTTTAATAAAATTTAATTTTGAGTCTTCAAGGTATTTCAATCCTTCTGGAGTTAGGTAAAGAGTTAATTTATCGGTGATAATGCACTTTATAAATCCCAATACTAGCAACAGTTTGTAATTTTTATGGTAGGCTTTATCGGATAAACCAGTCTCTTTTATTATCAGTTCGGATGTCACATCAACGTGCGCGTTCTGGTATAAAAACTCCAGTATTTTTAATTGAGTAACTTTATTCATAATTGCATAACTATTTATGGTAGCCTAAAAATTGCCAATTAGCCAGCAGGAAAAATCCCGCCAGCTAATATAGACTAAAGGTTATTTGCCTTTAGATTTGTTGCCCCTATTGCTAGTTTTGTTGCGGGCAGCTTGAGATAGGTCACTTCCGGCTACAGATTTGACTTTATCACTACGGCTGTTCTTCAACAGATCACTTGCTTTAGAGGCTACTTTACGACTAGTTGTCATAAGATTTTCCTTTAAATTGTTAAAAAACAATGGTTATTCGTAGAAAATCATGAGCAAACAGCCGTAAAATGATAGTAGATGAGCCGCTAACCGCCAAGTAACCGGCTCATCAAATAATAACACTAAAAAATTTAAAACAGTTATCTTCTCCGGTGCGGGGCGTTCGACGGAACAAACCGCAATTCTAATCCGAAGATGATAATCAATTTTACCGGAAATAGATATGCCTATTCAAATCAAAAAAAAATCAGAAACATTAAGAAAATCAATTGAAGTTACAAAAGACTCCAGCGGAGCAATGAAGCTTCAATCATCTGCAATTCTTGCTAAACCCCGAAGAGAGCTTTACCGCGTTGATTTTGTTTCAACCGTAACTAGTTTTAGCCCCAAAACAGATATTCTCAGAGAAAATATGGAGATGATTTGCTGGCTAAATTCACCTATAAAAGAGCAGGCTGACCGGATTGGCTGGGTTGAAAACGAAAAGGATTTGCCTGTTTTTGATAACTCAGACCTGTACATGCCACATGATCTATTTTATAACTTTTGTGATACACGATTTCTGATGGCTTATTGCCCTCATATTCGCCCCTCTGCACCAACTAATCAGCAAAGCAATATAGGTGGCAGCTATGGCAAGGGAAGGGCAGCATAATGGATCACATAGTCATAAATAAAACTGTCGCAAAAGAGTACGGAATTAATATCGCTATTATCTTAAATAATTTTGCATTTTGGGATAGCATTAACAAAGCAAATAAGTCAAATTATCATCTTAGAGATGGTAAGTATTGGATTTACTACAGTCATAAATCACTTGCTGAACACCTTGAAATTTTAACAGAGCGACAAGTTCAAGTCGCTATTACTAAAATGCTTGAAGAGGGGTTAATAGAGCTTAGCACTGTTAATTACAATCAATCAAAATTTGATAAAACAGCGTGGTATTCTTTAACCGATAAAGCGCTGTCTTTTTTTGCAAGCTCGACGCAACAAAATGTTACATCGACACTTACGCCGGAAGTAACACCGACGCAACAAAATGTTACGACTATACCTGATGGTAACCACAGAGAGAACACTAATGGTAACCATTTAGCTGCGCCAGCGCATGGAAACGTAAACGCGATTCCTGCTTCGCCGAATATTCAACCAAACTTAAAAATCAAAATCCCCGATGACATGCGAGAAGCTGCATACACTGCATGGCTCGAAATGATTCAACGAAAAAAAATGCAATTCACCGTGTACGAGCTAATGGCAATCAAAGCCTACGCTTACTCAAAACCAAATTTGCCGATGCATGAGATTGAATCAAACCTATATCTGCTTGACAAGTGGCTATGTGAGGGCAAGGACATTGAGGATAGTTTGAGGCAATCACTATCGACTAGGTCGCTGATTAAGCCAGGATTAAGAGTTGCTACGGATGCCAAAAATAACAGAATCTTAAACGTTGAGATACTTAACGTAATTCGTCAAAACCAGCTAGACCGAGAAAAAGCACAGCGAGGTGCAGCATGATTAAGCTCTTAATTCCGTTAAATCCGGTTACGAAAAAGAACCACTCGCAAATCGTTATGCGCAATGGTAAACCACGTATTATTCCGTCAAAACAGTATCTGCAATACGAAAAAGATGCTGGTTGGTATCTCAATGGTAAAAAAGCACCTGCTGGAGTTCTGAACATTCAAGCAGAATACTATATGGCTAAAAATTGCAGGGTTGATATCACCAATCTGCACAATGCATTGCATGATTTACTGGTGAAGTATGGTGTGATAGTAGATGACTCTTTTAAATTCATTGGTGGCACTGATGGTAGTCGCGTGAGAGTTGATCCAAAGTATCCACGGACGGAGATTACCATCACTGTAATGCCTGATGAAGATAGTTTGTTTGGAGGATAACATGCTGCAAATTACCACCAATCAAGGTACACAATTTTGCGCAGAGAAAATGAAAGATCAATATGTCGCGCAACTAAAAGCTGGTCGGCATGTAATTGAGTCAATTGAGGTAGTAGATGATGCAGAACATGGATTAAGTGACGTATTTGCGCGTAAAATGAAACCGCGGACGAAACCGCGGACGATGTTTACAACGGTTTTTAGTCGGAGCTGGTTTTAATGGCTAAAAGTAGAAAATCAGCAGCATTATGCCAACGTATACTCGACAGAATCGCGAAGGAAGGTCTTAGTTTGCGAAAAGCCTGCGAGGCTGATAACTTACCGTTGGCTAATTTTTTGTTTTGGTGCAATAACGACCAAACGCTTGCTGAGCAATACGCGCGCGCGAGGGAAATTAGAGCCGACTTACTATTTGAGGAAATTATCGAAATAGCCGACGAAGCTAGCAATGACACGATAGTTGATAGTAATGGCTACGAAAAGCCAAATAGCGAATGGATTACACGTAGCAAGTTACGTGTGGATGCGCGCAAATGGGTTCTGGCAAAAATGCAACCGAAAAAATTCGGAGATAAAATCGAAGTCGATAACAAAGGCGATATGGGTTTAACTGTGAAAATTGTTGAATTTTCAAAGGGTGATAACAAAAATGATTAGTCTGAGTATGGTGGTTGCATACGTGGTTTATATGTATTTATTCGTCTTAAAATAACGTTGCTATTATACGGGTAATAGTGAATTAACATGGAAATAACCATCCCGCACAATTGGACACCGCGCGATTATCAAATACCCGTGTTTCAGGCATTTGATAAAGGTATCAAGCGTTTTGTATTGCGGTGGCATAGACGAGCAGGTAAAGATGATGTGTGCTTACATATCGGGGCACGTGAAGCTTTTAGACGTGTCGGTAACTACTGGCACATGTTACCAGCTTATACACAGGCTCGTAAGGCAATCTGGGATGCTGTTAATCCACATACAGGCAAAAAACGGATTGATGAAGCTTTCCCCAAAGAACTTCGCAAGCGCACCAACAATCAGGAAATGATTATCGAGTTTGTCAACGGTTCAACATGGCAGGTGTTGGGGTCAGATAACTACGATAACTTGGTCGGTGCGTCACCAGCCGGGATTATTTTTTCAGAATATGCGTTAGCTAATCCGGCCGCATGGGATTATTTCCGCCCAATGCTGGCAGAAAATCATGGATTCGCGTTTTTTATTTCGACAGTTCGGGGTTATAACCATTTCTATCAGTTAGGTGAATATGCTAAAACATCTAAAGAATGGTTTTTTCAGGAAGTTAGTGCTGATACTTCCGGAGTATTTACCACCGAAACGTTGCAACGGGAGCTGGAAGAAATTCAAGCCAAGCGCGGTGAGGATGAGGGGTTATCGATATTCAGGCAAGAGTATTTCAACGACCCGAACGCGGCAATACCGGGCGCGTATTATGCCAAGATTATAGCCAAGCTGAAAGATGCTGGACAGATTACAAGCGTTCCATATGAGCCTAACTTACCAGTTACCACAGCATGGGATTTAGGTATCGGCGATAGCACAGCAATCTGGTTTGCACAACAAGTAGGTAAAGAAGTCCGCATTATTGACCATCTTGAAAACTCAGGCGTTGGGCTGGATTGGTACGTTAAGCAACTCAGTAATAAACCATACGTGTATCACGAACATCTGCTGCCGCATGATGCCAATGTATCAGAACTGGGAACTGGAAAACGGCGGATTGATACGTTGCGTGACCTAGGTTTGAATAAGACCCGAGTATTGCCAGCATTATCTGTTGATGATGGGATTAATGCGGTGCGGTTACTATTACCGCGTTGCTGGTTTGATAAAACCAAAACCGAAAAAGGTTTAAACTGCCTGATTAATTATCAGCGCGAATACGATGAGAAGCTGCAGACGTTTAAAGACCGTCCACTACACGATTGGAGCAGCCACAGTAGCGATGGTTTCAGGTATTTAGCAATCGGATTGAAACCCGTTCGTGAACGTCCGCAAGGGCTGCAATTTGCAAATAACGACTTTAGTTTATAAAAAAACTTGCAAATATTTTGAAAACATGCGAGGATTACTCGTAGCAAAACAAATCATTACGACGAGATGTCGGAAGGATAGTAATCATGGGATTTTTAGCACCACAAATGCCAAGCGCTCCAGCAGCGCCACCACCTCCACCGCCACAACCTGATGTGACTCAGGTTAAGCAGGATATTTCCAGCCAAGAGCAATTGGCTCGTAAGCGGTCGGGGCGGCAAGCAAATATATTAACTGGCGGACTGGGTGATACCAGCGCTACAACCACCAGCAAGACTATTTTAGGATAGCAACGTGAATAACCAAAACGCTGTGATAGCGGTTCGGACAAACTATGCAAAAGCAAAATGACGGCGCATTAGATCGCGCTAATCGAATCATTAAGCGTCAAAGCCAACTGGAGAGCAATCGCTCAACCTTTAAGCAACAATGGCAAGAGATTGACGAGCAAATTGGCACATCTCCCAGCTATTGGCACAACAATATCAACACGCCCGGCAAAAAAACCACCGATAAAGTATTTGACACTACGGCAGCACAAGCTAATCAACGATTTGTCGCGGCTTTATCATCAACGCTAACCCCGCGCAGCCAGAAATGGCATGGGCTAAAAGCGCCGGTTCCACAGCTTGATGAAGATAAAGAAGTTAATGTCTATCTGGACAGTGTTACCAATATTCTGTTTGCGGTTCGTTACGATCCGGCAGCTAATTTTGAATCACAGATTAACGAGTGTTATTCCAGTCTAGGCAAGTATGGTACCGCCTGTATGTTCATTGATGACGAAGTCGGCAAAGGTATTCGCTATAAATCAATTCCGTTATCGCAAATCTACATTGCCGAGAACTCTGCCGGTATTGTTGATACTGTCTTTCGTAAGTTCCGCTACACCGCTTATCAGGCTGTCGATGCATGGGGTAAAGATAAAGTATCCGAAAAAATCCTGCTGGCTCTGGATAAAAACCCCGAGCAAGAGTTTGATTTTATCCATGCGGTTTATCCCAACGAAGATTATTTACCCGGCAAAGCTGGTCGATTCAAATTCTACAGTTGCTACATTGAGCGCGAAACCCGGCACGTGATTAGCGAGGGTGGTTATCGTACCATGCCATATGCTGTTAGCCGCTACATTACCGAACCAAACGAAATCTATGGACGTAGTCCGGCGATGTTGGTATTGCCGGAAATTAAAACACTCAATCGGGCGCGCAAAGCGGTGCTGCAGGGGGCTGAGAAAATTGTCAATCCGCCGTTACTGGCACACGATGATTTATTAGCTGATGGCTTAAACACGCAACCGGGTGGAATTAATTACGGCGCAATTGGCGAAGATGGTCGCTTACTGATTCAACCGTTGCAAACCGGAGCACGGGTTGACATTGGCGTGGATCAGATCAATCAGATGCGCCAAGCGATTAATGATGCGTTCTTGGTTACATTATTTCAGATTCTCGTTGAAGACCGAACCATGACTGCCACCGAGGTGGAATATCGGCAACAAGAAAAAGGGCAAATGCTGGCACCAACGATGGGACGACAGCAAGCTGAATTGTTAGCACCGATGATTGAGCGTGAGTTGGATATTCTATCAATGTATGGAATACTTCCGCCAATGCCGGAAGTTATATTGCAGTTTGGTGGTGCGATTGAGATTAAATACG
This sequence comes from Neisseriaceae bacterium, assembly GCA_003963245.1. Lineage (GTDB taxonomy): Bacteria > Pseudomonadota > Gammaproteobacteria > Burkholderiales > UBA11063 > Aquella. Next base: position 43,368 of record RXJX01000023.1, read on the forward strand.
ATGCACCTTTGAACAAGATTATGCGCTCACCGGAAGCAATCGCAATTCTCAATACTCTACAAACCGCCGCCGGTATCGCTCAGTTTGACCCAAGTGTATTACAAATGTTTGACATTGAAGAAGCTATGCGCACCATTGCAGAAATTCGTGGAGTTCCAGCAAAAATCATTAAATCAACAGAAGAAATCGCGGCAATGAAAGCTGCACAAGCTCAACAGCAACAACTGCAACAGGTTTTACAAGCCGCGCCGATTGCAGCACAAACCGCGAAAGACTTCGCGCAGGCGCAGCAAGCTGCTACCAGTGCCGGACCAGCGGCTAATTTGGGGGTTGGATAATGGGAATTTACACTAATACCAAAGAGCGTCTAGGCAAGATGTGGCGTAGTTACCGGACGGCTATCGCATTCCGTGATTTATTCAAAACGCCAGATGGTGAGTTATCCAATGATGCAGAAATTGTTTTAAAAACTATTGCCAAGTTTTGCAATGCCGAATCAACCAGCATTAGATATGGGTTAAGTCAGGTGATCGATCCATATCAAGTGGCTGTAAACGAGGGTCGGCGGCAGGTATATTTGATGATGTTGAAAAAAATCAATGTCAAAGATGAGCAGATTAATGATTTTTTTGAAAGGGAAGTCAGCGATGGCTAAAGGCAAATCTGGTGGTAAAAGACCTAAATGTTAATTTTTTGAGGATAAACAAATGACAGATGTTAATCAAAATCCAGCCGGAATTGGTGGCGAAACCGGACAAGCAGCAACTCCACCCACAGCTAATGCAAGCGGTGGACAATCACAGGGTAACTGGTATGACTCAATTGCCGATGAGTCATTACGCAACTACGTGGCTGAACGCAAGTTTGGCGGCATTGAAGATGTAATCAAGGCGAACCAAAGCGCGTTAGCGTTACCTGGTGACGATGCCACACCGGAGCAGCTAGCCGAGTTTTATACCAAGCTGGGCAGACCGGAAAAAGCCGAGGATTATGGTCTAAATGTTCCTGAAGGTGTTGATCCGCTTTTTAGTCAAGAAGCCGGTAAATGGATGCACGAATTAGGATTAAATAAAAAGCAAGCCGCTGGGCTTACTGACAAATGGAACGCATTCGCACAGGCTGCATATCAGAAGCAGGAAGCGGATTATCAACGCGATCAACAAGCGGCTGATTCTAAAATTAAAGAGCAGTACGGCAAAGATTACGACCAAGTTAAGGAGTTAGCAAGCCGAGCAATGCGCTTTATTATGCCGGACATCACCGAAGACAATCACTCGGAAACTTTTGCCAAAATCCAAGGCGCAATCGGTGCTGAGTCGGCATTTAATCTATTTGCTAAATTGGGGCGCGAGTTCTTTGCCGAGCACAAGTTTGCGGGGCAAAACGGCGGCACTACTGGTGTAATGACTAAAGAAGAAGCACAGGCGGCAATTAAAGCCAAGCAAAGTGACAAAGAGTGGTATCAGCGCTTTAAAAATGGCGATGCTGCCGCTGTTAGCGAGTGGAATCGCTTGCTAGAAAAAGCGCACGGTAAATAACCATGGAAAACTTAAAGCTCGAAATATTTAAAACTATTTACCATCCGGGTAGGAAAGTCAGTGAAACCATTAGCGAGTGCAAACTTGCTATTGAGTGGATAACTGATGCTAATGACGGCAAACCGGATGGGCAACCAAAAAAGCCGTCAAGACAAGCAACAAAAACAGTTGACTGATTTTCTATAAAGGAGTTTTTATCATGTCAAGTTTTGATTTAGATTTAGCGGTATATAAGTACGGACAGAATGTACGCTTAGCGTTACAACAGACCGAAACCAAGCTGGCTGGTGCCGTAATGGTACAACCGGCATCTGGTAAATTACAATCGGTAGAAGACCGCTTTGATTCTTTTGAAATGAGCGAAGTTATTGGTCGTGATGAAGATATTACGCCACTCAATCCTGCAAATATCCGCCGCTGGATTCGTCCACGTTCGTATGATGGAGCGGTGCGAGTTGATCATTTTGATAAGTTGCGGCTATTGGAAGATCCAATGTCGGCTTATGCCGCCTCAATGGTAGCGGCAATTAATCGCCGTAAGGACGATTCAATTATTGCTGGAATTTATGCTGATGCAATTATTGGTGAAGATGGTGGCAGTACCGTGGCGTTTGCTTCGGGGCAACAGTTAAATGTCAATGTTGGCGGTGGTGGTTCGGCAACAGGATTGAATGTTGAAAAAATCCTTAAAGCAAAACAATTGATGCAAGAGAACGACACTGATGAAATGGAAGAAACTTTCATGCTGATTTCACCTCTGCAACAATACAACTTGTTGCGCCAGCCTGAGGTGATTAGTGGTGACTATGCTAACACCAAGGTATTGGGCGGTAAAGGTGAGGTGATTGAATTTGCTGGAGTTAAATTCATTATTTCCAATCGTATCCCGACCAATGCGTCAAGTTATCGTCGTAATGTGATGTGGAAAAAATCCGGGCTTTGTCTTGGTGTGTGGGATGATATGACCATCGATGTATCACCGATAAAAACCAAGCGCGGGCAACCGTGGCAGATTTACGGCATGATTTCATTGGGTGGTACTCGTACCGATGAGAAAAAAGTTATTGAAATTCCATGCTCTGAAGCATGATTTTAGGAAAGGACATATATCATGGGTGTAGTTAATACTAAATCAGGCAGCGTTACTAATTCCGATGCAGTGCCATTGGTCCGAAATAATGCTATTGTAAATGGTGGTCGATTAAGATGTGCTGTTGATTATGTGGCAGTTGCCGCAGCCGATGACGATACCAGTGTGTATCGTGTAATCCGCTTGCATTCAAACTGTCGTGTTGATAGCTTGTTATTATATAACACAGCAATTACGGCTGGCACCAGCTACGATGTTGGTATCTACAAAACTGCTGCTGATGGTGGTGCAGTTGTTGATGCCGATGCTTTTGGCAGTGCGGTAGATTTATCTAGCGCGCATTCGGGTACTGATGTTGCTTTTGAAGCGTTGGCGTTAACCAGTATTAAAAAAACTTTGTGGGAAGTAGCCGGGCTAAGTGCGGATCCTAATTGCTATTATGACATTGCTTTAACCGCCAATACTGTCGGAACTGCCGCTGGTACTATCGCTCTCAAAGCGTATTACGTTACTAATAGTTAACCCCTCAAGCCCGGCGATTGTATCAAAGGGCTTTTTAAGGAATTAAATCATGGAACAAAAATTAATTAAATCAGTTCGGATTGAGCAATTAGATGCATTAATCGCAGCTTCAGAAGTTGAATTTATTCGAGTCTTTGAAACCTCAACGATTGCAGCAGTCAGGCTACCTAACGGCTACACGTTAATTGGGCATTCAGCTTGCGTTAGTTCGGAACTATTCAATAAAGAGATTGGCGAACAGATTGCCTTAGATAATGCGAAACAGCAGCTTTGGGCGCTGGAAGGTTATCAGTTAAAAACAGAGATGTTCAATAGTGGGGAGTTATAACTATGGCTACAAAAATATTATCAATTAACGTTCCGGATAATTATAGCGCGATTACTGTTGCTACAGGATCGGCAACAACAGCAGCACTGGAATTAACCTACGATCTAACAAAAGTAACCAGTAAGGCGCAGTTATTGAAAATGCTGGAAAATTTAGAGCAGAGAATTGTTCTGGATAATTTTCCACCAGCAAATACTTAGGATTAAATCATGGCAAACCAAATCGAGATAGTTAATCTAGCGCTAATCAAGCTCGGCGCTATTAAGATAACCTCAATGGGTGATGATGTCAAAGAAGCGCGAACAATGTCAGCCGCGTGGGGAATTGCGCGTGATTCACTATTGCGGACGTATAACTGGCGCTTTGCTATTGCCCGGGCTTCATTAGCAGCATTGGTTGACACTCCGACATGGGGTTATGATTATCAATATCAATTACCTGCTGATTATCTGCGGTTAGTGCAAGTTAATGACTATTTTGTCAATATTAATAGCCCGCTATATCTTGGTGATACCAATGAATTATATATGCTTGAATCCGGCAAAATTTTAACCAACTTGTCGGCGCCGCTAAAAGTTCGTTATATTCGGCGGGTTGAAGATACTAATGATTTTGATCCATGTTTTGCTAATCTACTGGCTACAAGTTTGGCGGCGCAATGCTGTAATGATATTAGCGACAGCGGTTCGCTAAAACAGTCACTAATGGATGAAGTGAAATTACTGCAACGACAAGCGTTAAAAGCCAATGCTATTGAAACAGCCTCACAAGCATTGCCGGATACTAGCTTTATCACTGCGAGGTTATAGATATGGCAAAAGTCGCAGGAATCAAAAACTCATTCAATGCCGGTGAACTATCACCATTGTTAGCAGGTCGGACTGATATTGCCAAATATGCTTCCGGTTGTAGCGAAATGACTAATTTTATTCCTACTGTTCAAGGCGCAGCTATTCGTCGTCCTGGCACTAGGTTTGTTGCAGAAGTTAAAGATAGCTCTAAACGGGTGTGGCTAGCACGCTTTCAGTTTAACTATCAACAGTCATTCATATTAGAATTTGGCGACCAGTATATCCGGTTTTATCACAATCACGGTCAGCTATTATCTGGCGACGTACCGTATGAAATTTCAACCCCATATGTGTTGACTGACTTAACTAATCCAGATGGCAGCTTTGCATTGTCTATGGTGCAGTCTGGTGATGTGATCTATATTGCCCATCGTAAATATGCACCGCGTAAATTAAGCCGAATTAGTAATACTAGCTGGACATTGACAGCATTGGAAATTACGACTGGCCCATTCAAACAAAATAATACTGATAAAACTGTCACGGTTACAGCTGATTCATTGGTTATGTATATTGGCTCAACCTTTGCTGAATATTCAACTACTCTGACAGCTTCAAGCGAAATATTTTCTGCAAGCATGGTTGGCGAAATATTCCAAATTGAATTAACTTCGGATGGAAAAATTAAACCGTGGGCAGCAACTAAGTCGGTGGCGTTAAGTGATTTGTGTAGAAATGAACTAAAATATTATGGCGTGAATGAGGTTACTGATGCTGGTTCAGATAGTATATATAAAACTGGATATGTCAGTCCTGCGCACACTTATGGTGGTAGATTCGATGGTGACGAAGTAAGTTGGTGGTATTTGGCTGATCAAGTTGGCGTGTGCAAAATAACTGCATACATTAGCGCTACTGAAGTTGAGGCGACGGTTATTCGGCAAATAATGCCGGTAACCACTACTACTACAACCCAGACTTGGGCATGGAGCAAAGCATACTGGAATACTACGGACGGTTATCCAAGTCACGTAACTTTATTCCGTGAACGATTGGTTTTTGCTCGCGACACCACGGTATGGTTTTCCGTTGCTGGTGATTATGAGAATTTCTCGGCGAAAGAATTCGGCGAAATCTTAGACGATAGCGCGATCACGTCACAGGTTCCATTTGATTCGACGGCGCAGATTACCTATCTTATTAGCACTAAATCAGGATTACTGATTGGATCTACTGACGGCGAAGCGTTAATCAGTGAGGGTAGTAGCGGTCAACCATTCAGCCCTACTAATTACAAAGCAGTCAATACTTCATCATATGGCAGCCGCGGAGTTGCGCCGATTAAAGTGGACAGCGCGGTTTTATTCGTTCAGAAATCCGGCAAAAAGTTGCGTGAAGCACAATATGATTTCAATACTGACAATATTATTGCTGCCGATGTAACCCTGCTTGCGGAGCATATCACCGGCGACGGTATTATTGACATGGCTTTCCATAAAGAACCGTACTCAGTGCTGTGGTGTGCGCGTGCTGATGGCGTATTGTTAGGATTTACGTATAATAAAATGCAGGAAGTTACCGGATGGCATAAACATCAACTTGGCGGAGATGGGATTGTCGAAGCGGTACAGGTTATTCCGCGCTACAATGGCATACAGGATGACCTGTGGTTAGTTGTCCGCCGGACAATCAATGGTACAACTAAGCGCTATATCGAGTACATGGAAGCCGATTATACAACTGGTGACGCCCAAGAAGACTGTTACTATGTTGACTGTGGCGCAACCTATTCGGGAGCTGCTACAACTACTATCAGCAACTTGAATTGGCTGGAAGGTGAAACCGTTCGAGTACTAAATAACGGAGCTAGTGAGGCTGATAAAACTGTATCTGGTGGAGTTATCACGCTGCAATCATCAACAACTAAAGCGCAAATTGGATTACCTTATACGCCGATTCTAACTACAATGAAATTTGAGGGTGGTAGTCAAAACGGCACCTCGCAAGGCAAAACCAAGCGAGTGAGTAAAATTATTGTTCGGTTACTAAATTCATTGGGGGTGAAAGTTGGCAGCAGTGGAAAATACTATTCGCTGGATTTGCGCTCACCAAATACGCCGATGGATACGCCTAACCCGCTTTTAACCGGAGATATTATCAGCTCTCCAGATTCCGGATATGAAACCGATGCACAGATTAGTATAACTTCGGATTATGCTTATCCGATTACATTAATTGCAATTATGATGGATGTAAATACTCATGACCGCTAGAATACAGAAGTTTGAATTTTCACATCTTGAACAGATGGAAATACAAAAAAATCAGGAGCATGTTAATAACTGGCTGAACCCGTTGGATTATGTAGGCTTGAATGGTTGGACATTGTTTGTCGATGACAAGCCAATATTTTGTGCGGGATTGTTTAAAATGTACGGCAAGCGTTATGTAGCTTGGTCATTGATTGCATGGAATTGCGGGTGCTATTTTCGCAGAATTATGCGAGTTATCAATCGTTATTTACGGATGTTTTATCAGGGTTGCCGAATTGAGTGTACTTGTGATGTTAACTTTAAACAGGCACACCGCTTTGCGGAAATGTTAGGTTTTAAACTGGAAGCGCCACTAATGCGACAGTATGAAGTTGATGGGCGCGATAGTTGTTTATATGCAATGATAGTAGGGGGGTAATATGGCTGATCCAATATCACTAACGCTGATGGGGATAGGCACGGCACTAGGTGCGGTATCATCTATCGGCTCGGCACAAAGTCAAGCCGCACAATTGCAAGCACAGGCAAATGCCCAGAATTATAATGCCCAGCTATATCAGCAGCAAGCGCAGCAAACCATGGCACAAGCCAACGAACAAGCCAACGTGCAGCAGCGACGGGCTAAGGCAGCAATGGCAAGTCAGCGGGCAAGCACAGCACAATCCGGATTAGGGTTTGAGGGTACTGGCGGAGATTTAATTAATCAATCTGCTATTTCGGCAGAGCTTGACCGACAGAATATTCTATACAATGGTATTCTAAATGCACAAGGATTGCAATCCCAAGCTGAACAGTCAACCTATGCGGCACAGGTAGCGCAGAGCAATATTACTCCAACGGTAGCCGGTGGCTATCTGTCTGCTGGTGGCAATATCTTATCAGGAGTTGCTTACGGTATGGATAAATATCGCGGAATGACTAAAGCCAGTGGTGGATATTTTAATCCAAATGCTTTATCGGTTAGTACGTTTTAAGAGGTAGCAATGAATATCCCAATATATACACAAGCGACTACAGTTAACAATCTCGGCAATATCGCACCTGCCAGCACTCCGCAAGTTACCACTGCCGGTTATCAGGGATTGGCACAGGCAGGGCAAAGTTTGACTCAGGTTGGAGCACAGCAAGCTGATAATGTAATCACCAAGCAAGCGGAGCAGACCCAGCGAGCACAGGAAGCGGCTACAGTGAATGCGTTCAACACCACGACTCAAGCACATCTAGAAATTGCCAAACAATGGCAGGATATTCAAAATAGTGCCACTGGTGCAGCAACTGGAAGCACTGACCAGATATTATCTTCTATTGCTGATAAACGCAAATCCTTACTCGAAGCCAACACCGATCCTATTGCACAACGATTAATTACTCATGAGTTTACGCAGATGGAGCGGCAATATGGTATGCAAGGTCTTGATTTTGAAAATAAAATGTTTACCAATTACAAAGCTAATGAAGTAACGCAAACAGCGCAAAATCTAACTAATTTAGTTTATCAAGACCCTAACCAGTACGCAGCAAGCATGGCAAGAATGAATGCCGCAATTGATTCTAGCGGATTACCCGAACCGCTGCGGATGAAGCAAAAAGAGATGTATAAAGAGCAGATTGATAAAGCCTGGCTAAATAATATGCTTAACAATAATCCACGAGCTGGACTGAACATGATTGACCCTGCACTTGGGAAACTGCCAGAAGGTAGTATCCAATCTCAAGTGTCCGATACGGCACGTAAAGCTGGGTTAGATCCACTCTATGCGCTGTCAGTAACTGGTATTGAGTCAGGTTTTGACACCTCGGCAAAAAGCAAGACCTCATCCGCTAGTGGATTGGTACAGATGACTTCTGACACTCGTAAGCAATTAGGATTACCAGAAAACGCAACCCTAGAACAACAAATGCGAGCGTTTACCCAGCTAACTAATAGCAACCGGTTGCAACTATCAGGCTCGCTGGGACATGAACCAACCGATACCCAGCTATATTTAGCCCATCATTTCGGTGCTACCGGTGCTGCTGAAATATTGCAGGCAGACCACAACACTCCAATAAATCAGGTGGTATCAGATAAAGTCATGAAAGCCAACAGCTATCTGGCCGGAAAAACTGTCGGGCAGGTGATTGACATCAATGCTAAAAAATACAATAGCGAACGCGCTAAGTACATTGATAAAGAACAACAGGCGGTTAATCAAAGTAGCCCTATCAACAATATGCCAGCTGAATTATTGGCGCAATATCGCGGTAAGTTTGAACAGGCTGTGGAAACACAGCAGCAAGTTCAAGCAGTAAATATTGCTGGAATGGTTAAAGATCATGAGGCAATGGCCATGAACGGTAATATGAATTTTACCCCAGCAAGTTTTGAGCAGTTTAGTGCCATGTATCCAAAAGAACCTGAAAAAGCTACACGAGCTTATCAAGACTATACCAACACAATTCAACTTGGTAAAGATATTAATTCTGTTAATGCGCTCACCCCAGATCAAGAAGCTAAACTATATAGCAGTTATACACCTAATTCAGAATTTGGCTATGCTGGCAACTTAGAAAAACAGCAAATACTAGGCAAGGCTATACAAATTAAACACCAGCAACTAACAGAAGACCCCGCTGCATGGGTGTTAAAGAACGATCCGGGGATT
>RXJX01000012.1 GCA_003963245.1 Neisseriaceae bacterium
AAGATATTATCCTATACGACTGCGTTATTTTTTAATTACCAACTTGTTAAAGATCAGTTTACTCAGCTTGAGTTACTTATTCAAGCATAAAAAAGTGAAGACTCGGGTTCTAATATTTGATTAATGCTTTATTAGATGAAATGTCCTTACAAATATCTAATCCTGCTTGCCACGCCATCGCGTGCCCGCTAAGGTCAACCTTATGAATAGTTTTATTTGGATAGCTCCCAATTATTGATTCCCCCAACTGTGAGTTTATGATTCCATCATGCTTAGCTAACCAAAATTGTACCGGAGTTTTATTGTTTTCAAATCCTATTACATTTGCTGATTCATGCTGCCACGCTTCAATCGCATGAGCTTCCGCAGTAATTACCGTAGCTGATGGGAATAGAGATTTTAATGCAGGATTAATAAAACGTTTTCGTTCACTATTTAGTTGTGACGATTCATAACCATACAAATTATTAGCAAATACATAATTTAAGATATCACTCTCAGACTTAAATTCACCATGGGGTTTGAATGGATAAATTAATGGTTGCGAAGTTGGAAGGATACTGGCTAACAAATATAATTGGCGATAAGAATATGTTTTACTCGCTTCCTGTGCGACCCCACCACCCATCGACCAGCCAATTAAAATAGGATTCTTTAATTTGAGCTTAATTACAACAGCATTGGTGTCATCTGCCATGCTTTTAATTGTCAGCTCAGATGCAACGATGCTTTCGGAGCTATTAACTCCACGATAATCTATCAGATAAACTTGATGTGAACTAGCCAAACAATCTATAAAATCCCGTGGCCAAAAATTACTCGTAGTCGCATAACCAGTTAACAATATTACTGGTGAACCTTGCGTTCCACTTTGATAATAATGAATTTCATGCCCATTAACAGCTAAACTTTTGCTGCTTAATTCAGTAGCTAAACTCATCCCTGTTAAACTTAGTATTATTACAAATAGTTTTAGTTTACCCATATCTAAATACCTCATAGTATATTTATAAAACCCAGTAAGTACTTTAATTATACTATAATAACTAAAGCTAATTACAATTTGGAGTAAACACATGTTTGAACTACGTGACTATTTACGCAAAAAACTCAATTCCCCACTGGATATCCCTCCAGCACAAATTGCTGAGTTACCAATGGGTAAAATGGAGTATATTACTTACGGCGAAGGCAAACCACTTTTAATTATCCATGGCGGCGCAGGTGGCTACGATCAGGCAGTAGTACTTTTCCGTAAATATATTCCTGCAGGTTATCAATTGATTTGCCCCTCACGTCCAGGATATCTGGGGACACCATTAACAACTGGACAAAGTGCGGAAGAGCAAGCAGACGCAATGGCAGCATTACTTGATTACCTAAACATTTCATCTGCACTGGTAATCGCAATTTCTGCTGGTGGTTTCTCAATGTATCCACTAGCTATCCGTCACCCAGAGAAAGTTCGTGGTATCATTGCCATTGATGCCGTGTCCGGTGAATACCTAATGCCAGAACAAACCAGTAAACTTGCTCACACTTTATTTCTGACGGACATTGGATTATGGATGACTAAAGAAAGCATGATTTACTTCCCTGAAATGGTAATTAAAAATTTAATCAAATTCGATGGTTATATTGACCAGGCTATAATTGACAATAAGATAAACGAAATCGTTAATTGTCGAGAATACCTAGAATTAATTACTGAATTAATGTACTGTATCGCAGACTATAAACCGCGTGAAATTGGCACAATGAATGATATGGCAATTGGCGCCAGAACTAGTTGGTATGATTTTGCAAGTATTAAAGCACCAGCACTGATTATTCATGGTACTCACGATGCCGAGGTTAAGTTCTATCATGGTGTATTTGCTTACGAGCAATTGGCATCAACAGAAAAAGAGCGTTTTTGGATTGAGTACGGCACGCATTTCGGTTTTTACTTTGCGCGCCAAGCAAATGAGGCGCAACAAAGATTTCAGGAGTTTATTATAAAACACGGATAACTAAACGCCTATAATTACCACATTTAATTTGAGGGATAATAAAAAGAACTATATCACTACTGTAAGCTCACCAAATTGGCCACCTACATAAAGTTGCAACATCATTGTGATCGCTCGTTTGTCCACAGTTGGCGTCACCCTACAATGTGTTATAATTACTGACTTTATTGCGGAGCTTTCAATGACCCCTCACCGTACTGATAAAAAAATTCTCTGGACTATTTTTCTCACAATTCTGATTGATATGCTAGGCATTGGCATTTTAATACCAGTATTTCCAATGTTGGTAGTGCCTCATTCAACTTTTCGCGTTATTCCGGATAGTTGGAGTGCCGCACAAGGGTTTGTCATGCTTGGATGGCTAATGACCTGTTTTCCAATTGCACAATTTCTTTGTGCACCAATTTTGGGGCAACTAGCCGATCGCTATGGACGTAAGAAAATTTTAGCATTATCTATCGGTGGAACCGTATTATCATATATTTTATTTGCAATTGGAATTGTCACCAAAAATTTACCGTTAATGTTTATTGCCCGAGCATTGGATGGCGCTTCTGGAGGCAACATTTCAGTTGCACAAGCAGTTATTGGTGATATAAGCAGCCCACAAAGTCGTGCTAAAAATTTTGGTCTGATTGGAATGGCATTCGGACTTGGCTTCATTCTAGGTCCATTCATTGGTGGTAAACTATCAGACCCTAATTTGGTAAGCTGGTTTAATAGCGCAACTCCATTCTGGTTTGCTGCTGTACTTAGCACGATAAATGTAATCTTGGTAATTCGTCTGCTTCCTGAGACCTTACACATTCGCAGTGAAAATCGCATTGATTTCACCCGCCCAATTCATAATATTATTAAAGCTTTCTCTATTAATGGTTTAAAGAGCATCATTCCTGCAACTTTTTTATTCAATGCAGGATTTACTTTTTATACTACGTTTTGGGGGGTTGTATTAGCAGAGCAGTTTGGATTTACTCAAGGAAAAATTGGTGATTTTTATGCTTATATCGGAATTATGGTTATTTTAGCGCAAGGTTTGGTTGTACGAAGACTGTCCGGAAAAATTCAGGATTATAAAGTTCTGCGTTACTCAATTATTGGTTCTGGCTTGTGCCTGATTGGTTATTATTTTATACCTGTTAGTCACCCAAATCTTGTATATTTATTGCCACCTTTAATGGCGACCTGTAACGCGTTAAGCATGTCATTCTCAGCTGCGTTAATTACTCGCGTAAGCCCACCACAGATTCGGGGCGAAGCGATGGGAATTAACTCCAGTGCCAATGCCCTAGCGCAAGCTATTCCTGCAATATTGGCTGGCTACATTGCTACGCACCATGCGCGTTTACCAGTCCTAGTTGGTGGCTTTACCATCATTCTTGGAGGTCTATTATTTCGCTATTTATTTAAGCCTGGACGCGATGATATTCATCCTCGGGAAGGAGTTTAAATTTAATGTTAGTTGATATTTCTTTAATTATCAAGACTTTAGTTATTTTATTTTTAGCTGTTATGTCACCTGGTCCTGATTTTGTTATGGTGTTAAGAAATTCATTAAGCTATGGTCGAAGAGCAGGATTATTTTCTGCTTTGGGTATTGCAACGGGCTGCCTATTTTCTTTTACCATAGTTGTCTGTGGACTACAAGTCTTATTCAGCTATCATCTATTTAAAGCTGCTTTTAGCTTAGTTTGTGGTACATACTTAATCTATTTAGGTTTCATGAGTATACGTAATAAGTCACAGCAGCAACACATTGAAGAACAGCATAAACAAAGTGCTCCAATGTTAACTTATTTTCGAGCAGGACTACTTACTAATTTACTCAACCCTAAGCTATATACGATGGCTGCAGCAATCTTAACTTATACAGAGCAACAACATCCTACAATAGCAACTAATATAATAATAATTATTGGACAAGCAGTAGTTGCATTATTATGGTTCGTCTGTGTAAGCATTGTATTTAGCCATTCTAAAATTCAAGATGCCTATCTCAAACGAGAGCGAATAATCAATATACTAGTTGGTTTCATCTTTATAATAATAGGAAGTAAAATTATGTTTGGTTAATGCTAGCAAAATTAAAGACCTCTAAATTATTTAGAGGTTTCTTTATGCCAATTTTTTGCTCTACTTTAAAACATTGAATTCACAAAGCAGCAGTTGCCTTATTTCTAGAAATTATTTAATAGCTAGACTTAAGTCACTCTAATAAATTACCCCTTTACTCTGGCTTTTTAAATTAGCGCACATATGCTTAAATCATAATAAAAACATCACATTATTCGTGTGACCATCATACTCCATTGGGGTTATTAACTCTTTGGTTTCATTGCAATATGACAAGCAAATAAAAATGACTACTTTATATACTATATTAGATAGAATATATCGCACAGCTCCATATGAGCCGCCGAGCAAATGCTCATTGGCATATGGAGGGAGATATGATAGTTTGAATAGGGATGTGTTATATTTACATAATTTTCTTTGTAGTGTTTTATGTCTTTATACTATTTTATGTAAATAAGAGATAACTAGATCAAGAGAACATAGCTAAAGAATTAGTAAATGTCTCAATAAATAAAAAGCCCAGAGATACTCTGGGCTTATGTTTGGAGCCTGGCAATGTCCTACTTTCGCATGGGCGAACCACACTATCATCGGCGATGA
>RXJX01000027.1 GCA_003963245.1 Neisseriaceae bacterium
GATTCGTTTCTCTAATGTTAATCTTTTTGCCATAATGCCTCGCGAAATACAACCAATAGTTTAATCGGTTTCTTTGCATTTCGCACTTGAATTCAGGGAAACACAAAAGAGAATCGACTTTATTTTTCACAAAACGCCAAGTAAAAAATTAACAGAAAAGAAAATTATCCAATTAAGGCGATTATTAAGGCTGTTCTTTAGTGAATCTTATTGAGCTAAATGGAGACAAATCAATTTTACTTTTCCCATCATGCACAATCTGTGCAAAAGCTTCACCCAGCGCAGCTGAATGCTTAAAGCCATGCCCAGAACATGGTGAAACAATCAATATTCCATCAACATCCGGATGCTTGTCAATAACAAATCCATGATCTGGCGTAACGGTGTACATGCAAACCGCAGTTTTAACGCAGCTACCGTCTAAATAACGGATTTTATCGGCAATAATATTATACATTGCCTGTATTTCCTCATTAGTAACCTCACGATTAATTTCATCTGGAGAATCAATTTTGGCGACTGACTCCATTGCTACTTTTAATCCACCACTAACACCATCAATGACAGGAAAACCATAAATCCCTTGTGAAGAATTTTTGATTCCCCAGATAAAAATTGGCATATTCTCAGGAGCTACCTGTGGATAATGTTCAGCTTTGATATTAAACCAGAATAAAACTTGACGATGCACTTCTAAAAGCTGAGAATATTTTGCAGGAAGTAATTCTGGCAACCAGCTACCTGCAGTTAAGATTAGCTTGTCAGTAATATACTCGCCTTTAGAGGTCACTAGTTTAATCTGCTTACCAATTTGTTCATAACTTAACAATTTCTCATTCATATGAATTTGTGCACCATTTGCCTGGGCTAAATCAAGCTGAGCTTTAACACACAATTCGGGAATTAGGTAACCTGCATCTGGCTCATAGTAAGCAGACTCATCATCATCCAAATTAAAAACAGGAAAACGTTTTGCAACTTCTGCTTGATCAAGTAATTCATGCGGAATTTTATATTTTTTAGCAGCAGCCTGTGTCGTTTCAAAAAAACCTTCAACATGAAGCCGGCTTGCGCTTGGACTCGAAATTAACAAACCGCCGACATTTTTAAATAAGCTTAATTGTGTTTTTTGTTCAATCTCACGCCATATCTGATGCGAGCGAATCGCTAATGGTGAATATACTTCGCCCTCACCAATTGCTAAACGGGTAATCCGTGTCTCTCCATGCGAAGAACCTAAAGTATGCGGAGAAACAAATTGTTCAATCCCCAAAACATCACTACCATATAATTTTGACAACTGATATAGTGTAGCACTGCCAACTGCCCCAAGCCCAATAACAACAGCAGAAAGATGATTATCCACAATCAATATCCTTTTATAAAAAATTATTTCTGACAGTAGAGCCGAATGCTTTTGCTGCATTCCATGCTATTCAAAGTTAGTGACGTCTTATTGTAGCTGACTTTCGCTTTTATTGGATTAACATCAACGTCAAATAAGTTACAAAAGTACTTATAATAATTAACTCTTCCGGGATTATAACCATTACAGCCGCCATTAACAACTGGAGTTACTGCACCGATATCATGACAAACTGGTTTAGCCGGATCTGTTACCATCTGGTGCAAAGTCTTATATTTAGCAGCACTAACTCTGTTCATCCAGTACCAGAAAGCACCAGTAAACGCCATTTGACCATCATACATATACTTGGCAATAAATTCATCCAAATTATACGTACCTGTTTTGTTATTTAGAACTGCGTTATTATACCATCCTAAAAACTCAATCAAAACTCCTCCGGTTAGCTGAATTGGTCCCATTCCAACCCAATACCCCGGCATTACAAGCTTATTTAACACCATGGGTTTAAAACCAGGAGGAATATCAACCTCTCCCCAATAAATACGTTCTGGAGTAGCTGTCAAATCATAGACTTGAGCCCCACTTTTAAGCTTACCAAACCACATTTTTTGACTATAAACATCACCGTTATTATTTATCCCAACGATATAACGATTATCCGGATAATAGCTGGTTTTATTGCTAAGGTTATATCCACGCAGTGCACTGTTTTCGTAGCGAAAATATAAACCATCATTGGTATAGTTATATAGCTTTGAAGAGGTCTCTTGAGCAATTGTTGTTAAAAATCCAGACAATTCTTTATACCTATCGTCACTGCTGCCCTCACAGGCAAACGTTGGAAAATAACTAGCGGCTTTGATAAAATTAGTATAACTTAAATAACTGCTATCGTTAGAATGTTGGCAAAACTTTTCATAAAAGAATTTTTGTTGTGGCGTTCTTACCTGAGACTGATTACGATTTTTACAAAATCCATCAATATTTGCATGGTAAAACAGTTTCTTGTTAAAAAAATCTTCTGGACTTAGGTCACTCTTCTTAGCAGCGCACTGAATCAGCTGCTCAGCACCACAGGGAAGATCACAATCCTCAGCAAAAGCACCACTCAAAAATAGATTAATTAAGACAAATAAAAATTTCTTCATTTAAACCAGTATCCTAAAGTTTATTTTATTGACTCTGCAAGATTACATACCCAAACCTGATTATTATTCTGCCGATCAATTCCTGAGGCAAATAGCTGATGTTGCGAGTTAAGCGTTAAACTAGTTGCATTTCCCGCGGGAGGAAAATTCATTTTTGTCCACAATTTACCATCATAATGCCATACCTGTCCACGAAAATTTTCATCTTTGCCCGCAACATAAATAGTACCGTCATCTGCTAATTGCATACTGTTGATTGCTTGTTGTGTTCCCAATTTACTCATTACCCATTTATTTGCAATAAGTTTCCAGATATGTGCATGATAATCATCACCTAAGCCACTAGCATAAATTGTATTATACTTATCCGCCACCAGCTCATCAACATTAACAACCCCAGCAGGTAGTCCGGTATCTTGCCATTTACCACTTACATATCGCATAATCTTAGCTTGCTGTGTTTTCTCAGCAATCCCAGCTGCATAAATTATTTCATTTCGATCAACTAATACCGCGTTAATCACCTTAAAACCAGACGGACTAATTCCTTTCCACTTCTTACTTAAAGGAGAATAGAGCCATATAGCACCCTGCCCACGCAGATTACTACCCCCGACGATAATTTGCTCCCGATAACGATCCAGTGCAATAATTTGTTCTGCAAATTTAATTTTTAAATCTATCCGTGATTCTCCATCGGGAAAATATTGAATTAACCACCCTCCGCTCTCTGCAGAATTACCACTAACATATAAATCATTGCCATATAAAACAGCATTACTAACCACACTGTCATCTCCAGCTTTATAAATAGTTTTCCATTTTCCATTCGTATAGCGCCAGCCCTCACCTTGATTGTGTGCATTACCACCAACTGCATAAATATCATGCTTATAACCCATAATAAAATCAATATGTTTATCCGCCAAAAAGTTGGTGGATTCCCAACATGAGGATAAATCGGCAGCAAATATTGACGACGAGGCAATTAGTAAACAAAACTTTAGGCAATTCAATTTTAAATGGTATGACATCACAAGCTCCCAGCAGTGCGGCTAAATTATCTCTATAACTTTTATTTAATCTTAGTTGAAATAAAATAGCCCTATTTTAACACACTAGTACTAAATTACCTTCATATAGATCATAGCCCTTTACACTAAGTCAACTACGTTCCACAATAAGTCTACAAAATAACCATTGAAGTAAAATCTAAGTTCTTAAAAACAAATCGGTCCAATCATTTTTTCAGATGATTGAACCGACAGATAAGTTAAATACAGCTTTATGCTATAGCAATGCTTCCATAAGCACAATATTTTGAAAGCGTCAATACAGAAAAGTCTGTTTACTAAGCTCCAATAAGTTACAAAATTATTAACTGGACTCTAGCCAAAAAACCGGACGAAAGATAAGAGTTTTGCATTAAAATGTAACTTATTTTTCGGAAGAAAGAAATGAATAATCAAGAATTGACATCATCAACAAATAAATCAGTACGGAGGCATTACGAGCCAGAATTTATTCAACAGGTGTTGGGCGTATACCAAAGTGGAGTATATGCGACAGTAGAAGATTGTGCTTCTGCTTATGATATACCCCAAAATACCTTATCGAACTGGTTACGCCGTCATCGTAAGAAAAGTACTCCAGATTCAGTAATGGAGCAACAATCTGAGATAAGCAGATTAAAGAAAGAATTAGCTCAAGCAAAAATGGAGCTAGAAATATTAAAAAAAGCAAGCATATACTTTGCAAGCCAAACACGGTAAAGTATGTGTTTATACGGGATAATAGTGCTTGGTTAAATATTGAGACTGCTTGTATTGTTTTAGGTGTGAGTAAAAGTTCTTACTATGATTGGCTTGGTAATTATGAGATTCGCCAAGCTAAATTATCAAAGGAACAGGAACTGGCACACAAAGTAGTTGCTGAATTTAATCGTAGCCGCCAAACTTATGGAGAAATCCGTATCTGCCTGCGATTAAGTAGGGATGGAGCACAACATAATCACAAGCAAGTACTTGAAATTATGAAGATCCACCCGAGTCCTCACTTTTTTATGCTTGAATAAGTAACTCAAGCTGAGTAAACTGATCTTTAACAAGTTGGTAATTAAAAAATAACGCAGTCGTATAGG
>RXJX01000041.1 GCA_003963245.1 Neisseriaceae bacterium
TGTGGTTCGCCCATGCGAAAGTAGGACATTGCCAGGCTCCAAACATAAGCCCAGATAATCTCTGGGCTTTTTATTTATTTGATAGCATTTATAACTCTTAATTCCTAAAGCTATTTTGCTATCATCTAACTTGTTCTTATATTCAATCTATGATTCTTCTTAATTTACAATATTGTTTCTAAAGTAAATTTGTTCTATTCTTTCCAAATTAAGCTTGCCATTCTCCCTGTATTTGGGTTTTCTCGGTATGAGAAAAACCAGTTATGATTACATTTTGTACATATTTTAGGATTAGTAATATTTTGTGGCAATAAACCTGATTTATATAGTTTATATTCTGCTATACCACGTAAATCAGCCATGAACTTTTCATTATTAATGCTTGGTATAAAAAAAGGTGCGATAGCTGTGTCGGTAGCTAAAAAAGATTCTCTTACCTCTTTTCCAATTTCAAAGCATTCTTGATTTATTGCTGGACCGATAAATGCTAACATATCATTAGGGCTAAATTGCGATAATTTCAATATAGTTTGAGCAATAATATCATTGTTTAGTCCTCTCCAGCCTGCGTGGATTGCAGCAACAAAATCTCCAGATGCATTTGTTAATAATATTGGTAGACAATCTGCAGTCATAACTGCACACACAATACCTTTGTCAGTAGTGTATGAAGCATCAGCATCTGGTACAGCTTTTGATAAATCTGCTTTTACTACTCTGGTGCTATGAGTTTGTTGTAACCAGAACGGATCACTTGGTAAAAAATTACGTAACTGTTGACGGTTTGCCATTACTTTATTTGGGTCATCATTAACATGTGTTGCAAGGTTAAATTCATTGTTTCTAGTGCTAATAACGGCTCTAATATTTGCAGGCAGTTTCCAAGCTGGTTGTAGCAGAATTGGTTTAGTCTTTGTCGTAAGCATAAATGATCTCCCAATTATTATCATCTTCATCATCCCAATCTTCTGCATCAAGCTGTTCGTTAAAACTAAGTGCAGCCAGCAGATTTCGCATATCATCTGCCATTCTAGTTTTAAAACTTAAGACTTCGTTTGTTGTAGGATGAATAAATGATAGCTTTATTGCATGTAAGGCTTGCCTAGCAAGTTGCTCAATTGCATCAACAACTTCTGGTTGATAGTTAATTTTTTTTGTTCCATATACTGGGTCACCAATTAACGGAAATCCTTTATCTTTCATGTGCACTCTAATTTGATGTGTGCGCCCAGTCTCTAATTTGCACTCAATATAACAAATTTTATCAAACTGTTTTAGTACCCGATAACGTGTTATTGCTTCACGTCCACCATGCTCTAAGGTTATCATTTTCGTCCGATTGTGAGGGTCTCGTCCAATCTTTTTATTAATGATACCTTCCTTGAATGGATAACCTTCAACAAATGCGCGATAAATTCGACTAACGGAGCGAACCTGTAATTGCTGGACTAAGCTGATTTGTGCATTTAGAGTACGTGCAACAACCATTAATCCTGTAGTATCTTTATCCAGGCGATGTACAATCCCAGCTCGCGGTACATTTGTTAATTCCGGATAATGATAGAGTAGTCCATTTAGTAAAGTACCTGACCAATTGCCAGCGCCGGGATGTACTACCAAACCTGCTGCTTTATTTATTACTATTACTTGATCATCTTCATAAACAATATTAAGTTTAATATTTTCTGGGCTAAATGCTTGCGATTCTTCACTAAACGGTGGGGTAATAACAACCTGTTCTCCGCCACTTATTTTATCTTTAGGCTTAACAATTTTTTGGTTGATCAGGATGTGTCCTTCTTTGAGCCAATTTGTTAATTTACTTCGTGATAAATCTGATATAATCTCGGCTAATGCTATGTCGGTGCGGATTCCTATATAATCATTAGGAATTGTAAAATCAAATGTTTCCAGATCTAAATTTTCCGCAATGCTAATTTTGAATTCTGTGTTAATGGACAAACTCATACAAGTGTGCTCTTTTTTTAAAAATTTAATTGCCGTTATTGTATCACTTATCGTGGTTGGGTGTGCTTCTGACGGTCTTGATTCTGTTCGTGAAGAAACTAAAGGCTGGTCAGTTGAAAAGCTTTATGCCGAAGCCAGTGATAAATTAGCCAATCACAGCTGGAGTAAAGCGATTAAGCTTTACGAAGTTTTAGAAGCAACCTATCCTTATGGAACGTATGCTCAGCAGGGGATGCTTGACTTGGCGTATGCTTACTATAATAGTGATACTCCGGAATTAGCTATTCCTGAGATTGATATGTTCATTCGAACATATCCAACTAATGCTAATATGGATTATGCTTTATATCTTAAAGGTTATATCAATTATTATAACGATAATGGGCTGATGGCGCGCTTTAGTAAGCAAGATTTGAGTGAGCGGGATCCAAAAGGCTTGCGTGATGCTTATGCTGCATTTGCTGAAGTTGTTGATAAATACCCAAATTCAAAGTACGCACCTGACTCTAAAGATAAAATGAACAAGCTTGTAAATGCACTTGCGCGTGGTGAATTATTTCGTGCTAGGCATTATATGCAAATTAGAGCTTATCTTGCAGGGCTAAATCGGGCTCAGTTGTTGATAAAAACTTATCCTAATACTGCATATGTTGAAGAGGCGCTTGCAATTCAAGTTGTAGCTTATCGTGAGCTCGGTGAATTAACTTTATCTCAACAAACACAACGAGTTTTGGCGATGAACTTCCCTCAAAGCCAATATGTAAAAAATCCATGGGTTTATCAAGATATGCCTTGGTATACTTTCTGGCGTAGTTAACTTAGAGGAGCACAAGAGTGTTAAATAATAGAGTTTTAGTTTGGTCGTTTGGGCTATTGTTGGCGGTTGTGTCAATAGTGCCATTTGCGATTCCTTATGCATATTTTCCGGTTTCAAAATTTTATTCAGAATCAACTAGTTTGATTGCAGGGATTTTGATGTTTGCTTTGATTATTTGGGTGAAACCACAGCTTAAATTTTCACCGATAGCAATTGCTTCGTTTGCCTTTGCTGTGTTCGCCTTAATACAGCCATTTTTTGTCCATACCTATTTTTTGGGTAATAATTACTATGTTGCATTATTGTTTTTTATTTTAGGTTTAATTGCAATCGCAGTTACTACTTTAGTAGATAGCGATGATAAAACACGTGACGATTTAATGTTGATATTATGTTGGTCTTTGGTTATTTCGGCAACTATTCAGGCAATTATTGCATATTTACAGTATTCTGGTAAGGCTGCCAATTACTCTGATTATATCTTGGTTTCAAATCAAGGTGCTGGAGATGGTTCAAATATATTTGGTAATATTGGTCAACCAAATCAATTTACTGATTTTATTTCTATTGGTGTGGTCGCACTGTGTTATTTATTCTTTATCGGACAAATTAATCTTATTGTATTTATCGCATATTCTCTGCTGTTCGCTTTAGCAATTACCTTTACAGCACGTCGTGGAGTACTATTGTATTTCGTTATAATGTTATTCACTGCTGGCTGGATGTGGTTACGCAATATACGCAATCCTGAGGCTAAAGCTAATTATAAAAAGGCTGCGCTTATTCTTATAGCCTTTTTTATCGGTTTAATGGTCGTTCAATTTTTGTTTCCAAAAATAGCTGCAATTATTAACTCTCACCCAGAAAGTGTTGCAACTGGTTTGAATCGATTGTCTGGGGACTCTATTAATCAGAGTACTTATCGTCGTTTCTATGAGTGGTACAAAGCCATAGTTTTGTTTGCTAATCATCCATTATTTGGTGTTGGTTGGTATCAATATCCTCGAGAGGGTATTTATATTATGCTTACTGAGCGTTTTATGTATATCCCACAAAATATGAAGTTATATACACATAGCCATAATAGTTTAGTTAATATGATGGCAGAAACAGGTCTTATCGGTACTTTAATTACAGTCGGATATGGTTTGGGATATTCAATATTTTTGTTATTACGGAGAGTAAACACGGCTCAAGCGGTATTTGTTGTTTTACTAATGATTCCGATATTAACGCATAGCTTCCTTGAGTATCCATTGTGGTATGCCTATTTTATTGTTTTATTGATTATCTTCCTAGCGTTTGCTCCGGCTAGATATACTTTGAAAAATAGTATTGGAGTCAAAGCGGTTAGTAGTATTGTTGTTGCATTGCTCATGTTGTTTGCCTATAATTCATACCAAATGAATAATCAATTAATGGCCTATACACAAACCCCAACTGATTCGGATGATTTTGTTAGCAATGTAACTGGTTTAGAGCAAATTGTGGATAGTGATTCAATTTGGTCAATGTCAGCGATGATGGTGTTGGATAATTACATTATGCCTGGCTCACAAGCTACTAGTGCAGTTATGTCGCCAGCGGATCAGTTAAAATATGTTGATAAATTAGCTAATGCATTGCCATATCCGGGTGCTTTATTTAAACAAATTATAGTACATAAAATGGCTGGTGATGATAAAGGTGCCAATTATTATGCTGATGTATTAGTGCATGCATATCCATATTACCAACAACAATTTATCCAGCAGTTGAGTACTGCACCACAATTTGCTGATGTAGTAAAGACAATGGAAGCATTCCACTATGAAGATAAATCTGAGTTAAGTAAGCTTTTAAGTAAAGGTAAATAAGACGATGTTAGAGATGAATAACCTAGTTCCTATGGTAGTTGAGCAGAGTGCTCGTGGTGAACGTTCTTTTGATATTTATTCACGCTTATTACGCGAAAGAATTGTCTTTTTAGTTGGTGAAGTTAATGATCAAACTGCCAATTTGGTGGTGGCTCAGTTGTTATTCCTTGAAGCTGAAGATCCAGATAAGGATATTTCTTTCTATATCAATTCACCGGGTGGATCGGTAACGGCTGGGATGTCAATTTACGATACCATGAATTTTATTAAATGTGATGTTAGTACAATCTGTATCGGACAAGCGTGTTCAATGGGTGCATTTTTACTATCTGCTGGAGCAAAGGGGAAACGTTTTGCGTTACCTAATTCGCGAGTAATGATTCATCAACCTTTAGGAGGCTTCCGTGGACAAGCTTCAGATATCGAAATCCATGCAAAAAATATTTTGTTCATGAAACGTAAGTTAAATGAAATGCTAGCATTACATACCGGTAAGTCAATTGATCAGATAGAACAAGATACTGATCGCGATAATTTCATGAGTAGTGAAGAGTCGATGGAGTATGGTTTAATTGATAAAGTATATACTTCACGTAGTGAAATAAAAGGATAATGACAAAATGGCAATAAAAAAATGCTCTTTTTGTGGCAAAGCAGAAAGTCAGGTTAAACACCTGATTGCTGGTCAGCAGGGATACATTTGTAATGAATGTATCAAAGCATGTGGTGAAATTTTGAAATCTGCTCCAGATACTGGAGATATTGCTGATCAACCAGAAGCTGAAGTAGTCGAGAAACCAATTCCTAAACCAAAAGAAATTGCGGCTGAATTAGACAAATATGTAATTGGACAGGAACAGGCTAAGAAGGTATTAGCTGTTGCAGTATATAATCATTTTCATCGTGTGCGTGATACGTTGGCAGATGATCAAGATGTGGAGTTATCGAAAAGTAATATTTTATTAATTGGACCAACTGGTTCTGGTAAAACACTGCTTGCGCAAACTTTAGCACGTTTTTTAGACGTTCCATTTGCAATTGCCGACGCTACAACTCTTACTGAAGCGGGTTATGTTGGTGATGATGTCGAAAATGTGCTAACGCGGTTATTACAGAACTGTGACTATGACGTTGAAAAAGCTCGCCATGGAATTATCTATATTGATGAAATTGATAAAATTTCACGGCGCAGTGAGAATCCATCAATTACGCGCGATGTATCAGGTGAAGGTGTACAACAAGCATTATTGAAGCTAATTGAAGGTACTGTTGCCAATGTTCCACCACAAGGTGGACGAAAACACCCTGGTAAAGAAATGATTCAGCTTGATACTAGTGAAATATTGTTTATTTGCGGTGGCGCATTCTCTGGATTAGAAAAGATTATTCAAATGCGTAGCGAAAAATCCGGAATTGGTTTTGCTGCACAAGTTTCCAGTAAGTCGGATGCTACGAATAAAGACATTTTTCTTAAAGATACTGAGCCAGCTGATTTAGTCAAATTTGGTTTGATTCCTGAGTTTATTGGGCGTTTACCGGTACATGCTATTTTGCGTGAGTTAGATGAAGATGCTTTAGTGCAAATTCTAACAGAACCTAAAAATGCATTATTGAAGCAATACAAAAAACTTTTTGCGAAGAATGAAGTTGAGCTTGATTTTGATCAAGGTGCGTTGAAGGAAGTTGCCAAACAAGCTTTAGTGCGTAAAACTGGTGCTCGTGGATTACGTTCCATTTTAGAAAACTTGTTGTTAGACACCATGTATGAGCTACCAAGTCAGACAGATGTTAAAAAAGTAACTATCAATTCTGATGTGGTAACGGGTAAAATTAGCCCGTTAACGGCATAAATGAGTAACTGATATAGTTTTCAAAGCAAATACCTCGTTCATTATGTGCGAGGTATTTAAATTTTAGCTGTTTAATTCCAAATTTATACTTGGAAAAATTTTACTGAAGACAAAAATTTAAGGAGTTCCAAATTAAAGCTTTATTTTGGAAAATTTGTAATAAATTAAATAAATACATCGCTAAACCGCGAATGGTGCTTGGGTATACATCTGCAACTGGAGAATATCTCCCGTTAGCTCGGATTAGTAACTCGGTGGATATTATTTACCCACAAAACTTAGAAATAGCGAATAACGTCTTTGTTTGGCATCACTCAATTTTAGAGTGCAGTAATAAAATTACGATTGAAGAAGGATGCCAAATCGGTGCTTATGTTTTGCTTGCTTCCCATTCGTCACATATGGCAATTCGTCTATATGGACACCACTATATTGAACATAATGGCAAGCATCTTGGTTATGTTAAAGGCTCAATAAAGATTGGTAAATTTACTTTTGTTGGACCGCATAGTGTGATTATGCCTGGTACCATAATCGGTAAAGGATCAATTGTTTCTGCTTATAGTATGGTTAAAGGTGAGTTTCCTGATTTTGCAATAATTGCAGGAAATCCTGCCAAAGTAGTTGGTGATACTCGTGATATTGATGCTAAATTGTTGTCTAAACACCCTGAATTACAAAATTATTATGATGAGTGGACAAAAGATTGATTATGAAATTAGTTATTGTTGGTTCTAATTCAATTCATACTAAGCGCTATATTGCCGGAATAATCGCACAAGAACGCTTTGTGGTGACAATTATTACTAATCAGGCAATGAGTGAATTTGTTAATACACCGCAAATTGTAGTTAATTTTGCATTAAGTAACTTTAAGGCAGTAACTCAAATTCGCCGTGAACTAAATATAATTAATCCCGATATAGTTCACATTCATCAAGCCAATAGTTATGCTTGGCACAGCTTACGTGCATTAAATAAATTTAAGCTGCGCCCTCGAGTTATTTTGACTACTTGGGGGTCGGATGTTTTAATCTTGCCTAAGCAGAGCCGTTTAATGCGCAGAATGGTTAAATATAATTTACATAACGCTGACGTAATTACTGCTGATTCTTTATTCATGTCAGCTAAAATTGGAGAATTATTGGAGAGTACCTCACGTCCCATTCATACACTTAACTTCGGCATTCAGCATTTACCAGAGAGAATGAATCTGCAGCAAACTAAACAGAAAATTATTTTATCAAATCGGTTGCATAAGCCGCTATATCGTATTGATAAAATAATTCAAGCATTTGCAAATTTAGTTAAACATAACTTAATTGACGATACATATCAACTCGTGATTGCGGCTGCCGGGGAAGAAACACCTTTCTTGCAAAATTTGGTAGCACGTTTAGAAGTTACTTCGCGCGTTAAATTTACCGGAATGCTGCCTTATGAACAACTGATCAATTATTATCAAAGCGCCACGGTCTTTGTTTCAGTGCCACAAAGTGATGGTACGGCATCTAGCCTATTGGAGGCTATGGCTCATGGATGTATTCCAGTATTATCCAATCTTCCGGCTAACTTAGAGTGGGTGTTAGATCAAATTAATGGCTTTATTGCGCCAGAGCTTGGTAATTTACAGCAGCAAATATTAGCAGCGATTAAATTGAGCGAAAACATCGAGCGTTATCAACAATTGTATGACTTTAATTATCAAACCATACAACTTAAAGCCAGTGCTGAAAGCAATTTGGCAAAGTTTACTAAATTGTATGATGCGCAATGATTGCAAAAATTTTGGCTAAATTTCGTAGTGATTTTGTTATTGTTCTTATAGCAAATATCTTTTCTTATTTTATTACCTTTAGCGCATCGGTGATTTATGTCCGCTTGCTTGGCAAAACTGAATTTGGTTTATATACTTTTGCGTTTGGAATTATTTCATTTTTTTTGTTGGTCAATGGCTTTGGTGCCGCCAGCGGTGTCCTGCAATATGTTAGCCGTGCAAACAATGAACAAGAGCGTTTGGGGTATCTTAAATTTGCTTTTTGCAGTGGCTCTGCATTTAACCTATTAATTGGCATATTAATTATTATTTACGCTTTAGTTACACCACTACCAATTCCATCTGCTAAACCCATTTTGCTCTCTATGGCGTTATTTCCAATTGGGCGACTTTACATTGATATCTTTCAGGCGTATTTACGTGCGAAGCAAGATAATCGGTTACAAGCTAAATTTTTAATCATTAATAATTGTGTTTTGTTATTAATTAATGTTTGTGGGGTAATATTCTTTAAGCTTTATGGTTTAGTTTATTTTACATATCTTGGCTATTTGGTCATGTTTGCGTATTCTAGCTATAAATTTAAACTACCTGCGCTTTGGGGTAAAATCGAATATAAATTGCTGCAGATTCGTCAATTTATAAGTTACTCATTTTTCACCACTTTATCCAATGCCTTTTCTGGCTTGCTTTTTGTGCTTGATACTGTGATAATTAGTTATGTAGTCAAAGATCCGCAGATTTTAGCTAGTTACCGGGTAGCTACGATGATTCCTTTTGCAATTAATTTTATTCCCAACATTGCAATCAACTATTACTATCCAGAATTTGCTAAAAATGCTCACGATCCAGTTAAAATACGTCAATTGTCACGGTTTGTTAGTCGGCGGATGTTTGTTTTTAGCTCATTAGTGAGTTTGTTCTTAATTCTTGCGGCTAAACCAATTATTTTGATTATTTTTGGGCATAATTATAAGGACAGTATTTTACCGTTTCAAATTATTAGCTTTGGTTATTGGATTATTGCTACTTTTAGGACGGTGAATGGCAATATTTTAGCGGCATTAGGTAAAGCAAAATTAAGTTTTTATCTAACGTTTATAATCTTACTTGTAAATATTGTTGCTACTTATTATCTGGTGTTAAAATACTCTATGAATGGAGCAGCATTAGCTATAATTGTTATGTATGTTTTTTCCTCAGTAGTTGGTTATGTAACCTTAAAATTAGTTTTACGAGACTTGGAGCGCAGAAATGACTAAGTTTTATGATTTATCAAGTTTAGAAATAAGGCATGAATTGATAACTATTCGCCGTTATCGTGAGGGTGATTTTGCGGCGCTTGAGGCAATTTTTGAACAAGAGTTTTTTACTTGGTTTTTCTCAGCATATCAAAATTGTCGTGAGTTTGTTCAAGAGAAAATGGCAGAATACGAAAGAGGAAATTTGGTAATGCTGGTAATTATTGATAATCAAACTCAGCATATTATTGGAACCAGTTCTTTGTATGATATTAGTTTTCGGCATAAGCGCCTTGAAATGGGCTCAAGTTGGCTAGCACGCGCATATCAAGGGACACAATATAACGCACTTATCAAATTTTTACTAATTGACTACTTATTAAATACTTTAAATTTTAACCGTATTCAGTGGAAAACCGATGCTTTAAATGTAAAATCAAAAGCAGCAATGTTGAAGTTAGGTTTTGTCTATGAAGGAACATTGCGACGTCATGCAATAACTTATAGTGGGCGTATTCGTGATTCTCTGGTATTTGCTGTAACTGATGTGGATTGGCAGCATGTAAGTGTAGTTATACAAGAGCGAATTAAACAAAAATCACTTATTACGGTACAGAAGTAAAAATTAAAAGTTAATTAGCCAGCTATTGGTGATATTTTTGTCCGAAATTGTGTATTTTGTTCCAGATTAATAAAACTAAGTATGCTGCGCTGACACCAGACAGAGAGTTCATCACTTTTAAACTCAAATAGAGATAACTGCTACCATTTTCCAATGCCGTAGATACACAGGTGACCGCCAATATCATTAATCCGCTGCTGATGACCTGTAAATGGAGACGTGGCTTAAGGCTGATCTCAAAACTACAAACTAAGCTAATCAGTAAAAATATCCAAACCAGTATTCCGCTTATATCTTGATGTCCATTTAATCCATAAACTAATAACGTTGCTAATGGCCATGCGGAGATTGAGCCAATAGCAACGCCTTTAATTGCGCGTAAACTGGCGTTAAAGTCATTACGTTGCAGGCATGCAATTGCGCTAACTACTGCCCAGTTTGGCTTAATATCGTTAAATTTTGAACATAGCATATAGAGTAACGCAGCAGTAATTGATCCACGGATTGCTAAACGTACTTCGGGGCGTTGAATGTTAAACCATGTCTTAACTGGTATTTTTAAAACTTTATGGTAACGCATTTCGGCTTGATGTTGCGCCGTTGTGTTTAAAAATTTAAATGCTAAGTTTAAGATTACTTGTGCCTCAATATAAGCAATCGCGGTTGCTATAATCTTTAAATAAAATGCGTAATTAGTAAAAGTAGTACCAATTAATAATGCTTGAAGATACATCCATAGGTTTGCACTTTTATGATAGCCATTATCTTTGAGAATAAAAAATGAATAAGTAAAGATAAAAATTAAACAAATATAGAGCAGATGATTACCACCAATTAGCATCGATGCCAAATAAAAGATCATCACGCTTATAAAATGGTTTAAAATATTTCGGTCAAAGAATCGAGGGCTTTTAGCATTGTACATGCCAATAAATGCTAATACAGCAAATTCAATCCAGATAAAAATATAGTTACTTGTAATTGCAAACAAGCCAACGTTTATAATAAATGCGCAGGATTGAGCATAAATATTAGCGCGAAATTCACTGCGAATTGAAGGGAGTGCTGAACTAGTCACGATTTACGACTTCAATTCTCTGTGTGGTTAGTGGAGTTGCTATTGAATTTTCTTTAAATAGCTTCACTATTTGAATGTAAATATAATTTCCTGCTTCAACAACAAAACCTGGCTGTTCAACCCAATAATAACCTTTTACTTCTAAGCCATTATCAACGAGTTTGGTTATCATTACCGCAGCTTTATCGCTAATAGTATTAGGTGCGCTTTGAATTGCCTGCTTAATTAGATCCAATGCTTGATTAATATCAATCTTGTCACTAATTGTTAATAGTATTTCAGAGCGAATCCGCTTACTGGAGTAAGATTGATTTTGGATACTGTTAGTAATAAATGTTTCGTTTGGAATTAAGACCTCGGTACCATCAAAACGTTCCAGAACAACGTAACGCGTAGTAATCTTACTAACCAAGCCACCATGATTGTCTAAAATAAGACGATCACCAACTTTAATTGAACGATCCAGCAAGATAATAAAACCACTCAGAAAATTGCTGGCAATTTTTTGTAAGCCAAAACCAAGACCAACACCTAATGCTCCACCAAAAACCGATAATGCAGTTATATCAATTCCTATAATTGGTAATGCAATCATTGCTGATAGAATAAAGATAACAATCTTACTAATTCTAATCATAATTTGGCGAATATTGGTATCCATTTGCTGAATATGATTTATTTTGCGCTCACTATAGCGGTTAAGTAGCCTAGCTCCGATGAAGATGATGATAAGTGTAGCTAGTGCATGGAGCATATCCCAGATTGATAACTGGTTTTTACCAAAGTGAAAAGTAATATTATCCAGCAAATTAATCATATCATCATCAGCATCTGTTATCATAACCAGAGCGCTGATCCATAATAGTGCTTTAATAAATTTGCTTAATATAATTGTGTAGTGACGTTTTGCAAAGAGATAATTGACTAGGAGGTTAATTAAGTTTATTATTACCGCAAAACTAAACAATTTTAGAGCAAATATGACTAGAATGCTTCTGGGTTCATGAAGAATTATGATAATTATATTTAGGATAATTAACCCAAGTGTAACGGAAAGAGGAAAGATAGTTGACCTAATTATATTTTGAACTGGTATAGTTTGTTTCAATCTATTATGAGTAATTTTAGTAATCAATAAAGCCAAAATTGAGATCATAGCAATAGATGCTATATAGATTATGGTATTATCCGCAGTAATAATTAAATTAAACTTAGTTTGTAATAGCTTGAAATAGTCTGATAATTTATTTATATTATTCATATTGGTATGTGCAATTTTCAAAAAAGTGAGTATACAATTATAACATGCATCCATAGATGACGCTATTCAGGGGCATTCTTAAAGCGTCGCATATAAGGCAAATGATTAATGAATATGAGTATTGCTTAGATTGATTTAAAGTAGCGCTTTTAATCGTACTAGATTTGTGGATAAGCTTAAACATGATTAATTAAGCTGTGATATAATCTTTGATTATCATATGTTAATTTTTAAGGAAGTCTTAGGATGGCTGTTGAAGTAGTAAGTGCTTTGGAACGCAAAGTAAATTTTAATGTAAGCAAAGAAGTTGTTAATTCTCAAGTTGCCGAGCAGTTAAAAAAATATGCTCGTCAAGCTAAAGTTCAGGGTTTTCGCCCAGGTAAAGCACCGAAACACATCGTTGAACAAATGTACGGTGGTAAAGCTTATGAAGATGCACTGAATGAACAATTAAACAAAAAATTTGTTGATCAGCTAGTAGAGCATAAGTTAAACATAGTAGGCTACCCTAAATTTGATTTGACTTCTAGCGAAGGTGAGGAATTTGTATTTGCCGCTTCTTTTGAAGTTATGCCAGAAGTTAAACTTGGCGACCTAGCGAGCAAAGAGGTTGAAAAACCAGTATGTGTTCTGACTGATAAGGATGTTGAAACAACTATTGATATTCTACGCAAACAACGTGCGACTCATGTTGTAGCGGAAGGTGCCGTTGCCGAAAATGGTGACAAAGTAACAATTGACTTCTTAGGTAAAGTTGACGGTGTTGAATTTGATGGCGGCAAAGCAGAAGATTATCCATTTGTTTTAGGTCAAGGTTGGATGTTACCTGATTTTGAAACTGGCGTGCAAGGTATGAAAGCAGGCGAAAGCAAAGATGTTAATGTTAATTTCCCAGAAAGCTATCATGCTGAAAACTTAAAAGGTAAAACCGCAGTTTTTACTATTACGGTTAAAGAAGTTGCTAAACAAGAATTACCTGAGTTAACCCCTGAATTTGTTAAAACTCTTGGTGTTGAAGATGGTACCGAAGCTAGTTTGCGCACTGAAATTAAAGAAAACTTGCAACGTGAAGTGGATCGTCGCTTAAAAATTAAAGCACGTGATAATGCATTGCAAGCTTTATCTGAAGTATCGCCATTAGAGGTTCCTGGAGCATTGGTTCATGATGAAATTCATAACATGATGAAAAATGCTGAAGAAAACATGAAAAAACAAGGTTACAAAGCAGATCAAATCAATCTTACTCATGAGATGTTTGAAAAAGATGCTAAAAACATGGTAACTTTACGTTTGTTAGTACAAGAATTTATCAAAGAAAATTCAATTACAGCTTCTGATGATGAAGTTAAAAAAGTAGTCGAAGATATGGCTTCAATGTATGAAGATCCAACTGATTATCTTGCTTGGTATTTCCAAGACGAACAACGTGTAAACAATGCTAAAGCAATGGCGATGGAACAAAAAGTAACTGATAGTATTTATGCTAAGGCGCAAGCTAAAGAAACTACTATGAGCTACGAAGACATTATGAAAATGCAAGTTCAATACTAATTATTATTAAGCCCCGCCATATGGTCGTGGGCTTTTTTTATTATAATTTTTGTAGAGGTCAATATGATTAAACATGTAGTATTATTATCTTTTGCAGCTAATGTTTCTGAAGAAAAAATTAATAGCGCACTTGAAAAGTTGGGTAATTTGCGTCAAAAAGAAATTCCTCAGATTAAAAGCTTTAGTTTTGGTAAAAATAATAGTCCAGAAGATCAAAGTAATGGATTCAATTATGCGTTTATCATGGATTTTGCCAATGAAGCGGATCGTGATATCTATCTAACGCATAAACAACATGCTGAAGTTGCAAATAAAGATGTTTTACCATTGCTGGCTGATGGTTTTAACTCTGTAGCTGTGGTTGATTATAAAGTGTAATGATGCATTGCTCAATTGTCATAGTAGGTGGTGGTCCGGTAGGATTGTCATTGGCTTTGAGACTTGCCCATCAGGGCAAAGATGTCACGCTTATTGATCAAGGGCTAGATAAACGTTCAGATGGACGGGTTCTAGCTCTTGCCATTTCATCGCAACAGTTTTTGGCTCAATTGAATGCTTGGCCGCATAACCTAGTTACTGCTATTGATTGTGTCGAGATTTCTCATCGTGGGCTAGGAATTAGTCAGATTACGGCTGAATCAGTTGGACTTACTCATTTAGGTTATACCGTTCGATATAGTGATGTCTGTCAAGCTGCGTTGGATCAGGTTAGTCAAAATGATCGTATTCGTTTGATTAACGCTGAAGTTATACGTGTGAATGATGGCATGGAATATGCTACGGTTTTTTACCGCGATGAAGCTAATTCTGATCAAATTATAACTACAGATTTATTGATAATGGCAGAGGGTGGTAAACTTCTTAATGACTATCCTAAAAAAATAAAGCATGATTATCAACAAATGGCATTGGTTGCTGAGATTAAAACAGCAGAACCAAATAATGGTAAAGCTTACGAGCGATTTGCGGGAAGCGGACCTTTAGTATTACTTCCGTTTAATGATAATTTTGTCATGGTTTGGTCGTTACCAACGGCTCAAGCTCAGCAACTGCAGTCTGATGAATCAAGTTTGGTTGAGCTGTTGAATGGCGAGTTTACGAATCGCCTAGGTGGCGTAAAGTTTCTTTCTAAGCCTGTCTGTTTTCCACTTAGATTAACTCAAATTAAAAAGCGTGTATTTAAGCGCATGATTCTGATCGGAAATTCAGCACAAGTAGTGCATCCTGTGTCTGCACAGGGTTTAAACCTTGGGCTGCGTGATGTTCAGGTTTTAAGTGGAATTTTGGCGAAAAATAAAAAAATTGAACTTACAGATATATGTGTTTTTGATCAATTACGTGATAAAGATGCTAGCGCTGTAATTAATTTCACCCACTTTTTGGCAACCAAACTAGAGTCTAAAAATAAAATTATAGGGCACTTGCGTGGTGCTGGGATAATTGCCTTAAGTAATATGCCTCCTGTGCAAAATTTTGTTGCGCGGAGTCTAATATTTGGAATCTAAATTTATGTATGATATTGCAGTGGTCGGTGGAGGTCTGGTTGGAGCTGCCTTTGCCCTTGACTTAGCTCGTCAGAACACCATAGTTAAAATAATCTTAATTGAACGCAATCAGCCAGATTTTAGTCATAATGAGCAAGGTTATGATAATAAAATTTATGCTTTATCGCCTAAAAATTATCAGCATATCCAAGCTATGACCTCGTTGCTGGATGAAAAACGCGTTGGAGTAATTGAAGCGATGGACGTTCGCGGTAATCATGGTGGTAAAATTGAATTTGATCAGCATGATTGTCGTGGTAATTATTTGGCGAAAATTGTTGAATATCGTAATTTACATCAAGCGGTTTATCGCGAGTTAAGTAACCATGATAACGTTGAATTTAAATTTACCAGTTTAGCTAAAATAGAGAATGGCGCAGAACAGGTTTCACTTTATGATACCGATGGTAGTAAATTGGACGCCAGATGGCTGATTGCTGCTGATGGAGCAAATTCTTTTGTTCGCCAACAGATTGGATTTGATCTGAAAGAGATTCCATATTACCAGTCTGGAGTGGTTGCCAATTTTCGTTGTGAGCATGACCATCATAATATTGCGCGCCAGTGGTTTTTGGGCGAGGGCATATTGGCATACTTACCGCTACCAAATCAGCAGATTTCAATTGTCTGGTCGAGTAATGAGCCTGATGCTTTATTACAATTATCGGCAGATGAGTTGTGTTCGGTTGTCGCGGAAGCTGGGCAATATAGTTTAGGTAAATTAGAATTAATTACGTCAGCACAGGCCTTTCCACTTAAGCTAAACCTGATTGAGAAATTTTACTCTGAAAGAGTGATTTTAATCGGTGATGCTGCGCATACGATTCATCCGCTGGCTGGGCAGGGAGTTAATTTAGGTTTTGGTGATGCTTGGGAGTTAGCACTTTTATTAGCAAAAAATGCTAATAATTTAAGTATAGCAGAACTTGCGCGTTATAATTATAACCGACTGGCGGAAGTCAGAAAAATGCAAATGACCTGCCATATGTTACATCGCTTATTTCATAATCGTCTACCCGTAGTTGATAAATTACGTAATTTAGGACTTAATTTAATAAACCAAATTTCACCGCTTAAAAAGGTACTGATTAATTCCGCAATAAATTATTAGAAAATTTTTGGCGATGCTGCTATAATACAACACTGCAATTATTTATATTTTTGAAATGAAAGACCTTATGAAAAAATTACTTCTTGGCTTAATGGTAAGCGTAGCACTGGTTGCTTGTAACAATACATCTAACTCTGCATCAGGTGCAACGGTTACTCCTGATCAAATTAAAGCAGATTTAGTTAAGCAAGTTCCAGGATTGACTAAAGTAGATCAAGTTAACCCAACTAAAATTAGCGGTTTATATGAAGTTGTTGTTGGCCGTAAAATATTTTACGTATCAACAGATGGTAAATTAGCTGTGTTTGGTAATATTGTTGATTTAGCAACTAAACAAAGTATCACTGAGCAACGTATGCAAGAGTTAGCTAAAGTTGATTTCAGTAAATTACCTCTTGATTTAGCAATTAAACAGGTTATTGGTGATGGTAGTCGTAAAATTGCGGTATTCACTGATCCAGACTGTCCTTATTGCAAGATGTTTGAAAAACAAGTTGTTCCTCAGTTAAATAATGTAACTATTTATAGCTTCTTGTTCCCATTACCGATTCATCCAAATGCAGCTTCTGATTCTAAGAAAATTTGGTGTAGTAAAGACCGTTTAGCAACATGGAGTGCTTGGATGCAAAAAGATACTCCATTACCATCTAATACTTCTTGCGATACTTCAGCTCTTGATAAAGTAATGAAGCTTGGTACTGATGTTGTTCAAGTAGATGGTACTCCAACTATCGTTTTAGAAAATGGTCAAATTTTGCCTGGAATGTTGCCAGCAGATCAATTGAATGCTAAATTAGATGAAATTTCTGGCAAAGCTTCAGCGGCATCTGCTCCAGTTTCTGCAGCACCAGCAGCTTCAGCTCCTGAGGCTTCGGCGGCTAAATAATTATTATCAGTTTATGACAGGCTTGTTAGTTTTTAAACAAGCCTGTTTTTATTTGGAGAGTTAAATATTATGAGAAAACTACTACAGTCAACGTTGGTCGCATGTTTAGGTTTGAGTTGTGCAGTTGCGGCAGCAGCATCGGTAAGTGACTCAACGGCTGCTACAATAACTAAAAATTTAAAAGCAAATTTGCCAGATTTAGCCATAGATAAAATTGAGTCAACGCCACTTCCCGGTATTTATGAAATTGATTCTGGGCGCAAAGTTTTCTATGTAGATGCTACTGGAAATTATGCACTTATTGGTAATCTTCTTGATTTGACAAGCAAAACTAGCCTAACGGAACAACGTTCAAATCAATTAAACCAAATTGATTGGAGAAAACTACCAACCGATTTAGCTATTACGCGAGTAAAAGGTAATGGAACTAATAAAATTGCCATTTTTACCGATCCTGATTGTCCTTTTTGTAAGCGTCTTGAGGCAGAAACAACTAGTAGACTAAAAGATGTAACAATTTATTACTATCTGTTTCCGTTAGCAATTCATCCAAATGCAGCAAGTGATTCTAAGAAAATTTTGTGTGCGGAAAATCCGGAAAGTGCGATGATAGCATTTATGGCGCACGGTCAATCGTTGGGTAAAAATAATACTTGTGACAATGGTAAAAAATTAGCTCAAATGCAAGAGATTGGAACTAATTTAGTTCAAGTAACTGGTACACCGACAATAATATTACCTAATGGTAAAATTGTTTCAGGTTTAGTTCCTGCGGATGCATTGAGTAGAATGATAGACGAAAATCAAGCTGAATCAGCGTCAACCTTAATGAAGGAGTAAGTAGAAGTAATATTGCAAATTAGTCTTAACATATAAGATTAACCATGTCAATCGTCATTTTTGGCGATTGTGCATAGCCCTAAATTATAATAAAATGTACTATAGGTAATATCTATAGCGATAAAGCATTCTTACGAATGCTTTTATTTTTATAATTTCTAAGTAGGGTTAATGTTATGCAATATAATAAACTAATGAGATGGGTAACCCCACTTCTCGCTGCTACTGTAGTAGGATGCAAT
>RXJX01000042.1:0-939 GCA_003963245.1 Neisseriaceae bacterium
ACAATGAGCTTTACTGGCGGTTTCCAGCTAACTGGTCAAAATTTTGACGGTCAAACAGCGCAAGCTACTTTTACAATTAATGGAGCGAGCCCAACGCCATCTCCTGGACCGACACCAACGCCTACGCCGACACCAAGTCCGACTCCTGCGCCAGTTACGAAAGGAACATTAAATGTAGTAGTGGATACAAGTGCAGCTGGTTGTACAGGAACTACGACGTGTAGTGGATTAAAAGTTGATGTAACGGATGCAGCCGGAGTAAATGTAACAAGCTTCCAAGTGCCAACAGCATCTTTGGGTGGAACTTATACCCAACCAATCACAGGTTTAAATGCTGGCAGCTATACTGTTGCAGGATCGACGATTGCTAGTACTACGGTTACATATACGCCAAGTGCAACCTCAAGCATAACTGCAGGTAATACTTCAAATGTAACTATCAAATATAGTATACCAGTTGTACCTACAGGTAAGGCAACAATTAGCTTAGGTAGTGTAGTTCCTAATTACACGGAGAGTTTACAAGTTCAGATATTGAATACCAAGAATGAGTCAAATCCAATAGTAAACACTTATACAATTAAGCAAGGTGGTTCATTTACAACTGAAGATTTACCAACAAGTGATAGCACTCACTCTTACGTAGTAAAGATGACAACAGGTATCGCTGATCCATTACAAGGGTTGTACTATGTTGAAAGCGGACTGCCAGCATTAACAATCACCAAAGGGCAAACTAAAGCACTAGCCATTCCGATGAAAGCATCAACGATTGCGAAGAAAAATGTAACTGTAGCGATAAGTGGTTTATCAACAGGAGATACCGCGCGGGTTGAATTCTCCGATGCAGCAAAAAAATACAGTTATGTAAAATATCCTAATTTAGCGAATAGCAGCCCAGTTTATAAAATAGAAAGTGGCTTGAATTTAGGTGAGTCG
>RXJX01000042.1:989-4995 GCA_003963245.1 Neisseriaceae bacterium
AACTGTTACACAAAATACTGCAATTGTTAATCCAAAATCAGCAATAATAACTACTAATTTTGCACCAACAGTTGCGTATAATTGTTTTGCTAGCTCTTGGGTTGGAGTTACTTCTACAACTAAAGCAGTTGGCAGCTCATACCAAACCACAATTACTGCCAATGACAGTACTGACTGGAGTGGTAAAGTTACTCCTGGGTACTTAAATCTTAGTGTTGGTTGTGGTTTAAGCGGTGGTGCAACAGTTCTATCTGGTGTGGCATATGGGGTTGTCAGCGGTGTTAGTATTGATGGTAGTACTTTAAATATTGCTCAACCATGTTCTTCAACTAGCTGTAAAGACCCTGGTAATGGCAAAATTATCTCTGGTTATTATCCAAATTGGGCGAGATATGGTAAAAATTTCCCGTTGAGTAAAGTACCATTTGCGAATATGAATGAAGTTTTGTATGCCTTTATTGGATTTGATCCAGCAACTGGCGATGTTAAATCATTAGATGCTTGGGCAGATCAAAATGAAATGCCAACTTTATCTAAAGCGGTGTTACAGTATCCGTATATGCATGCAACTCTTTCATTTGGTGGTTGGACTAATGCCGGAGCGTTTACAGCACCTATGTTTGCTCAGTTAACTTCTTCTGATGCTTCAATTGCTAACTTTACTAAACAATCAGTAGCAGCAATGCGTGCTGCAGGTTATGATGGTATCGATATTGATTGGGAGTGGTGGTCTAGTTATACAACAGCTCCAGCAGCTGCACAGATCAAACTTTATACATCATTGCGTAATGCGCTAAATACTGCAAGTCAGCAAGATGGTAAGAAATATCGTTTAACTATTGCGGTAGTCGCAGGTGTAGATAAGATTCAGGCAACAGAAACAGCAGTATCTGGTGCATGGAAAACTATTGCTGGCTTAGTGGATAATATCAATGTAATGGCTTATGATATGCATGGTGCTTTTGATAAGACCAGTGATTTTCAGGCTCCTTGGGGTATGGAAGCAAATAGTCCGAACTTAGCAACTAAATATGATATTCAGGATGCAATGAATGCATATGTTGGTTATGGTGTTCCAGCTAGCAAGTTAGTGTTGGGTGTTCCGGCTTATGGTCGCTCAATGAACGTAGCTAGTTTGGACAACTATGGTTTATATCAAACTGTAACTGGTGTTCCTGGTGGTGACAATGATGATGCAAGCTCTGGTGCAACTGGTGTGTTCTTGTATAATTGTATCATTAATTCAGCTGTGTGTAACCATAATGGTGCAACCATTGCAGCGTTGACTTTTGTTAACCAAGAAAGTGCAACATTTAATCAATTAAGTTCGCAAGCGCAAGAGCCATGGGCATATGGTAGCACGCCACAAGGTAATATTTTCCTGACTTATGATAATGTTGCAACTGCAACTTTCAAAACTCAGAAAGTAAAAGCTAATGGTTACGGTGGCGTAATGGTTTGGGAAATTGACGGTGATGCAGTTGACAATCCGACTATGTCATTAATCAACGCGATGAAAACTGAGTTAAATAAATAATCAAAATAATTAAATGATTAAGTAAGGTAATTAAGGGGTTAATTACCTTACTTTTTAATAATTAGTATATTTAAATTTAAGCCTTATTTTATGTAGTTTAAAAAGGAAAGTTTTTAATGAAAACTAAAATTTCATTGTCAACAACTCTTAGACCAATTTCATTGGGTCTAATGTTGATTTCTATTATATCTTGTACTAGTGGTTCTGGATCATCTAATTCACAAATGAACAGTGCAAATGTAGGTTCACAAGCTGCACAAACATCATGTTTTACTCTTACAAACGGAGCTAATGCTACCGCTGGTTCACAATGGTGGATTACAACTACAGCAACATTAAAAAATACGTGTTCAACCGCTCAGTCATTGACAGGTACAATAATCACTATTTCAAATGCTAAACAAGCGATGAATGGAAGCGATTTTAATTTAAACACAATCAGTCCATGGAGTTCTGGGAATGCAGTAAGCTTCAGCTATCCAAATAATACTGTTGTAGCTACAATTACAGCTGGTCCAACCATAGATGCAGGAAATAGTGTAACTGTAAGCTTTGGCGGTAAGGCGGGGACTGCAAGTGCTCCAGAGGCTAATTCGTTTGTAACAACTATTGGCGCTTTACCGAGTCCTACACCAAGCCCAACGCCTACGGTTTCACCAACTCCTACTCCGCAACCTCAGCCAACTGCGGTTCCAACAACGCCACCGATTCCAACTGGTTCAGTAGTTTCTTCTGGTCGTGTCTTTTATCATCTTCCAAGTGTGCCACTTAATTCTAGCGCAGGCTTGAAAGTTGACGATGGTGATGATTTGAATTTATCAGGGGATAGATATACTGATTTAATTTTATCTAATATTATAGCAGGCTCAATGCAGGTTTACTTAATTGATAAAACTTATCCTAATATGGGATATAACAGTGATTATATGCATGGAATGGTTCTAGCTCAATTATTACAAGAGAATCTACAAACTTCTGCCTATGAAAGCAATACAAACTTAATTTCGCCAGTTTCATTGGTAGAAGCAAATCAAGATAAAGGAGTAATGGGTACAGGTCAAGGTGGTCCATATCAAATTAATAGTTATGCATGGAGTCAAGTTGGTGGCAGTGAAGGATATGCGCTTATTAATTATGTTGCATTGCAAAAAAATATTGGTTTTACTTTAGCTACTGCTTCAGCGCAAGCTTTAGCGCCAACTCCCAAATCATTTAATAATAAATATTATGGACCTATGTTGGTCGCGTTTTGGCATTACAATGATATAAGAGGATTGGTCACTATGGCAAATACTCCATATACTCAAGCACCTGCACCAAAAATTGAACAATGTCTAAGTAATTTGCAAGGTGTTACAAATGCTCCTTTAGACGTGGCATTGGGTTATGCTTATAATGCAGGTTATATGGGGGGAGGACTAGTTACGAATGCTTTTGGTTTATGTGCATCTGATATAACAAGCTTCAATACCACTTATAACAACTATGCTAATTCGGCTGGTAGCAGTTATAATAATTATCCGTATCAAACACGCTTCTACTTGGATGAAATCTATGGTAATGCCCAAGGTATTGATCCAAATAATCACTTGGCTGTTAATATGACCAATTTAGGTAACATTTTCTCAAATGTAATGCAGACTTTGGCATATGTAAATTCTCAGGAAAGCTATGTCTATTTTACTGCAGATCAGGCGACTAATGCATATAATAAAGCTTTGACTCAAACCAAAGTATCACCTAGCTATGTTTATGATTTAAGTGATAGCGCACAACGTTATTATATATTTCTAGTATTAAGTAAGGCTATTGCTAATTTAGAGGCGATTACTGGCTCTGACTTTACTAAAGTAACACTTACTCAGCTTGATAACGTCGGTGGAGGTGGTGGGACAGGAAATGTATGCCCAACTACAGCCCCTGTTTATTCAAGCTCAGTTACCAATTACACCACGGACTCAATTGTTAGAGCTAGTTCTTCTGATCCGACGTTATATAAGTGTGCTATACCAGGATGGTGTAATAATAATAGCAAGGTCGGTGTATCGACTTATGCACCAGGGAGCGGTACGCATTGGAATTTAGCATGGACAATCTATAGTTGTAAGTAAGGCTATCATAACGTAATCAACTTATTGAAACTTTCTAATCAAATAAATACAAATTACTTAAGTTATCTACTAGAAGGGAGCTGATCAGTTTTCAGCTCTCTTTTTTTATTGGTGTGTAAGATATTGTGTACATTTAGGCGATGAAAATTTCTTGTTCGCTTTCTTGATTAGAGTAGTGATATTAGAAGAATAAGACCAAATTCGCTGGGGCTGTGTTGTTCAAAGTCACACTTTGAGGGGTTATTAACGGTGTTAGTTATGGTGATAATCGGAGATTTGAGCTAATTAAGCCTAAATTTATAATAATTGTACAAAAATGTCGATATACGGAAAATTTTTGCTTTGATAC
The DNA here is from genome assembly GCA_003963245.1 of Neisseriaceae bacterium. Taxonomy (GTDB): domain Bacteria; phylum Pseudomonadota; class Gammaproteobacteria; order Burkholderiales; family UBA11063; genus Aquella. The sequence continues at coordinate 4,987 of RXJX01000042.1, forward strand.
AATGCATTA
>RXJX01000020.1 GCA_003963245.1 Neisseriaceae bacterium
CCAAGTGCTATCGTTCCATTGGAAGCCGCATAACCATTACTATTTGCAATTCCGTTATTGGTTATACTATAGTTGGTATTTCCGGTAAAACCAGGAGCAGCGCCATATTGTGCCGCATTGAAAGCTAGTGCAGTTAATAGCCATCCATTACCCGGATAGATATTAATCAAAGCACCTTGATAGGTTGCAGGAACGGTTAATAAGTTATTCTCATAATTTCCATTGATCCACGGACTATTATTTATTCCTATGTAACCAATGTCTGCTTGAACCGTATTTTTATATTGATACTCAATGAACGCTTCCGAAATCATTGCTTGAGAATAAGTTGTATTATAAATTGAATAATCTCTACTGCCTTGCTGTGTTGCAAGACCATCTTCTTGTGCGGCAAATAGCGGATTCATCGTGCTAAATAATCCACCAATCGAAAACCCAGCGGCTTGACCAGTTTGCGCAAATATGTTTGCGCCATATGAATAAGGCTGTATTGAACGATTATAGGGGGCAGGGTTGTTACCACTGTTGGCTGTTCCTGCAGCATTTACAGTTGTACCAGCATAAACATTATATGTTCCATCTTCAAACCATTTTTGCCAGAAATTTTGTTGTGCCACTTGACTTTCATTAACAACTAAGGTTCCGCCACCGGTAGTAGGGTAGTTTTCTGAATTATATGGGTTTTGCAAATATGCAGTTCGGTTTATGAAGTTTGCGTTACTATTTGGAGGCGATGCACTTGGAGATAATACAGGCGACAGATTACTTGCTATAGCAGATTCACTGTTATCATCAGCAAAAGCCAATAGCGGGATAGTGATGTTTATAGAACATAGAGCCAATAATAATTTTTTCATAAGTTAACTTTCTAATTACCGAGCGAGAGATATAAAATGCACGTTGCTAATCATAATTTCACATTCCTAAGAAATGATTTTAGCTTATTGATTTGAAATTAAAATAAAAAATGAATTAAATTATATCAAAATCAAGTAAAATCACGCTCTGTTATATCTAGATGTCGCTTTAATGACACATAATTTAGCCACTCTTTAATTTTTTAATGATAAGAAAAATGAATATACAAAAATTAGTGATGATTAGTAGTCTTGCTTTGTTTTTATCCGCATGTAACAACAAAGGGGCGAGTAAAGCTGTAACAACAGTGAATCCAGAATTAATTGGCATGTGGAGTGATGATGCAGGTTGCAGCCTAACTTTGCAAAAAACAAGTCAGGGACTTGTTTTAGATGATTTCCATAACGCTCAGGGTGTATCTAAATCAAAAGTTAAATTGAACATAAAAAAAGACAGTGTGATGACTAGGATAATAGCAGTTGATCCATCCAGTCCATGGTCCGCAATTTTCTCGGAGGGGTTACTTATGGTCGATAATAAATTATGCAAGCAAGCATTACACAAAATTGATAGTAAATAAAAAAAATGCCGTTTTGATAACGGCATTTTTTCTTATTCTGCAGAAATAATTCGTGTTCCATTATTCGCGCATAGTGCCTTTAGTCCAGCATGGGTAATTATGCATCGAGCAATTGTATAAGATGCCGGAGGAGTCGCTACAGTTTCTGGTTCATCTGAAGAAATCACCGCATTTACTGCAGCACGTGAGCTCATGCTTGATAAATCGATTAACTTTTCTTTTTTAAGATAAACCATGTTATAAACAAAAGTATCTTGATCAACTTCAAATTGCTTGGAGCTGATTTCGACACGTTTTTCGTCGGCATAGGTGGCAGATATTGATTTTAAAATTGATAACTGAAGTTCGAAATTTAACATTATAAATTGACCCTTATATCTGAAAATAACGGATAAAGATGATTATGAAATACTAGGTAAATCCTTGAATTAGCAAGATTATACCAAACACGCTATTGTCTTGTCTAGCACTAAAGGTTAGTTGCTTTTGCTGCATTTGCTAAATGTGGTATAATAAATCCCAAGTAAAAGTTGTATAACGATTAATCTTATTTAATTTCAGTTATTTCAACAACTAATTAATTTAATTGAGAGAGGTGATTTATGAGGAATTTATTAATTATTTTGTCTGGTTTTGCATTTTGTGGTGTTGCTTCAGCTAGTTCTACAGTTACGTTTCCAATTAATTGTGCGAATAACGTGAATATTACAGCTACATCAACATTACAAGATGTGCAAAAGTGTACAATTGATAAGCAAAAAAATACTAAGGGGATGTATGAGATAAAATTTACTGATGCAAATAAGCATAAGTATACATGTTATTTTGTAAATAATACACCGACTGAAGTTATTAATCATTGTGAATCATAATTTGCATCTGTTGAATAAGATGTAAAAACCAGCCAATTGGCTGGTTTTTACATGATTAAAAAAAGAAAGTATCAAGAATGAGCTGGATTTATTTAGTTTTGGCTGGGTTGTGTGAAATTGGTTGGCCAATTGGTTTGAAATTAGCGAGTGGAAAATCACCTTATTTATGGACATTGTTTGCAATTATTGCCATGGCATTGAGCGGTTATCTTTTGTATTTAGCACAACAATCAATTCCCATGGGTACCGCATATGCTATTTGGACGGGAATAGGTGCTGTAGGCGCTTTTATTGTTGGTATAATCTGGTTTAAAGATCCGGCGACCTTGTTTAGAATTATTTCTGTTTCCTTAATTGTATTTGGCATAATAGGTCTTAAACTTTCTGCTCATTAATGCAAGGTGGGATGCTTCATAGAGTACACATAAAAACCAATAATGGTTAATTGGTTTAGAATAAAATAACTGCTTATATAACCTTCGCTTAAAGGAAAATAAACGTGAGTCAGCTAGTAGATGCAGCAATTTGCCGCAAAGAATTAAAAGGTTCTAATTTTGAAATGACATATGGTGGCGCAACTAGTTTTATGCGGCGCAACTATACTAAGGATTTAACTGGGGTAGACGTTGCTATTAGTGGCATTCCCTTTGATTTGGCGGTTACTTATCGTAGTGGTGCACGTCTTGGTCCTAGGGCAATCAGGCAAGCATCGGTTCAATTAGCTGAACTTTTACCGTATCCTTGGGGATTTGACCCTTTTGAACAGCTTGCTGTGGTTGATTATGGGGATTGTTTTCTTGATCCACATAATCCACTGAGTATTCGTGATGCAATCACAGATCATATTCGTAACATTGTTAAATCTAATGTTTTTCCATTGACTTTTGGTGGTGATCATTATGTTACCTATCCAATCTTATTGGCAATGGCAGAGAAATATGGTAAAGGAATATCTATAATTCACTTTGACGCACATTGTGATACTTGGCCAGATGACGAAGAGTATTCATTAAATCATGGAACAATGTTTTATAAAGCAATTAAAAATGGAATTGTTGATCCTGCTAAATCTGTCCAGATAGGAATTCGCACTTGGAATGATGATTTTATGGGAACTAATATTTTTGATGCACAATATGTACACGATAACGGGTGGCAAAAAGTAGTAGCTCAAATTAAACAGATAGTTGGTGATAACCCCGTCTATTTGACTTTTGATATTGACAGCTTGGATCCTGCATTTGCACCAGGTACCGGTACTCCAGTTCCGGGTGGGTTGAGTTCTGCACAAGCTTTGGCAATAATACGTAATCTGGATGGACTTAATTTAATTGGCGCAGATGTGGTTGAAGTATCTCCGAGTTATGATCACGCGGAAATAACTGCTTTAGCTGCTGCTCATGTGGCATGTGACGTAATTTGTTTATTAGCTCAGCAAAAGTCACGTGACGAATAAAGCTATTAAGACAATTGGTGTAAGAGCCGTTGTCTTTATGATGATGACATCGTGTCTTGGAATGCGCTGGATTCCTGTTGCAGGAAGTATCGGTCCTGCAGCAATAATCTTGTGGTTAATTGCAGCCTTGGCTTTTTTTGTTCCGCTGGCATTAATTGTGATTGAACTGTCGCTCAATTACCCTGAAAATGGTGGTATCTCTCTTTGGACCCGTAAAGGGCTTGGTAAACGAGCAGGATTTTATGCTGCATGGTTTTATTGGGTGAACAATGTTGTCTATTACCCAGGCGCATTAACGTTTATTGCGGTGAATGTTGTTTACCTAATTGGTGATCATTCTTTAGCCGAAAATTCCGGTGTCATCGTAGCTATTGTAATTGCTTGTTTTTGGGCTGCTGTTTGGCTGAATATCTCAGGTATTCACTATGTTTCTAAAGTAACTACTTTATCTGGGTTATTTAATTTCCGCCTAGGGTTATTTTTCATTTTGGTTGGCTGCTATTATGTCATCAGCTATGGGCATAGTGCAACTAGTTTTTCTCCGGATCAATTCATTCCACAGCGCGACATGTTTCGTAGTATTTCTGATATATCTGTTTTAATGTTTGCATTAGCTGGTGTTGAAATTATTCCAACCGTTGGTCGTGCCATTAAAAATCCTGAAAAAAATTTAACTAAAGCTATCATTATTGGTGGGGTACTTTTAGTTAGTTTATATATATTGGGTACTATTGCCATAAATTTCATCATGACTCCACATGAGTTAACCCAGACTACCGGTTTAGTTGCGTCATTTTATACGTTAACTGCTAAATTACACTGGTCGAATTGGGTAGTGAGTTTTTTAGTTGTTTCTTTGATTTTTGTTGAATTCGGTGGGCTTAATTTGTGGCTTATTGCTTCAAGTATAACCTTTTTTGAAGGTACTGAAAAAGGAATACTTCCTGAGTGGCTACAAAGCATAAATAAAAACTATGTTCCTGCAAATGCGCTTATATTTCAGGGTGTTATGGTTACAGTTATTGTTATGGCTACTAAATTTATGCCGACAGTTAATGCGATGTATATGGTACTGATTTTAATGGCAACAATTATTTATTTTATTCCATACTTATTTTTGGTAATTGCCTATCTTAAGTTAAGGCATAATAACGCGTTAGTAAAGAAAATCCTTACTAATCGGATGGCAAAGCTGATGGCATTTTTAACGTTTACTTCTGTACTAATGGCAATCATCCTTACGATTATACCTAGTGCAGATATAGTAAAACGGAGTGATATTGTACTTTATGAGCTTGAACTTATTGGTGGTCCGCTGCTATTTTATCTATCCGGAGTTATAATTTATTCTCGCAGAAAACTTACTTCTTTTATTAAAAGGTAATTACTAATGGCTGTAATTAAAGAAACTAATTGGAACTATAAAAAATCTGCTGATTTTTATTGTGTTCATGGTTGGTCAAATAGTTATTTTGATATTAATAAGGCTGGTCAATTAACCGTTAGGCGTGGTAAATATCTTAAAGATGTTCCGGTAGCTTTGGTTGATATAATTGATGCTGCTTGTTCTAAATATAAATTACAAACACCATTGATATTGAGGTTTACCGATATTGTAAAAAATAGAGTTGAACGCATCACCAATGCCTTTAACAAAGCTCGTAAACAGTTAAATTATCCGGCAGAATATACTTTGATTTACCCGATTAAAGTAAATCAAAATCGTGCAGTTGTCGAGAGTATTATTGAAGCTAAAGCAAATAATGGGCTTGAAGCCGGAAGCAAAGCAGAGCTACTAGCAGTACTATCGCTAGTAAAAAATAATAAAACACCAATTGTATGTAATGGCTATAAAGACCGTGATTATATTAAAATGGCATTAATTGCGCGTAAACTTGGACGGAATATTACGATTGTTATTGAGAAAATGATTGAAGCTCAATATATAATTGAAATAGCTAAAGAGTTAGATGTTGTACCTTTGCTTGGAGTTCGTTGTCGTCTGGCTCTAACCTTAGCAGGGAAATGGTCTCACTCCGGCGGTGAAAAATCTAAGTTCGGTTTGAGTACTACTCAAATTCTAGAGTTAATTAAATTATTGCGGGCAAATGAGTTATTAGATTGTTTACATTTAATTCATTGCCATCAAGGTTCTCAAATTGCCAATGTAAACGATATTCAACATTATATCAATGAATTATCTCAAGTTTATGTTCAACTTTGCAAGCTTGGAGTTAATCTCAAAATTATTGATACTGGCGGTGGTCTTGCTGTTGATTATGAGGGGAGTCGTACCCGTAGTTTTAACTCAACTAATTATACATTGTCTGAGTATGCAATGACGTTATTGGAAACGGTAAAAAAAGTTTCTGAAAAAAATGATTTACCTTTGCCCCAGATTTATACTGAATCAGGGCGTGCAACTACTGCGCATCATGCGGTATTCGTGACTAATATTGTTGAAGTTGAAAGTGTAGTTGGTGAAGAAGTTCCTGACATTGGTAAAACCAACGATGAAGATTTGGTGGAGCTGGATAATATGTTGGATTCAGTTGACAGCTTACCGATTAATGAAATTTATACTTCGAGTGTTCTGGCTATTGAAAGTTTACATAATCGCTTTTCAGCAGGGGATTTACCTTTAGAGAAGCGTGCAGTTGCAGAACAATTATTCTCTCATATTAAGTTAGAAATAATTAAACGCCTCAATCCATTACATCGTTCGCACCGCGAATTGTTTGATAGGTTGGATGAGGATTTAGCTAAAAAAATTATTGCCAATTTTTCACTATTTCAATCAATTCCGGATAGTTGGGCTATTTCTCAATTATTCCCAGTAATGCCATTGTCACAGCTTAATGAGGAGCCGACGATGCGTTCAATTATTGAAGACATTACTTGTGATTCGGATGGGAAGATAAATAATTACATGGATTATCAAGGCAATGAACCATCCTTAAAACTACCCAAGTATAATGCCAAAAATCCATATTTGCTTGGAATCTTTTTAGTTGGTGCCTACCAAGAGATTATGGGTAATATGCATAATCTGTTTGGGCAAGTAACTACGCTAGACATTTGCTTAGATGGTAAAGGTGGCTTTGAATTTGAAGCAGTCCATGATGGATTTACCAATAAAAATTCGCTGGAGCACGTTGGTTATGACATTGTTGAAATGCTGGATTTAGCTAAGAAATCCCTGAGTGGATTAAAAGTATCAAAAGCAGAGCAGCTACATCTATTTAATCAAATTAAAGGTGTGTTTGACTCACACACTTATCTAGTCTAAGTGTAAGGAAACCGGTCTATGACCGGTTTTTTTTAGTTTAGATTAAAACTAGGAGTGGTGAATAGTAGATTTTTAACTGGGTAGTTATATTTCTTAGCAATGTCAATTAATTTTTGAATGTCTTGTTGGTTGCTGCTTTCGCTACGTGACAGTAACCAGAGGTATTCATGGTCTGGGCTACCCACAACTGCATAGTGCTGATAATCTGTGTAGATAATCCAATAGTCCGCTTTGGCAACAGGAACCCAGCTTGCCCAACCTGGCATATAACTAAGTTTTAGTTTTGCAGAGCTCGATTCCTCTGTGAAGTAAGCTTGACCTTTATTTTGCGTAAATTGTCCATCTTCCAGACGACAGCGATTTGTTATATTAAGTTGTTTTCTATTCTCATCAAATTGATATGTAACCGTAGTTGGTGCTAGACAATCCCGTTCAATATGCATTGGAAAGCGTGCAATTTCATACCATGTCCCAAGGTAAGACTCTACTTGAAAATTATTAACTGCTTCAACTGGTTGAGTCTGTGTAACTTGTTCCGCCATAACTATGCTGCTGGTTGTAATCATTAATAATAAAAGTAATTTTTTCATATTATTCCTAAAAATTATATTTTCCACCAATACCAAAGACATTAATATTTCCCCAGTTATTACCTGTAAACGGCATCATTCCATAATCTTCAAAAGTCATGCCCCAGTGTTGGCTGAGCTTTAATTCAGCGCCTAATGCCATATATAAGCCAAAAGCAATACCCGAGCTATCGCCATTCCAGTCATAGTTAGTAACACCGGATTGCATTGCCATTGATGAGGTTGAATAGGCAACACCCAAACCAGCTTTTGCGTAAACACTAAAAATATCACTAAATGGAAGTGAGCCTTTAGCTGCAATATCTGCGAATGATTGTCCTTGAGTATAGCTTCCACCATACCCAGCGCCATCATAAGTTGTTGAAATAGAGTTAATCCAAGTTGCACCGACTTCTGATGCTAAATACTTATTGTAATTATATCCAACATTTAAGGTTAATGCGGGAGCAGCAGTCCACCAATTTTGAATATTCGCATAACCAACATCGGCATTTATATATAAATTACCTTCTGCAGAGCTTAATCCTGTGACAAAAATGGCTACTATGCCAAAAATTTTTTTTGGTGCGATGTTTATTATCCTTGATACACTAAGTTCAGAGCATAATTTTACCAAGAAGGGTGTGGTTAAAGTTAAGTATTTACTATTTGATTCTCTATGAGGTTAAATTTTTGAGGATCTGAATTCTGATTATTTAAAGTAATGTTGAATAGATTAACTTAAGAATTAGGGGCTGATTAAGTCTTGGTTATTCAAGTTTATAGGTGCTTCTTTTGTAATTAGTCATTAAAACTGATTGCTAGATATGATAAAATCACGCCTTATTTAGCAAATTAGCAATAAGGTAAATCATGCATAAACCCAAGTTGTCCCCACGGCGTATCTCGCGTTCTTTAGCTGTGCAAGGGATTTATTTTTTTCAAACTAATCCTAAATCAGTTAGCGAAATCGAAGATTTTCTCCAAAACACAAATGAAGAGATCTATACTCGTGCAAATTATGATTTACTTCATTATTTGTTAGAAATGTCAACTGATAATTTTGAATCAAGTCTAGCTCTTTATTCTGGATATTCTGATCGTCCGGTTAATGAAATACAAACTACAGAAAAAGCTATTTTAGTAATTGCCTCAATAGAGTTAAAACATAATTTAGAAGTCCCCGCACCAGTAATTATAAATGAAGCAATTGAGCTTGCAAAACTTTATGGTGGTGAAGATTCATTTAAATTTATTAACGGCCTTGTTGACAAGTTAGCAATGAATTTACGGCAGTCTGAGATGGAGTATGCGCGTAAAAATCGCCACAAAGCCAACCATGGCTAATTAGTTTAACTATGTTTAAATCATAAATTTATTGATTATCAAATTAAAAATGAGCACATTCGTGCTCATTTTTAATTTGATTTTTTGGTACTATTTTTTTTACTTGTTTTGGCTTTAGTCTTGTGTTTCTTTTTAGTAGTGTGATGTGATTTTTTTGTTTTATGTGTGGCTTTTTTGCTTGTAGTAGGGCTGTTGGTCGTTCCTGCTGTAGAACCTTTCACCATAATAACTTTCGGCTGTTGTTGAGTGGTAGTTGGTTTTGCATCAGTCTTAACACTGCCTTCAGCGCTATCTAAAGCAGGATCGGCAATTGCGATAGAACAACACACTGATAGAGCTACTAATAATTTCTTCATATATTTTCCTTTTGCTAACGTATAATTTAATTAAATAAATCACAATCTATTTGTTTACTGAGTAAATCTTCTGCTTCTTCACGCTTACGGATTAGGTGTGCTTGTCCTTGATGGAATAATACTTCAGCTGGACGGCAACGTGAATTAAAGCTGCTACTCATTTCGAAGCCATAAGCACCTGCATTATGAAATACGAGATAATCTCCTTCGTGAACTTCATTAATTTTGCGATCCCACGCAAAAGTATCTGTTTCACACAAGTTTCCAACAACAGTATAGATGCGCTCTGTTCCTTCTGGTGCTGAAATATTGCTAATGCGATGATATGAATCATAGAACATTGGGCGAATTAAGTGATTAAAGCCGCTGTTAACTCCAATAAACGTGGTAGCTGTAGTTTGTTTAATCACATTAGCTTTGGTAATGAAATAACCTGATTCACTAACCAAAAACTTGCCAGGTTCAAACCAAATTTCAAAATGGCGTTTTTCTTCACGTTCAAAAGCTTCGAATGTTTCTTGAACTCTGTTTGCTAGGGTGTGCAAATCAGTTGTATAGTCACCTTCTTGGTATGGCACTTTAAATCCACTACCTAAGTCAAGAAAGGTTAAATCTGGAAAATCATGTGCTATATCAAGCAATATTTCCAGACTACGGATAAATACATCAATATCCTTAATTTCGCTACCTGTATGCATGTGCAATCCATTGATTACTAACCCTGTGCTTTTTACAACTCGTTGAATATGGCGTAATTGATGAATACTGATTCCAAATTTACTATCAATATGTCCGGTTGAAATTTTCATGTTACCACCAGCCATAATGTGGGGGTTTATACGGATACATACCGGATAAGTATTACCAAATTTATTGCCAAACTGTTCTAATATCGAAATATTATCAATATTAATATGAACACCTAAATTTTTACAAGCTTCAATTTCACTAAAATCGACACAGTTGGGGGTATAGATAATTTGCTCAGCAGAAAACCCTGCCATTAGTCCAAGCTTGACCTCATTAATGCTCACGCAATCAAGGTTACTTCCAAGGTTGTGTAAAAATTTTAAAATATTTATATTACTCAGTGCTTTACATGCGTAAAAAAACTTTGCGTCAACGTTTTGAAATGCATTAGTTAATTTTTTATATTGGCTTTCAATACTATGTGTGTCATAGACGTATAATGGGCTACCATATTTATCGGCAATTTCAACTAATTGTTGTGGTGTTAAACTCATCTGATATACCTTTTTTAAATAGCGAGCGTTATTTTAGCGAATTTTACCATAAATTTGTTGGTTAGTAGATCGTAGAAAGACATAATATTGCGCTGCACCATACATAATTCCCGAGTAATACGCTAAAACATTTAAAATACCTGCTTGTATTTTTACTTCTTTCGTGTCTAGTTATAGTGGAGAGTATGAATACATAACAAAATTTTATAGGGAATAGCATTAATGGTAAAAGCAAAAAAATCGCGTTTGAGTTTCTATATCTTTGCTGCACTGGTTTTAGGTGTGATTGTTGGACATTTTGCCCATGTCGGAATTGCTAATCCGGTAGAAATTAAATCTATCTCTGGTTATCTTGATCTGGTGTCATCCGCATTTTTACGCTTGATTAAGATGATTATTGCTCCACTGGTGTTTACTACTCTTGTAACTGGCATTGCTAAAATGAATGACAGTAAAACTTTAGGTAGATTATTTCTCAAATCAATGTTTATCTTTGTTGTGGGTGGCTTCTTTTCTTTAGCTTTAGGTATGTTGTTGGTTGAATTTTTTCAGCCAGGTAAGGCTTTGCATGATGTATTACTAAACTCTACAACTGCAGATCTTTCTGCCGCAAGTAATAGTGTTTGTACAACATGCGGTGCAACATTGAAATCTTTCGTTGAATCAGTGATTCCAGCTTCAGCTATGCAAGGCTTTGTTGAAAATCATATTCTACAAGTAATAGTTTTGGCTATATTTATTGGTGTAGCTGGTGTATCAATTGGTGAGTCAGTGGCGCCAGTCTTTGAATTTTTTGACATGATGTCTCAACTAATGTTCAAAATAATCGGTTATATTATGTATATGGCACCGATTGCTGTTTTTGCTGCAATTACTAAATTGGTAATGGGAAGTGGTGTTAGCGTTCTATCTCTGTACTTAGTTTATGCCTTAGAGTTTTATTTAGGTTTGGCAATAATCTGGATAGTTTTACTTACTATTGGATTTATCGTAATTGGAAAACCACTTTTTGCAATTATTAAGTCTATGTTGCCGCTATATAGCACTTCATTTGCTGCTTCATCATCAGAAGTTGCGCTACCAGGGATTTTATCTAACTTGGAACGTTTTGGGGTATCCAAAAAAGTAAGTGGATTTGTTATCCCAATGGGGTATTCATTTAATCTTGAGGCTTCAATGTTAAATTGTACTTTTGCGACGATCTTTATTATTCAATTATACGGCTATCATATTAGCTTATCTACTGAAATATTAATGTTATTTATGCTAATGTTGACTTCTAAAGGTATTGCTGGAGTTCCTCGGGTATCTCTAGTTGTGGTTGCCGCAACTTTAACTGCGTTTGGTTATCCTGAAGTCGGTGTTTTGATCTTATTACCCATTGATAGCTTTATGGATATGGGGCGCAGTGCGACCAACGCATTTGCGAATACTATGTCAGCGCTTTTTGTTGATAAATGGGAAAAAAAGCATAATCATTCATAATCTCATACCTTGATTTTAAGAGCAGATGAATTCTATCATTCATCTGCTTTTTTATGGTCGCTTATTTGGATAACAATATCTTTAGGCTGGTTTTATATTATAATAGCGGTTTGTTAATTTAATAATTTTAATCTATAAGAGGTAGTTTATGTCTTTAATTCCTAATGCGTTTGCTGATGGTGCTGCGGCTGCGGCGAGCACTGGTCCAATGAGTAGTGTAATGTCGTTTTTACCGATGGTGGTGATTTTTGCTTTGTTTTGGTTATTGTTAATTCGTCCACAACAAAAAAAAATGAAATTACATAATCAAATGTTGGCTGCACTAGAAAAAGGTTCTGAAGTCGTTACTAATGGTGGAATGATTGGTACGATTACTGATTTAGACGATAGATTCATTAAGCTACGTATTGCTGATGGTGTTGTAGTTAAGTTTCAACGTAGTGCTATTGCAGGTAAAGTTGATAGCAATGTAGTTTCTGCTGCGAATAAATAATAATTAATTCTGTGTTTTATGGGTGATACAAATGAGTAAATTTCCGTTGTGGAAATATTTCATTATTTTATGTGCGGTAGTGGCTGGGTTTTTATATACTTTGCCTAATTTTTATGGTGAGGTACCTGCGGTGCAGATATCAGGCAGTCGTTCGGCTGTCGTAGTGGGACCTGATACTATAGCACAAGTTAATGCCAGTCTTAAAGCTGATAATATCCAATCAATTGGAGAAGTTTTTGATGGCAAAACGCTGAAATTTAAATTTTCCACAACAGATACTCAGTTGAAAGCTCGAGATACAATTCAACAAGCATTAGGCGATAACTATATCGTTGCATTAAATCTAATTCCAGCATCTCCGGATTGGATGAGTTCAATTAATGCTAATCCAATGTTCTTAGGTCTTGATTTGCGTGGTGGCGTGCATTTTCTGCTTGAAGTTGATATGGATGCTGCAGTTAAAAAGACTCTAGATAAATATGTCGGCGAGGTTAGACGCGATTTAAGTAACAATCAAATCCGTTATGGTTCGGTAGCAGTAATTGATGGTGCTGTTCTAATTCAGCTACGTGATGAAGCTACGGCAGATCAGGTTGTTAGTCAGTTAAGAAAAGATTTGCCAAAATTACAACCAGCTCTTGATGGTAGTAATGTAAAAATAACAGTTTCTGCTGATGAAATTCAGGCAATCAAAGAGGCTGCAGTTAAGCAAAATATTTTAACTTTACATAATCGTGTGAATGAATTAGGGGTTGCAGAACCAATTATTCAACAACAAGGACCTGATCGGATTGTAGTTGAGTTACCCGGTGTACAAGATACCGCGCGTGCCAAAGATATCCTTGGGCGTACCGCTAGCTTAGAGGTGCGGATGGTTGATGATGATCGCAATGCACTTAATCAGGCATTAAATGGTAATGTTCCGTTTGGGGAACAGTTGCTTGATGAAGTCAATGCAGATGGTAGCAATACTAAAATTTTGATTAAAAATGATGTTGAGTTAACTGGTGATAATATTAACGATGCACAACCAGGATTTGACGAGAATGGTTCACCTTCAGTTAATATCGGTCTAGATAGTGTAGGTGCTTCGATATTTAAACAAGTGACAACCAATAATATTGGTAAACGGATGGCAATGGTTTTGGTTGATCATGGTAAGAGTCAAGTAGTAACCGCACCAGTTATTCGGGCAGCTATTGGCGGTGGTCAAGTACAAATTTCTGGAGCGATGAGCGTTCAAGATGCTAATGACGTTGCTTTGTTATTACGCTCAGGATCATTAGCTGCGCCGATGAATATTATTGAAGAACGTACAGTTGGACCATCTTTAGGACAGGAAAATATTGATAAAGGTTTCCATTCAGTGTTATGGGGATTCTTGGCAATATCAATTTTTATGTGCGTTTACTACTTAGCGTTTGGGGTGGTGTCAGTAGTTTCACTCGGTGTAAATTTATTGTTGTTGATTGCATTGTTGTCAATGTTACAAGCGACACTAACTTTGCCGGGTATTGCGGCGATTGCGCTAGCTCTGGGTATGGCGATTGACTCTAATGTATTGATTAACGAGCGGATTCGTGAAGAGCTACGTGCTGGGCTAAAACCTCATGCTGCAATTGAAGCTGGTTATGGTCACGCTTGGGCAACAATTCTCGATTCAAATGTTACCACTTTGATTGCTGGTTTAGCTCTATTAGCTTTTGGTTCAGGTCCGGTTAAAGGATTTGCAGTAGTACATTGTTTGGGGATTCTAACCTCAATGTTTAGTGCGGTACTAGTTTCTCGTGGCATTGCCGGTTTCTTATATGCAAACCGTCGTATCAAAAAATTATATATTTAAGTCACGAAGAGGAATATTAACATGGAATTTTTTAAAATTAAAAAAGATATACCGTTTATGAGTTATGGGAAATTAACCACTTCCATTTCTCTAATAACGTTTATTCTATCAGTGTTTTTTCTGTTCACCCGTGGCTTAAATTTATCGGTTGAGTTTACTGGCGGTACACTGATGGAAGTTCAATATTCACAGGCGGCAAATGTAGATCAGATCCGTGGTGAATTGGATAAAATGGGCTTAGACCAAGCAACAGTACAAATTTATGGTAGTGCTAAGAATGTAATGCTTCGTTTACCAAATAAACAAAATACTAATTCCGCTACCTTATCAAACAGTGTATTCAATACACTAAAAGTTGGTTCACCAGATGTGCAAATCAAGAGTGTAGAGTATATCGGTCCACAAGTTGGTCGTGATTTGGTTAATAATGGTCTTATGGCAATAGCTTTTGTCTGTATTGGTATCATGATCTATCTTGCGCTTCGTTTTGAGTGGCGTTTTGCGGTATCGGCAATTTTGGCAAATATGCATGACGTGGTGATTATTCTTGGTTGTTTTGCTGCGTTTCAGTGGGAGTTTTCATTAACGGTGTTGGCGGCAATCTTGGCTGTGTTAGGTTATTCAGTAAATGAATCCGTGGTAGTTTTTGACCGGATTCGTGAGAATTTCCGTACTATTCGTGGTGGAACAGTGCCACAAATTATTAATAACGCGATTACTGCAACTATGAGTCGGACAATTATTACGCATGGTTGTACGGAAATGATGGTATTGTCAATGTTGTTTTTTGGTGGTCCAAGCTTACATTACTTTGCACTGGCACTAACTATTGGGATTTTATTCGGAATATACTCATCAGTATTGGTTGCTTCGCCAATAGTGATGTGGCTTGGTGTTTCCCGTGAAAATTTGGTAAAACAACCTAAACGTAAGGAAGAAGCCGTCGTTTAATAATATTATAGGTTCTTTATGAAACTCACATTTCTAGGTGTATCTTCTGCATTATCTGTAGGGTATAAAAACTTTCATTCAAATATGCTGGTTGAAAGTGCTGACACTGACCAGAAATTATTGATTGATTGCGGTGGAGATGTGAGACATTCTTTATATGAGCTGGGCTTCAGTGCTGCCGATATTGATGCAGTATATATCAGCCACCTACATGCGGATCATGTTGGAGGTCTTGAGTGGCTAGCTTTTTCAAAATTTTTTGTTGAGCAAAATAAATTACCGCTTTATATTAGCACGGATCAAAAACAGGCATTGTGGGATCATGTTCTTTCAGGCGGTATGTCTACGCTTGAAGAATCAAATTCAACTTTAGAGACATTTTTTAAGTTAAGATCTACTGAAAGTAATAAATTTATCTGGAGTGGTAGAGATTTTGAGTTAATAAAAGTTCCGCATAGCTATAGCAATCATGAGCTATTACCAAGTTATGGTTTATTTGTATCAGGTAGTAAATTGAACATATTTATAACAACTGATACTAGGTTTGCGCCTGATGTCTTAAATGAGGCGTATGAACGAGCCGACATTATTTTTCATGATTGTGAAACTTCAAGTCATTTTAGTAAGCAACATGCTCATTATACTCAGTTGGTAACACTTCCTTTCCATATAAAACAAAAAATGTGGCTTTACGATTACAATGATGTATCTTTACCTGATGCTGTTTCTGATGGTTTCAAAGGTTTTGTTACACGCGGTCAAGTATTTGACTTTTAAAAAAGATATTATGAAGTATAGAACCAAGCTTTATTTAGCAATAATCATTACCGCGATTATTAGTACATTACTTTGTTTGGGAATAAGTTATTTTCAAGTTCGCAAAATAATTACCAACGAGTTACGTACTAATGTGATGTCAATTGCGGCGGGGACTGCCTCGTTAATTAATAAAGATGATTTAATTTCAATTCAAAAGACGCGTAGCAACGATACGATTGCCTATACTCAAATTCAACAGCAATTACGTACTGTCCGCGATGATAATCGGCGAGAAGATATTTTTGTTAAATATGTCTATATTATTGCCCCAAGAGAAAATGCTTTGGGGGAGTACGAATATTTAGTTGATGCAGAAGATAAAAATAGCCGTGATTATTCTCCAATCGGGGAATCTGCAGATGAGGCTGATTCTGCAAAATTAGCGACTAATTACCGCCGTATTTATGCGCCGGATAATTTCATAACCGATCAATGGGGAACATGGATGACAGCTTATGCCCCAATTTACGATAAAGATGGAAAATATATTGCATCGATTGGCGTGAATCTTTATGCCGATCGTGTAATTGCAAAAATTCATAAGTTGTTAGTTTATGGTGTAGGGACCTTTGGTTTAACTTTGGTTCTGATGTTGTTTTGGGGTTGGTTTCTCTCTAAGCGCCAAGCTGCTTCTTTAGAAGGGCTGCATGCCGGAGTTAAAGCAATAGGTGGTGGCAATCTAGCTCAGCGGATAAGTTTAAATACCCAAGATGAGTTTGCTGAGCTTGCTAGCGAAATTAATACGATGGCAGAAGGTTTGCAACAGCGCGAAAGATTACAGCTTAATTTTGCGCGTTATGTCTCTAAGCACGTAATGGATTCGATTTTACAAAGTGGCAGTCAATTATCTCTAACTGGTGAACGCCGTAAAATTACATTATTATTTTCTGATATTCGCAATTTTACTAAAATGTCAGAAAAATATCCGCCAGAAAAAGTAGTTAAGTACTTGAATGAATATTTCTCTGTAATGGTTGAAATTATTTTTAAAAATAATGGTGTGCTTGATAAATTTATTGGTGATGGTATTATGGTTGAATTTGGCGTGCCACTTGAAGATAAAGAACAGGAGCTAAACGCGATAAAAACTGCAGTTGAAATGATTCACGCTGTTAAGGATTTATGTGCCAAATGGAAAAGTGAAGCTAAAAATGTTCCTAATATTGAAATTGGGGTTGGTATTCATACAGGCATGGCGGTAATTGGTAATATCGGCTCAGAGAAACGTTTTGAATATACGGCTATTGGTGATACGGTAAATTCTGCATCGCGAATCGAACAACTAACCAAAGAGCTTAAAACTCCAATATTATTCAGTGAATCGACAGCACAAGCTCTTGAAGGTAAGATAAAAATTAAAAGTATGGGTGCACAAGTAATTAGAGGTAAAGCAGAACCCATTAATATTTATACTATTGACGAAACTTAAAAATTAATGAATTTTAGATAAGGTAATTTAACTTGAAATCAAAAACAAATACGGTTGGTGAGAAGAAGAAAATAAATTTGGCTTTGCAGGGCGGCGGCTCTCATGGGGCATTTACTTGGGGAGTATTAGATACATTGCTTGCGGATGATCGAATTGAGATCGAGGGGATATCCGGAACTAGTGCTGGAGCAATGAATGCGGTTGTGACTGCGTATGGATTATCCATCGGTGGTAATGAGTGTGCTCGTGAAAAGCTGAGAGAATTTTGGAGCGAAATCTCCGAGGCTGGGCAAAAAGGTTTATTGAAACCTAGTGCCTTGGATAAGATGTTAAGCATTGGCAATATGGATTTTTCTCCTAATTATTTATTTTATGATTTTATTTCTAAAATATTTTCTCCATATGAGCTAAATCCGCTGAATATCAATCCGTTACGTGATGTCCTTGCGCAAACGATTGATTTTGATAAATTACATGAGTCTCTTGCTTGTAAATTGTTTATAGCGGCAACAAATGTTGGCAATGGTAGATTACGGGTTTTCTCTAATAAAGATGTTTCAATTGACGCGGTTTTAGCGTCTGCTTGTCTTCCTTTTTTGTTTCAGGCGGTTGAAATTGAAGGGCAGCATTATTGGGATGGTGGTTATATTGGTAATCCACCACTATTTCCTTTAATTAACGAAACCAAATCTCCGGATATATTGATTGTTCAGATTAATCCGGTTAATATTGATCGCATGCCTAAAAATGCCCGTGAAATTTTAGATCGAATTAATACCTTGTCCTTTAATTCCAGTCTTATGCGTGAATTGCGTGCGGTGAAATTTGTTACCGATTTGATTGATAATGGCGAATTAGACAAGCAAAAGCATAAACGCGTATTTGTGCACACTATCGAAGCAGAGCCTATAGTTCAGGAATTGGGTGTTTCCAGTAAATTAAATACTGATCCAGAGTATTTGAAATATTTATTCGATAGTGGAAAACAACTGGCAACAGATTTTCTAGCGAAACACTTTGAGAAAATTGGTAATGAATCATCGACAGATATTGCGGCTAGATTTATGTAGATTTGGCTTTATTCAGACATGCTATAATTGTCAAATTTTTTGTAATGTATATAATTGATTAGCATTTATTTTAACAGGGCGTTTTTACGCCCTGAAATTTTAATATAAGGATACTCACTATGATGGATATAATTAATATTATTCTTCATTTAGATAAATATATTGGTGTGGTTTTAGAGAATTACCATAGCTACTTTTATATATTATTTTTCCTAGTAATTTTTTGCGAAACTGGTTTGGTTGTTACGCCATTTTTACCTGGTGATTCATTGCTTTTTGTTGCTGGTGCGTTTGCTGGAGCGGGACAGTTACATATTGGAGTTTTGATTGTAATATTAATTTTAGCAGCGTTCTTGGGTGATAACACCAATTTTATTTTTGGTAAATTTGTTGGTGATAAACTATTTTCTAACCCTAATTCAAAAATATTTCGTCGAGATATTTTGGCTAAAACCCATGAATTTTACGAGCGTCATGGTTCTAAAGCAATCATTATTGCTCGTTTTATTCCACTAGTACGTACCTTTGCGCCATTTGTGGCAGGTTTGGGGCATATGACATATCGTAAATTTGTAAGTTTCAGCCTGATTGCCTCTTTATTGTGGGTAGTTATATTTCTATGTGGTGGATTTTTATTTGGTAATATTCCGGTAATTAAGGAGCATATGTCATTGATTATTATGGCAGTTATGGTTGTTTCAGTGTTACCGGCACTAAAAATGATTTGGGATGCAAAATTTAAAACAGGTAAATAGATAATGACGCAACGGATTCATAAGCTTGGGGATAATTTAGTTAATCGGATTTGTGCCGGAGAGGTGGTTGAACGTCCTGCTTCAGCGTTAAAAGAGATTTTGGAAAATAGTATTGATGCTGGGGCAACAACGATTAGCGTAGAGTTGGAACAGGGTGGAATTAAGTTAATTAAAGTTACGGATAATGGCAGTGGGATTGCGGCGGATGATCTAACTCTGGCAATTGAGCGTCATGCTACCAGCAAGCTAAATAATGAAGATGACCTATACGCGATTCAAACGCTAGGCTTTCGTGGAGAAGGGTTAGCCTCAATTGCTTCTGTTTCATGGTTTAATCTCTCCAGCCGTGAAGCTGGCGTAACTGGCTATCAAATTAGTAATATTTTTGGTGATGTACAAGCAGTTAAACCAGCCGCTTTAAATAATGGTACTATTGTTGAAGTTAAAGATTTATATCATAATATTCCAGCCCGCAAAAAATTTCTCAAAAGTGAAACTACAGAGTACCAGCACTGTAAGACTGTTTTTGAGCGCTTAAGTCTTTCACATCCTGAGATCGCGTTTAAGCTAAGTCATAATGATAAAGAAATCTATAATCTAAGTAATAGCGACTTACTTGGACGCACCGTTGATCTTTATGGCGCAAGTTATGGACAAAAATATTTCACGATTGCTGAAGTAGCCGGAGAAGATTTAACTTTATCTGGTTATGTTTACCATCCTGCGTATCTACAACAAAACAAAAATCTGCAGATATTCTTTGTTAATGGGCGTTATGTTCGAGATAAAGTTATTCAAAGTGCAATTAAACAGGGCTTTAGTGGTGTCTTACATCATGAGCATAGCCCGAATTATGTACTATTTTTAACGATTAATCCGGCGGATATTGATGTTAACGTACATCCAAGTAAGAGTGAAGTGCGCTTTAAAGATTCTGGTGCAATCCATAGTTTTATCAGTCGCTCATTAAAAAAAGCACTGGCATTAACGCTAAGTTCAACGCTTGCGGAGGATAGTTTTACTGGTCATAATCGTGATTCTGATAACTATACTGCAACGCCTTATCCTGCGGGTAGTGGTTCTGCTTACGACAAACAAGTCGACACCTGGCAGGGGAATGATTATCCGTCTTCAGCGCAAAATTATAGAGGCTCACAATCTTATCAACGTCCGTTAGAAAATAACTCAGATTTGGTTCGTGAGTGGCTCGGTAGTTCACTTAGTGGAATAAATAAGGCTTCTGATAGCGATTTATTTGTTGAGGATGGTGGTGAGTTAAGTAGTGCTGCCAATAATGCAACCTTTCCGCCGCTTGGGCACGCGATTGCTCAATTACAGGGGATTTATATCCTATCACAAACTCGTGATGGTATGATAGTAGTTGATATGCATGCTGCTCATGAGCGAATTATCTTAGAAAAGCTAAAACGACAATTAGGAACTAATGCAATTGCAGCTCAGCAACTTTTGATGCCTTTGGCTTTGAGTGTTAATCCAATTTTGATTGAAGCGTTACATAAGCATCGTGATGAATTAAGTTTGCTTGGTTTTGAATTGGATGTAATCGGTGAGCAACAATTAGCAATTCGCGCAATACCGTTATTGCTTGATGGTGAGCAAACCGAACAGCTGGTGCGCGATGTCTTGCAGGATTTAGCTAATTTTGGTAGTAGTAATGTGATACTGCAGCATCAGGAAGAAATCTTATCGACAATGGCATGTCATTGTGCAGTTCGTGCTAATCATCAATTGTCGATTGCCGAAATGGATGCGCTGCTTCGTGAAATGGAACAAACTGAGCGCTCTAATTATTGCAATCATGGGCGACCAACTTGGTTTAAATTAACTATGCATGATTTAGATGGCATGTTTATGCGCGGGAAATAAAATTATGGAATTAGTACGATTAAATAAACACCTCAAAGATTTAAATATCTGTTCACGGCGCAAAGCTGATGAGTTTATTGCTAAAGGTTATATCAAAGTTAATGGGCAAGTAGTAACTGAGCTTGGTTTTAAGTTGAATCCCGCAACGGATAAAGTGGAAGTGCTCTCAGGTGTTGCAGAAGAAAAAGCTCAGTTTCGTTATATTCTGCTTAATAAGCCTAAAGGCTACGTTTGTAGTAAAAGTCGCGTTGATGGCAAACCAATTTTTGAACTCTTGCCGCAAATTAAAGATCTGACTTATGCTGGTCGTTTAGATAAAGAAAGCCACGGTTTAGTGATTTTATCTAATGATGGTAAATTTGTCTATAAAGTGTTTGGTGCAGAATTTGCCAAAGAAAAAGAATATATTGTGCGGGTAAATAAGCCCGTTACAGCTGAATATCTCGCTCGTCAGGCAAATGGAAGTATTGTGCTTGATGATAAGCAATTGCGCCCAGCCAAAGTGAAACAAATTGGTGCAAATGTCTATAAAATAACTCTAACCGAAGGGGTTAATCGTCAATTGCGCAGAATGGCAGAAGCCTGTGATTATCGGGTAATCGATTTGAAACGGATTCGGATTCATTGCGTTAATGACTATGGTTTGGATAGCGGTGCGTGGCGCGATCTAACTCCTCATGAAATTAAACAGATTATGGCACAATAGCGATGCAAATTCCGCAAAATATTATTGATGAAGTAGTTGAACGCGCCGATATCGTTGATGTGCTTGGTAAGCATCTCAAGCTTAAGCGCTCGGGGCAGAACTATTTTGCTTGCTGTCCTTTTCATAATGAAAAATCTGCTTCATTTTCAATCAGTCCGCTTAAACAGATGTATCATTGCTTTGGCTGCGGTGAGTCAGGGAATTCAATTAGTTTTGTCATGAAGTACCTTGGTTTGGATTTTGTCTCGGCCGTAAAATCACTGGCTGATCAGTACGGTGTGCATATTCCCGAAGCTAATCAGGAAAAGTTTAGCAAAGAACAGATTCAGCAACACAAACAGCATAAACTAGATATTAATCAGACCATGACTAGCGCGATGAACTTTTATCGTAAAACTTTAGCTGGTTCAAGTTATGCCTTACATTATTTACAACACCGCGGATTAACTACCACGATTATCAATCAATTTGAGCTTGGTTTTGCACTAAATAATTTTCAGAATCTAGCCGCTAATTTCAACGATTATGCGAAAAATAAACTGCTAATAGATGGTGGTCTGGTAATTGAAAACGAAAATGGTAAACGCTATGATCGTTTTCGTGAACGGATTATGTTCCCGATTAAGAATGTCAAAGGGGAAATTATCGGCTTTGGCGGACGGATAATCGGGCAAGGGGAACCTAAATACCTTAATTCACCGGAAACTGAATTATTTAATAAATCCAAAGAATTATACGGTTTATTTGAAGCTAAAAAATCAATACGTGATCTTAATCAGGTAATCGTTGTTGAAGGGTATATGGATGTTATTGCATTGCACCAATATGGGGTAACTAATGTTGTTGCAACTATGGGGACAGCGATTACCGAGGAGCATATCAAAATATTATTTCGATTATGTGATAATATTTGTTACTCGTTCGATGGTGACAGTGCTGGTAAAAAAGCAGCTTGGCGGGCATTAGAGCGTTCGATGGGCTTGGTTACTGATGCCAAAGCGGTAAATTTTTTGTTTTTACCGAGTGAACATGATCCGGATAGCTTTATTCGCCAGCATGGGGTAGATGGATTTCGACAAAAGATAAGCGATGGTGCGGTCGGTTTAGTAGCTTTTTTACTCAATCAATTGGTTGCCGAAGTGCAAATTAATACCGATGAAGGTAAAGCGCGTTTAATTAGTTTGGTTAAACCTTATCTTGATCAAATTAAAGCAATTGCATTGCAAGTTATTCTTAAGAAGCAGCTAGCAGCAGTAGTCGATCTTGAACCATCAGTTGTTGAGAGCATTTTAAATAATCGGAGCCGATTTGCTTTTTTTAACCGGAAGTTAAAACAAATTGGTAGCGCCTATGACAATGATTTAAAACGTGCACCATTAAAAGTGAATCCGTTAACAGGCTTGTTAAAATCATTGTTGGCTAATCCTAAACTGGCACGCGAGTTTCCGGTTCCCGAAATGGAGGTTTTACAGCGTTTAGATCCTGATTTACTTGAGTTATTTAATTTAATTGGTTATTTGGAAGCTAATTGTGATGAATTTGCGGATATTGATATCACCAATCTGGCCATGAGTGTTCAGTTTAGTGATTTGAATTTAGCTGCATTACATACTAAAGTCGCCGAAGAATTAGTGCAACATCAGGTTGCTTTTAGTTTGAGTGAGCAAGATTACCGAGATAATTTATATAAATTAGTCTATGGTAAAAAACGTAAACCTCTTCCCAAACTTGATTAGAAGGATTTAAAGCATGAAGAAAATCTCGACTTGGCAATTGATTTTGCTTTCTACTGGTGGTATGATTGGTAGTGGATGGCTCTTCTCTCCTTATTATGGATTTCAAACCGCTGGAGTTGGCGTTCTGATATCGTGGTTTTTAACTGCATTGCTAAGTCTAATCATTGGTTTGGCATTTGCGGAAGTTGCCAGTATTTTACCTATTGTGGGTGGAGTAATGCGCTTCATCGGTGTAACTCATTCACGAGCACTGGGATTCCTCTTTGTTGTCTTAGGTTGGGTTAGTTATGTAGTTTATTTGCCATTAGAAGCTCAGTCAGCGATCCAGTACCTTGGGTTCTGGGTGCCCGCTCTAGTCCAGCAAACTGATAAAGGCGTCTCGCTCTCCATGATGGGATTAATTGCTGCTTTTGCGGTTATGCTCTTTTTAACTTGGTTTAATACTCAACATTTAACTCGGGTAGCAAAAGCTAATTCAATTGTTAGTATTTGGAAAATTGTTATTCCTTTATCTATTGCAATTGGGATGATTATTGTTTTTGGAAACCCATCTCATATCATAAACAATCATAATTTACCCAAACTTGCCTTTGAACCAATTTTATTGGCAATAACCAGCTCTGGCTTGGCGTTTGCATTCTCTGGCTTTCAAAATGGTTTAATTATTGCTAATAGTGCCGAAAATCCACGCCGAGCAATTCCTCTTTCAATAATTGCGCCAGTAATTATCGGTTGGATAATGTATAGCGCTTTGTCATTGATGTTCATGTTCTGTCTACCAAGTGAAAAATTTTCAATGATTACTGGGGTGGCGCCACTGCTTGGATTATTAAGTTTATTTGGTTTACATTATATCTATGTGATTTTATTTGTAGATGCAATTATTGCGCCATTGGGTACTGCAAATGTCTTCACAACAGTAACAGGTAAGATATTATTTGGGTTAGGGCGTGAGTTTTTCCCTAAATCATTATTGGTTAAAGTAAATAAATTTTCGGCTCCGGTCATCGCGTTATGGATTAATATGATAGTCGGTGTTTGTTTTTTATTACCATTTCCAACTTGGACGGAGTTAGTTAACTTCTTGTCTTCTTTGGTGCTATTAAGTTGTCTATCTGGTCCGTTAGCACTAATTATTCTACGCGATAAATTTCCTGAGCTAGAGCGTAAATTTAAAGTTCCATTTCCGAGACTTTTGGGTTACTTAGGTTTTGCTAGCTGTAGTTTCTTCGTTTATTGGTCTGGTATGGATAATTTATACTATCTGGTGTGGTTGATTTTATTAGTATGTATTTGCTATTGGTTAATTTTTGCCCGCAAAAATCCAGTGCTAACTTTTGTTAAAACTTGGTTCTTATTTGCCTATATATTAGCCTTATATGCAATCTCTTATTTTCACAACCATCATCTGATTAGTTTTCCTGAGGATAATTATTTAGTATTTGCAGTAAGCGTCATTTTTGCCAAAATATTTTTAATGCATCAAGCGCGTAAAGAGATCATAGCTGAAAATATTGTGAAACTAAGAGAGGAGTTAGCCCGTGACAATTAACCCAATAACATTACCAAGAAATGCGCGTCAACTATTTATTGATGCGCCATGTGGTAAATTGGACTTGTTGGAATTAACTCCAAAGACTGAGCCATGTGGTATAGCAATTATAATTCATCCTGATCCTAAAGGTGGCGGTACTTATACGAATAAAATTGTGCAAAGTATTGCTAAGGTAATGAATGCTAAAGGCTATATTTGCTATTGTCCTAATTTACGTGGTGTAGGAATGAGCGAGGGCGAACATGATTTCGGCGTTGGAGAAATAGAAGATGCCCGTGCCGTGCATGATTATGCACGGCAGATTTATCCTGATTTACCGTTGTTTGTTGCTGGGTTTTCTTTTGGCTGTGCTGTAGCATCTGGCTTAGCAGTTCAAGTCGAGCATCAGAAATTAGTTTTAATTGGTCCAGCGGTGACACGCTACAATGTAGTAATGCCTGATAAGAATAAAAGTTTGGTTATTCATGGGCATGATGATGAAGTAATTCCCTTAACTGCAGTTTATGAATGGAGCGAAACGCATGATGTTCCAGTTAGTGTTTTTGTTAAAACAGGACACTTTTTTCATGGGCGCTTGGTGCAGTTACAGAATTTTTTAAATCAAATAGTGAGCTAAAGCATGCGTGTATGTCATATAACTTCTGTTCATCCTCGTTATGATATTCGTATCTTTATCAAAGAATGCCAAGCGTTGAGTGCAGAGCACCAAGTTAGCCTAGTTGTGGCGGATTCGCTGGGTGATGAGTTAAAAAATGGAATTCAGATTTATGACGTCGGGCGTGTAACTGGTGGACGATTAGCGCGGATGAAAATTGGTGCACAAAGAGTATATAATAAAGTTCTTGAACTCAAACCCGAAGTGGTTCATTTTCATGATCCAGAGTTACTTGGAGTTGGTGTTAAATTAGCTAAACTTGGTTATAAAGTTATCTATGATGTGCACGAAGATGTTCCGAAGCAAGTTATGAATAAACATTGGATTCCACGAATTATTCGTCCTCTAGTTTCGAAGTTGGTTGAATTTAAGGAGCGTCGTTCGGCAGCTAAACTTAGTGGTGTAGTTTGCGCAACTGAAATTATAGCTGCACGCTTTAAAAGTTACAATACAAATAGTATCGCAATTCATAATTTTCCGATTCTTGCAGAGTTAATGCAGCAGGATGTGGCATGGGATAATCGTCAAGATAGTATTTGCTATATTGGTAGTATTTCTACAACCAGGGGAATCATTCCATTAGTTGATTCGCTTGCATATAGTGGTGCACGCCTTGAACTTGCAGGTAGCTATAGTAATGATAGTATAGCCGCACAAATTAAAACTAGCGCTGGGGCAAAATTAGTTAATTATCATGGTGTAATTAATCGAGAAGAGATTGGTAAACTTTTAGCTCAAGTTAAAGTAGGGATGGTTACACTCTTACCAACACCAAGCTATCTTGAATCGTTACCCATCAAATTATTTGAATATATGTTAGCAGGAATTCCAGTTGTTGCATCTAATTTTCCCTTGTGGCAGTCAATTGTTGAAGGCAATAAATGTGGCTTAATGGTAGATCCTAGCGACGCCAATGCAATTGCTGAAGCCTGTCAATGGTTATTAAACAATCAGGATGAAGCAGAAAAAATGGGGCGTAATGGTCGCGAAGCTGTATTAAAACACTATACCTGGGATGCAGAGCTTTGTAAACTCCGCACCTTTTATCAGCAATTAGCGTGAAGAATACTAAGCTTTGGGCAGGGTAACGCCAACTTGCCCCATGTATTTACCGTTGCGATCTTTATATGAAGTCTCGCACTCTTCATCAGATTCAAAGAATAATACCTGAGCCACTCCTTCGTTGGCATAGATTTTAGCTGGTAATGGGGTGGTATTACTAAATTCAAGAGTTACATAGCCTTCCCACTCTGGTTCAAAGGGTGTAACATTAACAATAATTCCACAACGTGCGTAAGTTGACTTACCTAAACATACCGTCAAGACATTGCGCGGTATGCGAAAATATTCGACGGTACGCGCTAGGGCAAAAGAATTTGGCGGGATAATGCAATAGTCAGCATTAATTTCAACAAAATTTTTCGGATCAAAATTTTTGGGATCAACTATTGTACTGTTAATATTTGTGAAAATTTTGAACTCATTGGCGCAACGGATGTCATAACCATAGCTGGAAGTGCCATAAGAGATTATCTTTTGCTCACCGTTTAGTTTAACTTGACTTGCTTCAAATGGCTCAATCATGCCATGCTCTGCCGCCATTTTACGTATCCATTTATCTGATTTAATTGCCATTTAACCTATCCTTGATTTATTTAAACGTCATTGTCATGACTTGACCAGCACGAATTCCCAACTTAGGATCACAAGTGGTATTGTTTACCATGGTTGCGACACCCAATGCACCTTGATCTTTTTCTAATGCTTGATAGTCATGATATACCGCTTGCCATGAAACCTGACAAACTTTGCCATCATTGCTATAAACACCCGTAATTATTGCGTTTTGAGGAATCAATATTACCGTGTTTGGATAACCGTGTACGTCCTGAGTTACCCTAAATGCGGTAGAGTTAAGTATTTTAGGTTGAGTAGGGTTGGGAATTTCCATTGGCACTAATGCAACAAGCGCTACAGTTGTACCTGGATTAACTTGTTGTAAATTTTGGGTGATTTTAGTAGGTGTTGGTGACATGAATGAACATGATGACAAACCAAGCGCTAAAATGGAGTAATTAAGAAATTTTTTCATAAATCTACTTTAAAATTAGGAGTAAAACTTCGTTATTTTATCATGTCACAGGCTGAGTGTTTTTAAAATTCAGTTTACAAACAAAGAAGTTGTTACTTTACTCTTTATTTGTGTCATAAATGAGATTTGCATAATTGGTGAAATTAGTACTACAATTACGTCGCTCCAATGATTTTTGGATGTAAAAATTGTTATGTATTTAATTAGTTAGAGAAAATTTAATATGCATTTGACTCCTCGTGAAATAGAAAAATTAATGCTTTTTACTGCTGGTGAGGTTGCGCGTAAGCGTAAAGCGCGTGGTGTGAAATTAAATTACCCAGAATCAATTGCTTATATCAGTTCTGAGTTACTGGAGTTAGCACGTGATGGTAAAAGTGTGGCAGAATTAATGAGTCTTGGTAAAACATTGCTGACTCGCGAAGATGTTATGGATGGAATTGCAGAAATGGTGACTGAAATTCAAATTGAAGCAACCTTTCCCGATGGTACTAAACTTGTTACAGTACATGATCCTATTGTCTAATTTTTTCTCATGAAGGAAATAGTTGTTATGATTCCAGGTGAAATTATTCCTGCTAAATCGGCTATTGAACTAAACACCCCAAATAACTCTTTTAAGTTAAAGGTAGCTAATCTAGGCGACCGCCCAATTCAAGTCGGTTCACATTTTCATTTCTTTGAAGTTAATAAAAAATTAAGTTTTTCGCGTGAACTTGCCTATGGTATGCGCTTGGATATTCCCTCTGGTACAGCGCTGCGTTTTGAACCAGGCGAGGAGCGCACTATTGCATTAACTCCTCTGGGGGGCAATAGGATTGTTTGTGGTTTTAATGCACTGGTAAATGGAAGCTTGGATCAAAATAAACTTGCCGCCTTAGCTAAATTATCTGAACAGCAATTTTTAAGCTGTGATGGAGATAGTCAATGAGCATTACACTTAGTGGAGAATACTATATCAATATGTATGGTCCAACTATCGGCGATAAAATACGCTTAGCCGATACCGAGATTATTATTGAAGTTGAACACGATCATACCATTTATGGTGAAGAAGTAAAATTTGGCGGTGGGAAATCAATTCGTGATGGTATGGCTCAATCTGCATCAGTTAGCACCGAAATTGCGCCGGATTTGGTAATCACCAACGTGATTGTCTTTGATCATTGGGGAATTGTTAAAGCTGACCTGGGGGTGAAAAATGGTAAAATTGTCGCAATTGGCAAAGCAGGAAACCCAGATATAATGGATGGTGTACATCCGCAATTAATTATTGGTGCTTCAACCGAGATTATTGCTGGTGAAGGCTTAATCATTACGGCAGGCGGTATTGATACCCATATTCATTTTATTTGTCCACAACAAATTGAGACTGCTCTTTATAGTGGTGTTACAACCTTAATTGGTGGTGGAACTGGTCCTGCTGACGGAACAAATGCTACTACCTGTACCTCTGGTGCGTGGAATTTGGCACGGATGCTCGAGTCAGCTGAAGAGTTTCCAGTTAATATTGGGTTTACTGGCAAGGGTAACTGCTCAACTCACGAGCCACTAATTGACCAAATCAAGGCAGGAGCAATTGGATTAAAATTACATGAAGATTGGGGTACAACGCCTGCAGCAATTAGAAGTTGTCTGGAAGTTGCCGATCAATATGATGTTCAAGTGGCTATTCACAGTGATACTTTAAATGAAGCTGGTTTTGTTGAGGATACTATTGCTGCAATCGGGAACCGTACCATTCATACCTATCATACTGAGGGTGCTGGTGGTGGACATGCTCCTGATATTATTAGCATAGCAGGCTTTTCTAACATTTTACCTTCTTCGACAAATCCTACCATGCCATTCACCGTTAATACAGTTGATGAGCATCTTGATATGCTGATGGTGTGTCATCATTTGGACAAGCGGATTCGTGAAGATGTAGCGTTTGCTGATTCGCGGATTCGCCCAGAAAGTATTGCTGCTGAAGATGTACTGCATGACATGGGTGTTTTGAGTATGCTTAGCTCTGACTCTCAGGCAATGGGGCGGATTGGTGAAGTAATTACGCGTACTTGGCAGAGTGCCAGTAAAATGAAGCAGCAACGTGGAAGTTTACCAGAAGATGTTAAAGGTAATGATAATTACCGAGCAAAGCGTTACTTAGCAAAATACACTATTAATCCAGCAATCACTCACGGCATTGCTGATTATGTTGGTTCAATTGAAGTTGGTAAACTAGCAGATTTAGTGTTATGGGAACCAGCTTTTTTTGGCGTGAAACCTAAATTGATAATTAAAGGTGGTTTTATTGTCGTCAGTAAGATGGGCGATCCAAATGCTTCCATTCCTACTCCACAGCCAGTTTATTATCGTAATATGTTTGGTGCATTTGGGCGGACTAAATATCAAACTTGTTTAACCTTTGTTTCACAAATTGCACTTGATTTAGGCATTAAAGAGCAGCTTAAATTAGAAAAACAGGTTGTTGCAATTAAAAACTGTCGAAATATAGGTAAAAAGGATATGCGTTTAAATAATGCTACACCAGAGATTAAGGTTAATCCGGAAACTTATCAGGTATTGGTTGATGGTGTAGCAATTAGTTGTGAAGCAGCAAATATTTTACCTTTAGCGCAACGCTATTTTTTATTTTAGATTGTAAATAAATGATAATCACTAAAATTTGTGGCAATTTAACAAATACTCAATTACGCGCTAATCTCGATTTAGACTATATTGAATTAGAGTGGTTTGAACTAAATAAGCGTGTCATGCGTAAAACAACACGAAATAATTTAGAGCTTGGCATCAATATCAGCGAAAATGGCTTTAGTTTTAATGATCAGGATATTTTATTTGATGATGGTGTAAAGGCGATTATAGTTAAGGTGATTCCGGCTAAATGCATTGCAATTAGTCCTGCCTCTAAATCTGAGCTTGCTGTGGTCTGTTATGAGCTTGGTAACCGTCATGCGCCACTGTTTATTGATGAAAATAATCCTGATTGTTTGTTAGTTCCATTTGATCAACCGATGTTGGTTTTATTGAAGAAAATTCTAGCTAATGTTGAGGTTGTTGATGCGCGCCTAGTAAAACCATTAACAGCTCAGAAAAATATTTCACATGAGCACCATCATCACTAAATCTAAAAATAATAATTTAGCTAAGCAATTTATCTTGCTGCAACTTAATGATGCGTTATTTCCCATTGGAAGCTATACCCAATCCTATGGCTTGGAAACCTATGTTCAGCAAAACCGAGTAAGCGACAAAGTTAGTTTTGAACTATATCTGCAAAGCATATTGGTGAATAGCTTGCTTTATAATGATTTACTCCTGGTTAAATTGGCTTACGAGGCGGCGGTAGTTGATAATATAGGTGCGGTGCAAAATTTGGATGAGCTAACTTCAGCAATTAAACCAGCTCGTGAAATTCGTGAAGCTAGCATTAAATTGGGTTCACGTTTTATTAAGACGGTGCGTTCAATGCTACTTTTAGAAGTTTCTCAGTCAATTTATAGTTTATATTGCCAGCTAGTTGCAGACAAAATTTGTGCAGGACATTTTGCGGTTCTCTATGGTGTATTATGTGCAGCACTTGAAATTGATTATAGCTCAGCAATTAGTCATTATGCTTATGCTCAGGTCTCCGCAGTAGTTAATAATGCAGTCAAACTGATTCCATTAAGTCAAAGTGTTGGGCAACAAATTTTATATGCTACACATCCTCTAATCGTGCAGATATTAGAGCAGCTTGAATTATTAACCGTGACTGATTTGGGGCGCTCGACGCCGGCATTTGAGTTGCGTTCAATACAACATGAGAGTTTATATTCTCGTTTATATATGTCTTAATATCTGCAAGAATATGAAGCAATAGCGTCGTTATAAGGCTCCTCTTGTACTTATCTGCATGTACACTTCGTCGCCTTATGTCTAGCTCTTGCTTCATATTCTTGCAGATTGATGATAAGATAAAGAATTTCTTAGAGGTACAAGATATGGCAGTGGTTAAAATTGGAGTTGCCGGACCAGTTGGTTCAGGTAAAACAGCATTATTGGAACGTTTAACGCGCTATTTATTTGACGATTATGATTTGGCAGTTATTACCAATGATATTTATACTAAAGAAGATGCTGAATTTTTAACCAAAAATAGTAAGCTACCACAAGAACGGATTATTGGGGTTGAGACTGGTGGTTGTCCGCATACTGCGATTCGTGAAGATGCCTCAATGAATTTGGAAGCGGTTGATGAAATGTGTCAACGTTTTCCAAACCTACAGTTACTATTTATTGAAAGTGGTGGCGATAACCTCTCGGCAACGTTTAGTCCTGAATTAGTTGATGCGACTATTTTTGTGATTGATGTAGCCGAAGGGGATAAGATTCCGCGTAAAGGTGGTCCGGGTATCACTCGCTCTGATTTGCTGATTATCAATAAGATTGATTTAGCGCCCTATGTTGGTGCAGATCTAGGGGTTATGGAGCGTGATTCTCTGAAAATGCGTGGAAGTAAGCCATTTGTTTTTACTAATCTTAAAACTGATCATAATCTTGATCTGGTAATTAAATGGATTAAGTCAGCAGTATTACTGGAAGATTTGGCTTAAATGTCGTCTCAGGGATATACCAATGCTAATTTAGAGCTTTGGGTCAAATGCTCGGGGGATGGGTTAACTATACCAGAGCATGTTTATTATTCTGCTCCGTTTAAACTTACCAATTTTTTTCGTTTACCAAGTGGTGGCATTGAATACATCCTGATGAATGCTTCGGCTGGGATTATGGCTGGAGATGATTATCAGATTAATTTACGCTTAGCCAAAGGCAGCCAATTATTAATATCAGCTCAGTCATTTGAGAAAATTCATGCCATGTCTATTGGCACAGCTAAACGTAAGGTTAGTATTCAGATTGCGGAGAATGCTGACTTAATTTACTCGCCACTACCGACAATTCCTTTTCAGGGTTCAGCTTTTGCCAGTGTAACCGAAATTAGATTATTAAATGAAAGTTCACGCTTGATTTATTCTGATATTATTTCATCAGGGCGGGCTTTACGTAATGAGTCTTTTGCATTTAGAATATATCATAATTTATTGAGTGTCTATCTGGATAATAAAATAGTTTATCGAGATAACTGTTATTTAGTTCCAGGCGAGCAGCAACTTCATGAGGTTGGAATGTTCGAAGGTTATAGTCATTTGGGAAGCTTAATTATCTATGGCTATTTGTTTGATGATGTAAGGTTAGCTGCTATTCAAGAAATAATTAATGAGTCTGGTCTAGACTCTGGAATTAGCGCGCTTACAGGGGGTGGACATTTAGTGCGTGCATTATCACATGGTGCCGAACCCGTTACTGAACTATTTAGCTCAATCAAAAAAATAATAGTGAGCGACCCTAATAAATAGGAATTGCGTGATTTTCAATTACTTTGTTTAACACAAAACTGGAATGAACTCCAGTTACTCCAGCTATTTTAGTTATTTTACCGAGTAAAATTTGATGATAATGTTCTAAATCACGAACAATAAGCTTGAGCTGATAATCGGCAGATTGTCCGGTAATTAGCAAACACTCAATAACTTCTGGTATATTGCGAATATTTTTTTCAAATACTTCAAATCGTTCTGGAGTATGTTTATCCATTGAAATTGATACTAGTGCCATCAGTCCCAAATTAAGTTCCTTACTATCAAGAACACAGTGGTATCCAATGATTATTCCATTTTCTTCAAGCGCTTTTACTCGGCGCAAACATGCGGATGGCGATAGATTTACCTGTTCAGCTAAATCCTGATTACTAATTTTTCCCTCATTTTGAATTACTCGCAAAATCTCTTTATCATGGTTATCTAGTATCATTGCAATAATATTTCATAATAATTATAAAGTAAGCAATTATATATTAATTTTTAGCGATAAAAATATATATTTGCAATAATAATTCAGCAAGTAGGCTATAAAATATTGCCATAACAAATAAAAGGAGTTTACTATGCTACAAGACCCATCCCGTAAATATATTGCTTCAGAGGTAATCAGTTTTCCAGAAAGAACCTGGGTAAATAAAACACTAACACAGCCACCAATTTGGCTTTCTACTGATTTGCGTGATGGCAATCAGTCATTATTTAACCCGATGAGCGTTGAGGCTAAAACTAAGTTCTATGCTGAACTAATCAAAGTTGGCTTAAAAGAAATTGAAGTTGGATTTCCCGCTGCATCTGATATTGACTATAAATTTGTACGAAAACTAATTGAGGAGAATTTGATTCCGGATGATGTAACTATTATGGTTATGACACAGGCGCGCAAGGATTTGATTTTAAAAACAGTTGAAGCGGTACGTGGTTGCAAACGTGTAATTGTTCATATCTATAATGCTACTGCACCAGCATGGCGAGAAATTGTTTTTGGAATGTCGATAAGTCAGGTTATGGACTTGATAGCAACGCAAGTTAGTTATTTTAAGCAATTAACGGATGGTATATCTGATACGAAGTGGATTTTGCAATATTCACCGGAAACATTTTCCTCTACTGAGCCTGAAGTTGCATTAGAAGCATGCAATACAGCTATTAATGCATGGATGACAAATGAAGAGCGCCCAATTATTATTAATTTGCCAACCACCGTTGAAAATACTACGCCTAATGTTTTTGCGGATCGGATTGAATGGATTAGTAGTCGTTTGCAACAACGCGAAAATGTGATTTTGTCAGTTCATCCACATAATGATCGGGGAACTGGGGTTGCGACAGCTGAATTGGCACTATTGGCTGGCGCACAACGAGTTGAGGGCTGTTTATTTGGTAATGGTGAACGCTGTGGTAACGTTGATTTAGTAACGTTAGCGCTTAATCTCTATACTCAAGGCATTAATCCTGCACTGGATTTTTCCAATATTAATCGAACAGCAAAAATAGTTGAGGAAGCTACTCAATTGCCAATTCACCCACGCCATCCCTATGTTGGAGATTTGGTTTTTACTGCTTTTTCTGGTTCGCATCAGGATGCGATTAAAAAAGGTTTTGCTTATCAACAGGGAAAAGAAATTTGGACTGTACCATATTTGCCAATTGACCCTTCCGACTTAGGGAGAAACTACGCCAATATTATCCGGGTGAATAGTCAATCGGGTAAAGGAGGTATTGCGTATATTATGGAAAATAATTATGGTATTACGATGCCACGAAGAATGCAAATTGAATTTAGTAATATTATTCAGCAAGCTATGGACAGTGCTGAAACTGAAATGCAACCGGAGCAGATATGGAGTTTATTTGAACAAACTTACCTTAGTTATTCCGGAGCGGCGTTGTCTAAAATTAGCTATATAAATCATAAAATCGAAAATAGCAATGTAGGTAAAAAAATCAACCTAGAACTTTCTGTTGGTAATCAAATTGTTAATCTGAACGGGTGTGGTAATGGAACTTTAGATGCAGCAGTTAATGCACTAGGTAATAAACTACAAATCATTAGTTATGAAGAAAAATCTTTAGGTAGCGGTGCTGATGCCTACGCAATAAGTATGATTGAATGTCAGGATAGCTCTGCTAACATGACTAAATTTGGAGTTGGTAAACATAGCGATATTACAACAGCTTCGTTGTTGGCGCTAATAAATGTCAGCCATCGTTTTGGTTTATCACTAGGCATAGAATAGTTACTGATTCGATTAATCGCTAATTAGATGTTGCGCTTGGTTTAAACTGGCTAAACTAAATTTACATGCATGAAATTTCTGATATAGTATAATTACTTGCTTATTAGGCAAATGTAAACAGACTAGGAAAAGGGATATTAATGCGTTTAGTAAAAATTTTATCAGTTACCGCTGCAGTATTGAGTATCGCAGCTTGTACCAGTAATCAAGCGCCATCGGTTCAGGCATCTTCCAGCGAAGCTGGTGCATCTGCTACTAGTAGCGTTGTTGCAAATTCAGTATTCTTTGCATTTAATAGCAGCGATGTTACGAGTAAGTATAACAAATTATTGACGATAAATGCAGGATACCTGATTTCGCATAGCGATGCGACGATACAAATACAAGGCAATAGCTCTGAAATTGGAACAATTCAGCACAACCAAAAGCTAGGTCTAGAGCGTGCGCAAAACGTGAAACAAGCTTTGGTTAAATTGGGTGTTCCGGCGAAGCAGATCAGTGTAATTTCATTTGGTAATACTAAGCCAGCATATCCAAGCGAGGCTGGTGGTGAACAACCAAAAAATCAACGTGCAGACATTGTTTATATTAATACTCCTCCGTATCAATACACATTGAAGAAAACTCCAATGATTGATACTTCAACGATGTATTAAAAACTACTTATAAAAAGGCGACATTTAAATGTCGCTTTTTTTACAGCTAGAGATTGATTTTTAATATTGGATCAAACGCGGTTCTAGAGCTTAAGTTCTTATTAAGCAACTATATTGAGCTCTACAATTTTAGATGGAATTAATGTTGATAAATTCTATGGTTATAGTTAGCTAGATAATGAATTTAGTAGGAGTTGTCTTTTTTAATGTATAACTTCAATTAAGTATAAGAAATATTAGTCATGTAGCTATGTTAAAATGGCAGGTTGAATATAAAATATAATAAAAGGATTACAGAATAAATGGAATTAGCTAAAGCATATACGCCAAGTGAAATTGAGAATAAATGGTATCAGCAGTGGGAAAACAATGGTTATTTTAAGCCAAGTAATGATATTAACGCACCAAGTTACTGTATTCAATTGCCGCCACCGAATGTAACCGGAACTTTACACATGGGGCATGCTTTTCAGCAAACCATTATGGATGCATTAATCAGATATCATCGAATGAAAGGTTATAATACTCTATGGCAGGCTGGAACTGACCATGCTGGAATTGCGACGCAAATTGTAGTTGAGCGTCAATTGGATCAAGAGGGTATTTCCCGTCATGATTTGAGGCGTGAAGAATTTGTCAAAAAAGTTTGGGAGTGGAAAGAGTATTCAGGTGGTACGATTACTAACCAAATGCGCAGGCTAGGGGCTTCATGTGACTGGTCGCGTGAACGTTTTACGATGGATGAAGGTTTATCCAAAGCAGTTAGTGAAGTTTTTGTTAGTTTATACGAGAAAGGCTATATTTATCGCGGTAAACGTTTGGTTAACTGGGATATTAAACTACAGACGGCAGTATCAGATTTAGAAGTAATCTCCAGTGAAGAAAATGGTAGCTTATGGCATATTCGTTATCCGGTAAAAGATAGTAACGAGTCAATAATTGTCGCAACTACTCGTCCAGAAACTATGCTCGGAGACGTGGCTGTTGCAATTAATCCTGAAGATGAACGCTATTTGCATTTGATTGGACAAAAGTTAATCCTGCCTTTGGTTGGGCGTGAAATTCCAATTGTTGCCGATGATTATGTCGATGCTGCATTTGGTACTGGTTGTGTGAAAATCACTCCGGCACATGATTTTAATGATTATGAGTTAGGTAAACGCCATAATTTAGAAATGATTAATATTATGACTTTAGATGGCTTTATCAATGACAATGCACCAGAAAAATATCGTGGATTAGAACGTTTTGCGGCTCGTAAAGTAGTTTTAGCTGATTTGGAAGAGCTTGGATTATTAGTTGAAACTAAGCCGCATAAATTAATGGTGCCTCGCGGGGACAGAACCAATGTAGTAATTGAGCCAATGTTGACTGATCAATGGTTTATGCAAATGGATAAGTTTGCTGAACGTGGTTTGGAATTAGTAAATAGTGGCAAAATCCGTTTTGTACCGGAAAATTGGAAAAAAACCTATGACCAATGGTTAGAGAAAATCCAAGATTGGTGTATCTCGCGCCAATTATGGTGGGGACATCGGATTCCGGCTTATTTTGACGAACAAGGTAATATTTTTGTAGCTCGCAGTCGTAACGAGGCTGAAAAACTAGCGGGTAGCAGTGAGTTACGTCAGGATAATGATGTTCTAGATACTTGGTTTAGCTCGGCATTATGGTGTTTTTCAACGCTTGGCTGGCCCGAGAATACTCAAGAATTGAAAACTTTCTTGCCATCTAATGTATTGGTAACTGGTTTTGACATTATCTTCTTCTGGGTGGCGCGGATGATCATGATGACCGAAGAGTTTACCGGTGAGATTCCATTTAAAGATATTTACATCAATGGTCTGATTATGGATGCTCATGGTGAGAAAATGTCCAAGTCTAAAGGGAATGTGATTGATCCACTGGATATCATTAATGGTATTAGTTTGGATGACTTAGTAGCCAAACGCACCGCAAACCTGATGAATCCAAAACAGGCTGAGGCAATTGCCAAACAAACCCGTAAAGACTATCCCGATGGCTTTTTAGCTTTCGGTGCGGATGCGCTGCGCTTTTCACTAGCGACCTCAGCAACTCAGGCGCGTTATATTAATTTTGATTTAAAACGGATTGAAGGTAGTCGTAATTTCTGTAATAAATTGTTTAATGCTACTAAATTTGTATTGATGAATGTTGAAAATCATAAAGCTTTAGTTGGTACTTCAACTAAGCGTTCAATGATTGATAATTGGATATTGATTGAACTAGGGCGCTTGGTAGCTGATGTGGAAAATGGTTTCACTACCTATCGCTTTGATTTGGCAACTCAACGGATTTATGAATTTATCTGGAATGAGCTATGTGACTGGTATTTGGAACTCGCTAAAGTTAATTTACAATCTCCAGATGAGAGCGTTCGTGCTGGTACGATTGATACACTTTTAACCGTACTTGAGGCGGTACTGAGAATAGCGCATCCATTTATGCCATTTATTACTGAAGAATTATGGCAAGTAGTTGCTCCATTAGCTGCTAAAAATGAACAAACTTCAGTTATGTTAGCAAGCTATCCTAATCCAGCAGATTATATAGTTGCCGATAGTGAGCAAGTATTGACGCAAATAACTCAATTAAAACAATTGACTGGAATCGTGCGTAATTTACGTGCTGAAATGGGTTTACAGCCAGCAGTAAAGGCTCCGTTATTTATTGAAACGGCCAAGCCTGAATTATTTATAATATATGCTGAATATATTAAGGTATTAGCTAAAATCTCTGAGGTTGAATTAGTTACAGCTCTTGAATCTGATAGCGCTCCAGTTGCGGTGACTGAGGGTGCACGCTTGATGTTAAAAGTTGAGATTGATGTTGCTGCTGAAAAAATTCGTTTAACTAAAGAGATTGAGAAAAACAGCAAAGAAGTAGAAAAGATGCAGGTTAAATTAAATAATCCGCAATATGTTGAGCGAGCTCCGGCAGAGCTGGTTGCTAAAGACACCAAGCGGGTTAATGAACTGACTGCAATTATTACTCAGTTGCAAACTCAATTAACTAAATTGGGATAGTTATTAAGCCACTGTTTTTGACGGTGGCATTTTTAATGCAGTGCAAAAATATGAATACTTAAATTGCTGTATAATTATAGCTTAGTAAAAGTGGAGGTTATTAATGACACAAATTAATCAAGATATAATCAATAAAATTGTTAGTTTATTTGAGCACGAAGTAATTCCCGCAGAGGGATGTACGGAACCTATTGCAATTGCGCTTGCTGCGGCTAAAGCGCGTGAAGTTTTGGGTGTTGAGCCAGAACATATCAATCTGTCTTTATCAGGCAATATTATAAAAAACGTTAAAAGCGTGTTTGTTCCCAATAGTGGCAGTATGGTTGGGATTGAAGTTGCTGCCGCGATGGGCGCTCTTGCTGGAGATGCGACGCAGGATTTAATGGTTTTAAGTAAAGTTACCCCTGAGAATATGGCTCTTGTGAGGGAGTTCTTGGCTAAAAATACAGTTACCTATTCTAAATCAGATAATAATCTCAAATTGTATATCAAAGTTAAATTAATTGCTGGTAAAAAATCGGCAAGTGTTGAACTTAAGCATACTCATAATAATATCACCGAAATTATTAAAGATGGCGAAACTCAGTATAAAGCATCTGGTAGTGGTACGGCTAAAGCTGAAGATGAAGCAGAAATTTTAAATATTCGTTTAATTTATGAGCTAGCAAAAACAATTGATATAAATTTACTGAAACCTAAGTTAGACCGTATTATAAATTGTAATACCGCAATTTCTCTTGAGGGACTAAAAAATAATTATGGTGTAAGTACGGGCAAAAATATTAAACAAAGTATGGATCGTGGCTTTTACGGCAAAGATGCGCGAAACATCAGTGCTAGTAATGCTGCTGCCGCAAGTGATGCGAGGATGGGTGGATCTGCAATGCCAGTTATGACTGCTGCAGGTAGTGGTAATGTTGGTTTAACGGCATCGTTACCAATTATTGCTTACTGTCGTGAAAATAATCTTTCTGATGAGATTATGTATCGTGGGTTAATATTTTCTATTTTAGCATCAGTGCATATCAAGGCTAATATTGGGCGCTTGTCTGCTTACTGTGGTCCAATGTGTGCATCGGGTGCAGTAGCTGGTGCGCTAATTTTTATTAATGATGGCGATTATGATAAAGTTGGTAAAGCTATTATTAATACTCTTGCTGGGGTTTCTGGGGTATTTTGTGATGGTGCAAATTCTTCTTGCTCAATCAAGATAGCCAATGGAACTTATGCAGCTTATGATGGTGCGGCATCTGCAATGAATGGTAATGTTGTTACTTCTGGTGATGGTATTGTTGCTGATGATGTAGAAGCAACTATCCGTAATATTGGTGAATTAGCTCGTGATGGAATGCGTGAAACTGATGAAGTGATCCTAGATATCATGACTAGAAACTAAAATATACCCATAATCTTGTGATTTTTCTTTTCGTTGCGATGCTTCTTATTTGCTGATAGTAAAAACTGCGTTGCTTGTGTCTAGGAGAAGAAACAAAATGAGTCGGGTATAACTACAAAGTAGAGTAAGATTTAAAAGCGCTGTTATCTATAACGGCGCTAAAATTTATAAAAATAGGTACTATGGTAATAATACACTGGTTTCGTCAAGATTTGCGTTTAAGTGACAATCCTGCTTTATTCGATGCTGCGGCTAAGGGGCTGGTTATTCCTATTTATATTTTAGATGATGTAAATTCTGATAGATATAAAATGGGCGCAGCTAGTCGCTGTTGGTTACATCAATCACTGATTGCACTAAATTCATCACTAAATGGACAGTTGTTAGTTTTTTCTGGTGATCCAAAAATAATTTTGCCTGAGCTTATAGAAAAATATCATGTAGGTGCTGTTAATTGGAATCGTTGCTATGAACCGTGGCGGATTGCTCGCGATACTCAGATTAAGCAGGATTTGCATAGTAAAGGTATTGTAGTTAACACGTTTAATGGCTCATTGCTTTGGGAACCTTGGGCAGTTTTAAAGAGTGACAAAACCCCTTACCGTGTATTTACACCTTTTTACCATAATGGATGCCTCAAGGCTATAGCGCCACGAGTACCGTTGGATAAGCCAAATCAGATACGATTTTTTTTCAATGATCAGCAAAGTAGTCAATCATCTATAGAAAAGCTTGAATTATTGCCACGAAAGAGCTGGGGCCCAGAGATTATTTCTAATTGGCGCATTGGCGAACTTGCTGGACAACAACAATTAGCTGATTTTATGGCTGATGCTATTTCAGATTATAAAGAAGGGCGTGATTTTCCTGCTAAAAATGCAGTTTCAAAGCTGTCAACTTATTTACACTTTGGCGAGCTATCACCTAATCAAGTCTGGTATGCATCTCATGCTCAATTTGCCGAGAATAATTTTGAGGCATTTAAAAGACAAATTGCTTGGCGTGAGTTTTCCTATAATTTACTTTATTATAACCCGAACCTTGCCGAAGTTAATTTACAACGTAAATTTGATTCTTTTCCTTGGGTGAAAGATGGCAGTTCATTAATCCAATGGCAAAAAGGTCAGACTGGGATTCCCATAATTGATGCAGGTATGCGCGAATTATGGCAAACTGGTTATATGCATAACCGTGTGCGTATGATAGTTGCTTCGTTTCTAGTGAAGAATTTATTAATTGACTGGCGAGATGGTGAACGTTGGTTTTGGGATTGTCTAATTGATGCTGATCTTGCTAATAACAGCGCTAGTTGGCAATGGGTTGCTGGGACAGGAGCGGATGCCGCACCATACTATAGAATTTTTAACCCTGTAACACAGGGGCAGAAATTTGATCCAGAGGGGGAATATACTCGTCGCTATGTTCCGGAACTAAAATTATTACCGGATAAATATCTGTTTAATCTTTGGGAGGCTCCCAAAGATATTCTTGATGCGGCAAATATTAGTTTAGGTGTGAATTACCCATATCCACTGGTTGATCTGAAATCAAGTCGTACACAGGCGCTAGAAATATTTAAGCGATTGAATGTGTCATGATGAATTTTGCAACATATTACAATAATTAATAATTTATCTTTAAGTTAAGTTTCAAATGGAATCTAATGTGAAACAATTTTTATTTTTTAGTGCATTAACATGTTTGAGTATAAATATTTTTGCAGCTACAAATCCTCCGGAAAGTAGTAGTCAGCCAATTATACTTTTGGGTGAAATGAATGATAAATCTCCAGGTGCGGAATCATATGAACCTAAGGTATTTCCGGCATCTAAGGTTATAAAAGAGCAACAGGCAATTTCAGCTGAGTATGATCAAAGACAGGCAGAGATCGCAGCAGAAGAGGCATACTTTGATGATATGGACATGTATGATGGACCTTTCGGATATGGTGGCTATGGCAATATTTACGATGAGGGTCCTGGTTTGATGATGCCTATTGCTCCGGTTATCTCAATTACGCAGAGCAATAGCAGTTTTAGCGATAATGATAACACAAATCAACAGCCCCAAATGATTAGTTCTTATGAAAGTCAGCTGCCAAATGGTGATATTTTA
Source organism: Neisseriaceae bacterium (assembly GCA_003963245.1). GTDB lineage: Bacteria > Pseudomonadota > Gammaproteobacteria > Burkholderiales > UBA11063 > Aquella. The sequence goes on from RXJX01000020.1 coordinate 42,928, forward strand.
TTTAAACAATAATAACTATACTCATCGTCCTTAAATCTTGGACTTTGTCGGATTTCAAAAAAGACTCTTTATGTAGTTCTATAGCTAATCTCAAATCAATTGCGCTGCATTGATGAGCGACGCCGCCTATAAAATATATGTAAGGAGCAATATCAAAAAAGCTCAATGGAAAGTAAGGTAGCTATATCTACACTACGCAGCCTTTTTTATCAATCTTTCGCACCCAAGAATCAAATACTTCGAGTCTATAATAGAGTTTTTACTACTAGCTTAAGATAAACAAAAATTTGCTGCAATACGTTTAAATGCTGCGATTTCAGTTTCTTGCCATTGCTCATCATGACCTAGTTCCTGAGCCATTAATTTAGCAACAACTGGTGCTGCTTCTATCGCAGCTTGGCTATTGAGAAATAATGCTCTGGTTCGACGAGCTAATATATCTTCAATGGTCTTGACTTGTTCATGGCGCACTTGATATACCACCTCAGCTTGAAAATAGGGTAAATCTTGATGAATAAGAGCAAAGTTATTTAATTCCTGCTGAATCTGTGTGATTTGAGTTGATTGTGCACCATATGCGGATAGCGGATAGCTCAGTTTATCTTGTGTATAGCCAAAAAGTTGCAGATTATGACTGATCGATTTAGTTGTGGGTAGATTGAATTGCTTTTCAATAAAATTAAGCGTATCCTGTCCCATCCTGCGATAAATAGTCCACTTACCACCGACAATAGTTACCAATCCATTTTTACTTAGCATCAGCTCATGTTTGCGTGATATCTTGGCGGTATTTGTCTGGTTCTGCGGGCGAACTAGAGGGCGTTGTCCACAAAAAACGGCTTTAATGTCAGGTTTGGTTACGGTTTTTGCGCTGTATTGATTGAGCGTTGTCAAAATAAAATCAATTTCTTCTGCTTGCGCTTTAGGTTCCAGACTAGCTTCGATTACTTTGACATCCGTTGTACCGACTACAATTTTATCATGCCAAGGTAAAATAAATAGTACCCGACCATCGCTAGTTTGTGGAACTAAGATCGCGTGTTCAGAATCAAAGATTTCTTTATCAAAAACTAAGTGAGTTCCTTGAGCCGCTGCGACAGTGTTATGCTTAAGTTGTGGTTCTGCCATGTCAAGTAGTTTATCACTAAGTGTCCCAGTTGCATTGATAACAAATTTAGCAGTAAATGTTAATTTTTCACCAGTTAACTGATTACTCACACTTACACCACTGATTTTGTCATTATTAAAAATAAACTCTTCGACTTTATGGTAATTTAACGCAGTTCCGCCAAGTTGTTCAAAAGTCTTGAGTAAACTCACCAGCATCCGGCTATCATCAAACTGCCCATCATAGTAGATTGCTCCACCGTCAATTTTAGCAGCATTCAAATCTTTGGCTTCGCGCAATGTTTGCTCTTTAGATAAAAAGCGACTGGCGGCAAGCTTTTTACTGCCTGCCAATTTATCATAAATTTTTATCCCCAACCAATATTTGATTTTCTCGGCAATACCTTGTAATGGAATCAAATAACTTTGCTGACTTGCCAAGTGTGGAGCATTTTTTAGAAAATAATAGCGCTCTTCTAGCCCTTCTTTGACTAAAGCAAAATCAAAGTTTGCCAGATAGCGGATCCCGCCATGAACGAGTTTGGTTGATTTGGAGGAAGTGCCTTTGCCGTAGTCAGCAGCTTCGACGAGTAATGTTTTGTAACCGCGGCTAGCTGCCTCAACCGCACAACCAAGACCAGTTGCGCCACCACCAATAATTATAATCTCAAAATCTGTCATCTTAATCCTTAGCCCAACCTTGCGAGCGGGTAACTGCTTTATGCCAATGTTCCAACAAATGTTCACGGTTAGCAACTGTCATTTTAGGTTCAAATATGCGGTCGACCTTCCAAACTTGCTCCAATTCATCAGTGGATTGCCAAAAACCAACAGCTAATCCAGCCAGATAGGCGGCACCAAGCGCAGTTAACTCAAGACAAGTAGGGCGCTCCACCACGCAGTCTAAGATATCAGCCTGAAATTGCATTAAGAAGTTATTTTTACAAGCACCGCCATCAACCCGAAGCGTAGTTAAACCTAAGCCAGAATCAGCTTTCATTGCTCGCACTACGTCTGAGACCTGAAAAGCAATCGACTCTAATGCTGCACGCGCCATATGTGCTTGGGTAGTACCACGGGTAATTCCAATAATTAGACCTCGGGCATATTGATCCCAATGCGGTGCACCAAGTCCAGCAAAGGCTGGAACCATATATACGCCACCATTATCATTAACCTGATTAGCTAGAGTTTCTACTTCGGATGCTTCATCAATAAACTTCATTTCATCACGAATCCATTGTACTGCTGCACCAGCAATAAATACCGAACCCTCAAGGCAATAATTACGTTTACCATCAATTTGCCAGCCAGTGGTGGTCAATAAATTGCTTTTAGAAACTAAAGCTTGACTTCCTGTGTTTTTTAATAGGAAGCAGCCAGTGCCATAAGTGTTTTTAACCATTCCCGGTTTAATACATAAATTACCAAAGGTAGCCGCTTGTTGATCTCCCGCGATTCCGGCAATTGGAATTCGATGATTGAACAAACCAGAGCTAGCTTCGCCAATAATTCCTGATGAAGGTACAATTCGTGGCAAAATATTTTCTGGAATATCAAGGATTTTAAGCAGTGTTTTATCCCATTCTCCAGTATGAATATTAAATAGCAAGGTTCGTGAGGCGTTTGATTCATCTGTTACATGCTCACGGCGATTAGTAAGGTTCCATGTAATCCAGCTATCAACCGTACCAAAAGCTAATTTATCTTCTGCGGCTAATTTACGGGCATCTTTAACATTATCCAAAATCCATTTTAACTTAGTACCTGAGAAATATGCATCCAAAATCAGACCCGTTTTTTCCTTGAATAAATCAGCGTAACCCCGTGCTTTTAACTCATCTATCATGTCTGATGTGCGGCGATCTTGCCAAACTATAGCATTATAGATAGGAATACCTGTTTCTTTATCCCAAACGATAGTTGTTTCGCGCTGATTGGTTATCCCAATTGCTGCAATATCTTCAGATTGTGCACCAATTGCGGACATAGCTAATTTAGCAGTGGTTAACTGAGTTAGCCAAATTTCCATTGGATCATGTTCAACCAAACCCGGCTCTGGAAAAATTTGCGTAAATTCTAACTGCTTGCTACTACAAATATTACCATCTCGATCAAATAAGATTGCCCGTGAACTGGTAGTTCCCTGATCCAAGGCTAAAATATATTTTTTCATCTATTACTTCCTTTTGGCTAAAGTTAAGTCGAATAAGATTGCACCTAATGGCGCACCAATCAATGAACCAAAAACTGGTGCTGCCCAAATAAACGATCCATCAGTCAAACCATTATTCTTAAATCCCATGATTGCAGTAAATAAACGTGGACTAAAATCACGTGCCGGATTCATTGCATAGCCGTGCATCGCACCAAATGACATCCCGATTCCCACAATTAATGCTGATACCGCAAATGGTGCTAAAAATCCTGCTTTATCATTAATAAAATTTTCGACAATTGCTAAAATTGCAAACATTAAAATAGCGGTAGCGATAATTTCAGCCATAAATCCTGGCATAAAGCTGGTAGTAATAGCTGGAAAGGTTGAGAAAATTCCTGCCGTATGTTCTAAATTGGGGTCAAACTGCTGAAATTTTGCCTGATAAAAGAAATAAACTATTGCAGCACCCAAAAAACCACCAAGCATTTGTGCACAAACAAATAATGGAGCCTTACGTAATGGAAAACGTTTAGTCACGACTAAAGCCAGCGTAACTGCGGGGTTTAAATGTGCCCCGGTAATACGATTGCTGACCAAAATCCCTAAAAAAACACCGAGTCCCCAGCCAAATGTGATGTTGGTATATCCACCGAGATTAAACAAGGTAAACATCGCATTGACACCATTACCAAAGAGAAGGATAAACATGGTGCCGATCATTTCTGCCATAAATTCCTGCGTTTTTGAATACTGCATCAAATAGCCCTTAAATTAAGTTAAGTTTAGTCGTGTGCTGCAAAAGACAGAAATAATTCTTTTAGACTTTGAATCGCTTCTTGTTCATCAGCACCATTGGCTGCTATGGTAACGCTATCATTGCATTCTAAGCCTAAGCCCAGTATATTGATAACTGATTTCATTGATACAGTCTTATCATCTTTGGAGAGGGTAATCTCTGAAGTAAACTTTTTAGCTTGGTTAACAAGAAGTGCAGCAGGACGTGCATGTATTCCGGTTGGATTAACGATAGTAAGTGCGTGTGTAAGCATGAAATATTCCTTTAAAGATGGTTTATAGTTTTGATAAATTAATTATGTGATTGAAAACTAGCAACTCTTAATTCTATTCTTGAAGCTGGATAGTAGTTTGATTCAGGTATTGTTCAATCTTATTTAATCCTTTAATTCATCTAAGTGATTGCAATGTTGCATTGCACTACTGTATGATTTGAAATCAGAACGTAATTATAGCAATAAATCCATAAAAATTATATTGCGCTGCAATATAATTTAAATCAATCTTTAAGGCTATGCTATAATCTAAAATTCGCTACTATTATGGTTAAATAATCTATTATTAAAGGGTAAGTAATAATGGAAAGTAAGCTCCATTTCGATACGTTACAAATTCATGCCGGACAAGAGCCGGATCCAACTACAGGTTCGCGTGCCGTACCAATTTATCAAACTACTGCGTATAATTTCAAAGATACTGATCATGCCGCAAATTTATTTGCACTAAAAGAATTTGGTAATATCTATAGCCGAATAATGAATCCTACTTGCGATGTTCTCGAGAAGCGAATTGCGGCATTAGAAGGCGGTGTGGCGGCATTAGCCGTTGCCTCTGGTTCGGCAGCAATCACTTACGCAATTATGAATATTGCCAGCAACGGTGACGAAATAGTTTCGGCAAGTAGTTTATATGGTGGAACGTATAATTTATTTGCGAATACTTTACCAAAATATGGTATTACTACACACTTTGTTGATCCTGATGATGCAGAGAATTTTGCGCGGGCAATTACCGCTAAAACCAAAGCAATTTTTATTGAAACAATTGGTAATCCTAGCGCAAATATTATTGATATTGCAGCAGTAGCGGCAATTGCTAAAGAACATAAAATTCCATTAATAGTCGATAACACTTTTGCTACGCCATATTTATGTCGTCCACTTGAATTGGGGGCGAATGTTGTGGTTCATTCTGCAACTAAGTTTATTGGCGGACACGGGACTACTATCGGTGGTTTGATTGTTGATGGAGGTAACTTTGATTGGGCTGCAAGCGGACGTTTTCCTGAGTTTACCACGCCAGACAAAAGTTATAATGGCTTAGTATATAGCGAAAGTTTTGGTAACCTTGCTTATATCTTAAAAGCACGGGTTCAGCTCTTGCGCGATACTGGTGCTTGTTTGAGCCCATTTAACGCATTTATGCTACTGCAAGGTCTTGAAACTTTATCGCTACGCGTTGAACGTCATATCCAGAATGCGCAAAAAATTGCAGACTATCTACAAAATCATCCTCAAGTTAGCTGGGTAAATTATCCGGGCTTAGCAGATAATAAATACCATGCGTTAGCACAAAAATATTTACCATTAGGTGCTGGATCAATCTTTACCTTTGGTATCAAGGGCGGCGCCGAAGCGGCTAAAAAATTTGTGGGGTCACTGAAAATATTTTCGCTATTAGCAAATGTGGCTGATGCAAAATCATTGGTAATTCATCCAGCAAGTACAACCCATGCTCAATTAAACAGTGAACAACAAGTTTCTGCAGGGGTTGCGCCTGATTTATTGCGCTTATCAATTGGGATTGAAGATGTTCGCGATTTGATTGCTGATTTAGAACAGGCGTTTATTGCATAATAAATAAAAATAAAATATCTTTTAGGTGAATATAAATGGGGTTATTTCAATTTACTGAGCGTGATAATTGTGGCGTGGGGGTTATTGTTAATAAGTATGGCAATCCTTTACATGATATATTGATTAAAGGGATTGCCGCACTAATTAAGCTATCTCACCGCGGAGCGATTCAATCTGATGGACGCACTGGAGATGGTTGCGGGGTTTCAATTCAAATTCCTGATGAATTTTTTCGTAGCGTCATGGAAGAAGACGGCGAATTTAATTTAGCTGCTAACTATGCTGCAGGAAACATATTCTTCTCGTTGGAACAAATCAGTATCGCTGAACAAAAAACAATTATCACTGAAGAATGTAATAAAATTGGTTTAACTGATATTCACTTTCGCCGAGTACCAATCAATGTTTCAGTATTGGGTAGAATTGCTAAAAATAGTTTGCCACTTATTGAACAATTATTCATTAATTCACCAGAAGACCTCAGTGAGCAAGAATTTGAGCTGAGACTTTTTGCTTTGCGCAAGAATATAGAGTATCGCTTTAAAGATAATCAAGATTTCTTTATTTGTAGCTTATCCAGCCAAACGATTGTTTATAAGGCTTTGTGTTTGCCTAGGATTTTAAAAGAATTTTATCTTGACTTGGCTGATCCGCTGGTTAAAACCAGTATTTGTGTTTTTCATCAACGTTTCTCAACTAATACTCAACCAAGTTGGCGTTTGGCACAACCTTTTCGCTATGTTGCGCACAATGGCGAAATTAATACTGTTTCTGCTAATCGCTTATGGGCAAAATCACGTGGAATTAGTCTATTGCCAGAAGATGTTCAGAATAAAATCAACCATCTGGCAACTATGGTGAGTGAGTCAGGTTCTGATTCATTCAGCCTAGATAATATGATGGAAATGCTCTTAATGGCTGGTGCTGATTTTAAACAAGCTCTTCGAGCATTGATCCCTCCTTATTGGGAAGGTAATAACAAGCTAAGTCCTGAATTACAACAATGGTATGAAACGGTTGGTATTGGTTATGAACCATGGGATGGTCCAGCAGGAATTGTTTTTTCAAATGGACGTCAGGTAATGTGCTGTTTGGATCGCAATGGTTTACGTCCGTTGCGCTATTCAATTACCCAAGATGGTACGGTGATCATTGCTTCAGAAACCGGAATTTTAGACTATGATGCTGAAGACTTTATTGTTAAAAATCGCCTTGGTGCTGGGGAAATGATTTTAATTGATACTCAAGCTAAAATGGTCTTGTTTGATCGGGCAATTTATCGTCAGTTTGATTTAAGCCAAAGTGAGCAAAATAATTATATTACTCCACCAGTTAGTGCTGATGGTGCAACTGTATCAGAATTAAAGCATAATTTAAACACTTATAAAAAATTATTTTTAGTCACGCAAGAAGAGATTGAAAGCGTAATTAAAGTTTCGGCAATTGATGGTATGGAACCAACTATGTCGATGGGTGATGATGCGGCAATTGCCGTTTTGAGCCAAAAGATTCGTCCGCTGACTGATTATTTTCGACAAAGCTTTGCACAGGTAACTAATCCGGCAATTGATTCAATTCGCGAAAAATATGTGATGACCCTTGATAGTTATCTGGGTAATAAGCTTGATTTAGTAACTAAGCGTCCATTACATGGTTATAAATTAAATTCACCAGTATTATCACCCGAAATTTATGCTGCAATTTTAAATCATGATGCAGCTTGGAAAGTAAGCACTACTTTGGAGTTAAGCTTTGATGCTACTAAACATAATTTGGAACAAGCGGTAAATAATTTAGTAACTAAAGCCGAGCAATTAGTTGCATCAGGTACGACATTATTAATCTTATCCGATCGTGAAATTGCCGCGGATAAATTGGTTATTCCTGCAGTTATGGCGTTGGGCGCAATTCATAATCATCTAGTAAACAAAGGGTTACGTTTTAAGGCTGATATTATTGTTGAAACGGCGACTGCTCGTGACCCACACCATTTTTGTGTGTTACTTGGTTTTGGTGCGACGGCAATTTATCCGTATTTAAGCTATAAAATGATTGAAGAAATTGCTGCTGGCGGATACAGTGGTAAAGATTTAGCTAGTTTACATAAAAATTATTTAGGTGCAATTAATAAAGGCATCCTCAAAATTATGTCTAAAATGGGGATTTCTACTGTAGCATCTTATCGTGGTTCGCAATTGTTTGAAGCTTTAGGAATTGATAATAGTGTAAGCAATTTATGCTTTGGTAGCGCTGTATCACGGATTAAAGGTGCTGGTTTTGCCACAATTCAATCACAATTGGAACAAACTGCAGCAAAAGCATGGGATGCGGCAACTTTGGTTGATCAAGGTGGCAGTATCAAATATTCTTATCAGGGTGAATATCATGCATTCAATCCAGATGTAGTGGGTAAACTACAAAAAGCGGTGCGTAGCGGCGAGCTTGAAGATTATTATGCTTTTGCCAATGAAGTTAATCAACGTGCACCAACTTGCTTACGTGATTTATTTACGATTAAAGTACCTGAAGCATCTAATTCAAAATCTTATGTTAGAGTCGATGAAATTGAAGAAATTTGCCGCCGTTTTGACAGTGCTGCAATGTCGATTGGTGCACTAAGCGCAGAAGCACACGAAGCATTAGCGATTGCGATGAATACTATTGGTGGGCGTTCTAATTCCGGCGAGGGCGGTGAGGACCCTAAACGTTATGGTACTAACCGTAATTCAAAAATTAAACAGATTGCCTCTGGACGCTTCGGGGTTACACCAAGCTATCTAATGAGTGCTGAAATTATTCAGATTAAGATAGCTCAAGGTGCAAAACCAGGTGAGGGTGGTCAATTACCGGGTGAGAAAGTTAGTGTTGAAATTGCACATTTACGTCATGCGACACCAGGTGTTACCTTGATTTCTCCTCCGCCGCATCATGATGTTTACTCGATCGAGGATTTGGCACAGTTGATTTTTGATTTGAAACAATTAAATCCTGGCGCACAAATTTCTGTGAAATTAGTTTCAGAACCAGGAATTGGAGTCATTGCCTGCGGAGTAGCCAAAGCCCAAGCGGATTTAATCACTATTTCGGGTTATGATGGCGGAACAGGTGCAGCACCAATTACTTCAGTTAAGAATGTAGGTAGCCCGTGGGAACTTGGTATTGCAGAAACTCATGCAGCACTGGTGCAAAATAATTTGCGTCATAAAATTCGTTTGCAAGTTGATGGTGGACTTAAAACTGGTCTGGATGTAATTAAGGCTGCAATTTTAGGTGCAGAAACTTTTGGTTTTGGAACAGCGCCAATGGTGGCTCTAGGTTGTAAGTATTTACGGATATGCCATTTAAACAATTGTGCTACTGGTTTGGCAACACAAAATGAACAGCTTCGTCAAAAGCATTTCAAAGGATTGCCTGAGATGGTAATCAATTATTTCCGCGGAGTTGCACATGAGGTTCAACAATGGTTGATTAAGCTTGGTGTTTCACAATTAGTTGATCTGATTGGAAGAACTGATTTACTTGAACAGCTTGACAGCATTAGCAGCAAAAACATTGATCTTTCTGAAGTATTGGAAATTGCTGGCACTACTTCCAATTATCCGTTGTATTATAGTGAGGCTAATATTGGACATGATCGTGGGGTAATGAATCAACGGATTCATGCTGATTGTCTGGAAGCGGTATATAATCTGGAAGAGTTAAATAAAAGCTATAGTATTTATAACACTGATCGTTCAGTTGGCGCTACTTTGGCTGGTGAGATTGCTAAGACTTATGGTGGCAAAGGTTTGGAAAACCCGATCACGCTTCATTTTGAAGGGACTGCCGGACAATCTTTTGGCGTTTGGGCTACTACGGGAATGGAGTTATATCTTCATGGTGAGGCCAATGATTATGTTGCTAAAGGTCTTGCCGGTGGTAAGATTGTAATTAAGCATAATAATCTTAATATTAGTGGCGTAGTAACTGTAATGGGTAATACTTGCCTGTATGGTGCAACCAGTGGACAAGTATTTGCCAATGGTGGTGCTGGCGATCGCTTTGCTGCACGTAATTCTGGGGTTGTAGCCGTAGTTGAAGGCTTGGCTAGTAACGGTTGTGAATATATGACTGGTGGTGTGGTTGCGGTCTTAGGTGATATTGACCAAAATTTTGGTGCTGGTATGACTGGTGGACTATGCTATGTTTGGGATGCCAAATCGCGAGTACGTGAAAATCTTAATCATGATTTTGTTGAAGCAATCTATCTTGATGAAACGGGTGACACATATCAGGCTCATGCGGACTATATTCAAGAGTTAATCCAGAAACATTATCGAGAAACTCATTCGTCGAGAGCGGCACAGTTTTTGGCGGATTTTGATAGCAATGCACGTGATTTGGTATTGATCAAACCCAAAGGAATCAGCATGGCAAATTTGTTAAATTATCTTTATAAATAATAGGTGGCATTAATGAAAAAAAATGTAAATAGATTTATTGAACTTTCTCGGATTGATGCACCTAAAATTAGTTTGCAAGAACGTAAGAATGAGTTTAAAGAAATTTATTCTAAGCAAGAGCCACAAGAAGTTAAGCAACAAGCAGAGCGCTGCTTAGAGTGTGGTAATCCGTATTGTCAGTGGAAATGTCCGGTACATAATTACATCCCTCAATGGCTGAAACTAGCCTATGAAGGGCGCATAATTGAAGCTGCCGAACTTTCACATCAAACTAATAGTTTTCCAGAAATTTGTGGTCGAGTTTGCCCACAAGAGCGCTTGTGTGAGGGTAGTTGTACTCTTGATGATGGTTTTGGTGCCGTGTCTATTGGTAATGTTGAAAAATATATTACCGATGAAGCATTTAAACAAGGCTGGCAGCCTAATTACACACCAATTAAACGCCTAGATAAAAAAGTTGCAGTGATTGGTGCAGGACCTGCAGGTTTGGCTTGTGCAGATATTCTCAATCGCAAAGGGTTTCAGGTAACTGTATATGATCGTCAATCTGCAATCGGTGGGTTGTTAACTTTTGGGATTCCAGCATTTAAACTTGAAAAGCATATTATTCAGCGTCGTTTTGAATTATTTCAGCAAGCAGGAATAGAGTTTAAACTTAATACTGAAATTGGTAAAGATATTTCTTTTGAACAAATTGTTGCAGATTTTGATGCTGTATTTGTCGGAAACGGTACTTATCAAGCGGTAAAAGAAAGTTCGTTTAATGAAGGTTTAAGCGGTATTATTGAATCTTTAGACTATCTAACTTCAGTTAACCAAGATTTGATTAATAATCTTGAAGTTGGATTACGAGCCCAAGTACAGAATAAACAAGTTTTAGTTTTAGGTGGTGGTGACACCGCTATGGATTGTATCCGCACCTCTATTCGCTTAGGTGCAGCTAAAGTTAGTGCTGCTTATCGTCGGGGTAGTGAAGATATGCCTGGTTCACGGCGTGAATATGCCAATGCTTCTGAGGAAGGGTGTGATTTTGTTTTTTATGCTCAACCAATTGGACTTCTTGAAAAAGATGGTCGGGTCTGTGGGGTAAAATTTGTTAAAACTCGTTTAGATACGGATGCTGGCGGGCGTAAAGCTTTAGTTCCAGTTAATGGTTCAGAATTTGAAATTAAGGCTGATTTGGTGATTACAGCATTTGGTTTTAAACCTGAGGAATTACCTTGGTTAGCATCGGGTGAAGTTGCTGTTGATACTCAAGGAAGAATTAAGGTTTCTGGTAATCGTCAACAAAGTACAAATCCAAAAGTTTTTGCTGGTGGAGATATTGTTCGTGGTGCGAGTTTGGTGGTTCATGCAATTGCTGATGGCATGGGTTCAGCTCGCGAAATAGAAGCGTTTTTACAATCATAAAAGTGGAGTACGCAAATGGCAACTGATCACTTAGTTTTTGCAAATTCGTTGTGGGTTGCGCTTTCCGCAATGCTGGTGTTACTAATGAATTTCGGTTTAGCATTTTTCTATACTGGACTAGTGTCTGGACGCAATGCGCTAAATACGATCAAAATGAGCATCATTACTCTGGGCGTTATTCCAATTGTTTGGTGGGCAATTGGCTATTCACTGGTGTTCTCTGGGAATGGATCGTTCCTAGGTTCGCTTGATTTAGCTTTTTTGCTGCCAATTAAAATTAATGATGTAGTAAGCGGTACTAAGGTATTGACTTTGTCATTTATTTGTTTTCAGGCAATGTTTGCCAGCATTGCCCCAGCAATTATTTCTGGTTCGGGTGTCGAGCGACTTAAATTCAGGACTTATCTGATTTTTATTGTTCTGTGGGTATTACTCGTTTATTGTACTTTGGCACATTCAGTTTGGGACTCACATGGCTGGGCATTTAATTTTGGTGCATTCGATTTCGCTGGTGGAGTAGTTGTACATGTTAGCGCTGGATTTTCTGGCTTAGCACTTGCGATGGTTTTAAAACCACGAAAATCTGGAGACCGAGGCGATGGTAAACACAACTTACCTTTGATGGTCTTAGGTTGTGGGATGCTGTGGTTTGGTTGGTTTGGCTTTAATGCCGGGTCGGCATTAGAGATTTCGCCGATAACAATTCAAGCAATTGCAAATACTTTATTTGCGACATCTGCAGCAATGGTAGCATGGGTACTTTGTGACTCATTTCTTGGTAAAGCGCGTACTGTAACTGGTATTTGTAATTCTTTAATTATTGGTTTAGTTGCAATTACGCCATCAGCAGGTTATGTAAGTATAGCCTCAGCAATTGCAATTGGTGTTATTTCATCATTACTTTCTTATGTTCTAACTATTTATTATAATCGTCTAAAACATAAAGTTGATGATTCATTGGATGTATTTACCTGCCACGGTGTACCTGGGTTTTTAGGTGGAATTATGGTTGGTATATTTGCTTCGCACGATGTTAATCCGGCTATACCAAGTGGTATACTGTATGGAAATTGGAGCCTTTTGTATAAGCAATGTATGGTTACAGTATTATCTGCAGCATTTAGTTTTATTGCTACTTATATTATCTTAGTCGTGCTTCATAAAACTATTGGTATTCGTGTAAGAGAAGAAGATGAACTTGGCGGTTTGGATATGTCTGAACATGGTGAAAAAGCGTATAATAGTTAGAGGAAGTGTTTAATGCCGGTAAAAATACCAAATAATTTACCCGCAACTGATATTCTTAATGCTGAGAATATCTTTGTTATGACTGAAGAGCGAGCGGCGCATCAGGATATCCGTCCATTAAGAATTGTAATTTTAAATCTTATGCCGAATAAGATTGTGACTGAAACGCAAATTTTACGTTTATTGGGAAATACTCCACTGCAAATTGAGATGGTATTTTTACATACCACTAGCCACGAGTCAAAAAATACGGCCAGTGAGCATCTGGAAACATTTTATACTGATTTTTCAGGGGTAGTTAACAGTAAATTTGATGGCATGATAATTACTGGTGCTCCAGTTGAGCAAATGGAGTTTACTGATGTCGATTACTGGTCTGAGTTAACCAAGATTATGGAGTGGAGTAAACATAATGTGTTCTCAACTCTGCATATTTGTTGGGGTGCTCAGGCAGGGTTATTTTACCATTATGGCGTTCCTAAGTATCCATTGCCAAATAAAATGTTTGGCATTTTTCCACATTGGATTAATCAAAAAACTGCTAAATTATTACGGGGATTTGATGATGAGTTTTGGGTGCCTCATTCACGCCACACTGAAACCAAACGAGAAGATATTGTTAAACATCCTGAATTAGTAATTTTGGCAGAATCAAGTGAATCTGGAGTTTATTTGATCTCAACTAAAGATTATCGTCAAATATTTATTACCGGACATTCAGAGTATGATCCTCTGACACTTCAAGAAGAGTATCTGCGTGATGTGAATAAAGGATTAGATATTGACGTACCGCGCCATTATTATCCGAACGATGACCCAACCGCTACACCACGCTCTATTTGGCGTTCACATGCTAATTTATTATTTGCGAATTGGTTAAATTATTGTGTTTATCAGGAAACTCCATTTAGCTTAAATGATGAGGCATGGTTTGATAGCATATGATGATAAACCAAACAGATTTGCAGTTAGCCAAAATATTATGGAACTATCATCGTCGTTTAGATAAACTACCTGATTTAATAAATAGTCATAAGCGTGTCATAATTGGCTTAGGTAGCTATGATTTACGGGTTGCAGAATATTGTGCAGAATTATACTTACAAGGCTATGCTAGTAAAATTTTATTTAGTGGCAAGTCGGGTAACTGGACTGTTGGGCGGTGGAATGAAACTGAAGCCGAGGTTTTTGCTAAATGTGCCATAGAATCAGGTGTGCCAGCTTCTGCAATTTTGTTGGAAAAAAATGCAAGTAATATTGGTGAGAATATAAAATTCTCTAAAGAGTTATTGTTTACAAAATTAACACATGGTACTGATGAAGCTATTTTAGTAACTAAGCCAAATACTACGCGCCGTGCATATGCTACATTTATGGTTCATTGGAGCGAGATTAGCCTTACCGTTTCTGCGCCGGATATTAAATTTGAAGAGCTTGCCACTGGTCGTACAACGAAAGATCTAATTGACGAGTTAGTTGGTGATACTGAACGAATAATTAGCTACCCAGAACAGGGCTATCAAATTACTCAAGAGATTCCTGAGCCTGTAATGCAAGCATACGTTAAATTAAAATCTGCAGGCTATACTAGTCATTGTCAACCATTACTAACTGGTATGGGCAAATAATTACCTTGCAACACTATATTAAAAAGGTTCTTTAATGAATAATAATACGCAAGATTTATCTTTAAATCGAGCTAAAATCTTAGCTGAGGTTGCCCTAGATGGTAGCGCCTTGAAATTTGCCAGTAAAGAACTGTGTGCCGATAAACATTTAGTACTCGAAGCAGTCAAACAAAATGGAGTGGCATTATATTATGCCTCTGATGAACTTAAAGCTGATCATGAGGTTGCAGCAGCAGCAATTGGGCAAAATCCTTTGGCATGGAATTTTGTTAGCCCAGAACTTAAAAATAATCGAGAGTTTATTTTAGAAATGGTTAGTAAGTATGCAGATTCTTTATATTTTGCTAGCGATGAGTTAAAGTCTGATCGTGAAGTAGTTTTAGCAGCAATTAAGCATGAGCCTCGTTCTTTGGAGTATGCGGCAGCGGAATTTAAGGCAGATCGTGAATTTGTACTTCAAGCAATTAGACAACGTGGTTCAGCTACTCAATTTATTAAAGATGCATTACGTGCGGATAAAGATTTTATGCTGCCAATAGTTAGACAGAATCCTTATATTATGGAATTTGCAAGTAAAGATTTAAAATCTAATCGTGAATTTGTATTATCTGTTGTAACTTTTGCCGGGCGAGCACTGGCATTTGTTAGTGATGAACTAAAAGCTGATCGGGAAATTGTTTTAGCTGCGATAAAAGAATACCGTTGGGCGTTAGAGTATGCCGCAGAAAGCATCAAAGATGATAAAGAATTTATTTTGGAAGCTCTCAATTATTCAGGACAAGCTTTTAAGTATGCTTCTGCTCAAGTTAGATGTGATAAAGAAATCATTAAAGCGGCAATCAAATTATATTCTTGGGCATTGGAATACGCAGTTGAAAATTTAAGAGCAGATAAGCAATTTATTTTTGAGCTAGTTCAAATAAATCCGCGTGTTATGCTTTATACTAGTAATTTGCTCAAAGCAGATAAGGGTTTTATGTTACAACTGGTGCATTTAAATGGCGCGTTGTTAGAGTATGCTTCAAGTGAGTTACAAGCAGATAGGGAAGTAGTTATAGCTGCAGTAAAACAGTCTCGTGGTGCCTTAAAATACGCGGCAATTTATTTACATAGTGATCCGGAAATTGTCCATAACGTGATGATAAAGTTATAACTTCTGATATAATACGCTCCTTTAATTGCTTTGTGAATGGATATTAATGGCATCAACTAAAAATCATGATAATCTAGTTTGGTTAGATATGGAAATGACTGGACTTAATCCAATGGAAAATGTAGTCTTAGAAGTCGCGGTAGTTATTACAGATAGTGAACTAAATATTTTGGCTGAATCTGTTAGTTATGCAATTACTCAACCTCCTGAAGAATTAGCTAAGATGGACAAGTGGAATGTTAATACTCATACTAAATCAGGATTGCTGGAGCGAATTGCAACTAACGGAGTTGCATTAGCTTATGCAGAGAAGGAGCTGTTGAAATTAATCAAAAAATACGTTCACAAAGCTAGCTCACCATTATGTGGTAACACTATTCATCAAGATCGTAAATTTATTGTACGCTATATGCCAGAATTAGAAGAATATCTTCATTATCGCAATATAGATGTTAGCACGATTAAAGAGTTAGCCAGACGTTGGTATCCCAAAGTTGCCGAAGGGTTTAAAAAGCATAATAAACATGAAGCTTTGGCTGATATTCACGAGTCAATTGAAGAATTGAAGTATTATCGTCAACATATCATGTTAGAAAAAAATGTTTCACATTCTCCAGATGAGTCTTAGCTCATATTCTAAAATAAAATACCAAACCTTAATCCAAAGGAATTGATAATACCATCGTTATTAATGACATTAGATGAATTAGCATCAATATTTGGATAATAAACACTTTGTGGGGCGGCATTTCCTGCAAATTTACTCGAGAATCCATAATACCCCATCACGGTTAATAATGAATTAATATTGTACTGTATAGATGGTGTTATATTAACCAAATATTGTGAATAATTAACATGGCCTAGACTTGTATTGCTATTTGGCAGTACAGATTTATACATTGCATATGAAAATCCAGTATCTAAACCTAGCTTTAATTTCTTTTCAATAACTACATACTCAATATTTGCACCAGCTAAAATAGAATAAGATGGATTTTCTAAGATAAATTCTTGCGTACTATCATAGTTATATGCAATTAGCATATTGTTATATGCAAATCCCAAATAAGGAGTAACATTTAAGGTGTCAAAAATAAATGCATACCCAGCCTTTAGATTTAAGCTACTACCAGAGTGATTTTGGTTAAGGTTGGACAACCCTTGATTATTATTTGATAAATCGAAGGTCAATACTGCGCCGGCTGCTGCAGATAGCCATATATTATCATGCAACAATGCAGTAGCATTAATACCAACCATCGAGAACTCGGCATTATTTTGAATTATAGAATAGTTATATCCAAGAGTCACATTATTATCAAAATAGGTGAATTGGTTAGCCGATTCTGAAGCGAAAATTGAAGAAGGCATACTAACTATGAAGAAACAAAAGCATCTTCGGGTAATTTTATTAATGTTCACTTTATAAATCATCTATTTTTAACGAATTTTTAAGTTGTTTGATTTGTTCCTCCAATTTTTTTCTGGAGTCATTACAAATGTTAAGATGTCCCATTTTTCTGCCTGATTTAGCCTGAGTTTTACCATAGAGATATAATTTTGTATCCGGATGCTCATTAATCATTATTTCAAATGGATTTAAAGCTGGATCTAACCATACATCACCAAGAAGATTAAGCATTGCACCATTCTTCTTCAATACTGTGCTTCCAAGGTTTAGACCACAAACTGCACGTAATTGCTGCTCAAATTGTGATGTAAGGGAGGTATCTAAAGTTATATGACCAGAATTATGCGGACGAGGTGCAATTTCATTAACCAATAACTTTCCATCAGTTGTAATGAAGAATTCAATTGTTAATAATCCAATATAATCTAATTTTTCTGCTAATAAATGAGCGGCTTGTTCAGCCTGAATGATCAGCTCTGGCGCAATTGCAGCAGGAATATAACTTATATCCAATATTCCATTGCGATGATGATTCTCAATTACTGGAAATGTATTGCTTCCAGTTTGATTACGCGCAACAATTACTGATACTTCATGTTGTAATGAAACCATTTTTTCTAAGATACATTCAGGATGTGCCAATTGGATATATGCATCTTCTAGTTGAGATGCTTGCATTACTTTAACTTGTCCTTTGCCATCATAACCCATAGTTGTAGTTTTTAAAATCGCGGGGAACATTTCTGTTTTTACATTGTGACAATCTTGAATATGTGAAATTAAAACAAAACCGGCTGTTAGTAATCCACATGAGCGAAAAAATGATTTTTCTTTACCTCTGTTTTGGGCAATAAGCAGACTATTTGCTTGGGGGTAAACTGGTTTGAATTGATTTAAGTAATCCACAGTACTAGCCGGAACATTTTCAAATTCAGTGGTTATTACGTCTGCATGCTGAGCTAATTCTTCTAATGCTTTCTGGTCATCATATTTTTTACAGATATGAATATCTGCAGCACGTTTTGCAGGGCATAGTGGGTCTGGTTCTAGAACTACAACTTTATAACCAAATTGTTTGGCTGCTAATGCTAAGTACATTCCCAATTGTCCACCACCTAAGATACCAATAGTTGCCGGAGGTAAAATCATTGCTTGTTTCATTAATCAGCTAGCTCCGGTAAATTCATATTTAACACCATAGCGGTCTGTTCAGAGCGAAATTTATGTAATTTTTCAGCAAGTTTGGGGTTGTTTAAAGCTAGAATTTGTACAGCTAATAAAGCCGCATTCGTAGCGCCAGCCTCACCAATTGCTAATGTGCCAACTGGAATACCTTTAGGCATTTGAACAATAGAATAGAGCGAGTCTTGACCTTTGAGATATTTAGATGGTACTGGAACCCCTAATATTGGTACAATTGTTTTGGCAGCAAGCATGCCTGGCAAGTGAGCTGCACCTCCCGCGCCAGCAATAATTACTTTCAGCCCATGTGTTTCAGCTGCTTCTGCATATTCAAACAATAGATTAGGTGTGCGGTGGGCAGAAACTACTAAAGTTTCGTAGTTCACACCAAAATCACGCAAAGTTTTAGCAGCGTGTTGCATTATATCCCAATCTGAAGTGCTTCCCATAACTACACCAACTTCAATCATTTACCACCTCCATTAGACTTTTTAAAGGCGAAGTATATCATATTAGGTATTGCTTTTCGCTATTTTGATGCACCGCAATAAGAAATTAATAGTGTACAATAATACTCTGATAATTAATCTATCTAACAATTATCTATAAATATAACAAAGGAAATAAAATGGAGAGTGTTGCGGTGAGAGATAAAATTGGTCTTCTATCGGTGGTTGCGATTTCTACCACAGGAATTATTGGTAGTGGTTGGTTATTTAGTGCTTATCTTGGCGCTAAAGTAGCGGGCGCTGCAGTTTATGTATCTTGGATTCTGACATTGATATTTTTTATCTTAATGTCTCTAGTTATTTCTGAAATTGTCTCTATTTTTCCAGTCCGTGGGATTATTGGAAGAATGGGTGCATTATCACATAATAAATATTTTGGTGCGATTTTTGCTTTTGCAATTTGGTTAGAGTTAATCGGTAGTATTCCGGGTGAAGCCCAAGCTAGTGTTGAATATTTGGCAAATATTTCTCCTTGGTTAAGCCATTTGTTAATCAGTAATGGTGCGTTAACCACCGCGGGAATTGCTTTTACAGTTTTATTTTTAGTTGCTTTCTGGATGGCAAATTTGTTTGGGATTAAGCTTTTTACGCGAATTAATAACTCGATTGCTGTAATTAAAGTATTTTTACCTGCAATAATTGCGCTTATTATCATGGGCGCATCATTTCATCCGGCTAATTTTACCGCTTATGAGGGTAGTTTTATGCCTTATGGATATAATTCAATCATTCTTGCGATGACTTCTACTGGAATGCTATATTCATTTAATGGCTTTCAGCTCTGTGCGTCATTTGCTAGCGAGATAAAAAATCCTGGACGTAATTTACCTTTGGGGATGGTTATTTCTATTATCTTGTGTTTTTTAATTTATGTAATTTTGCAGACTTCATTTATCGGTGCTTTGGATACAGCTCAGTTAGCGAACCATGGTTGGTTAAAATTGGATTTTACATCTCCATTTGCACAGCTTGCGACTTTAGTTGGATTAAACTTCTTGACAGTGGTATTATATGTTGATGCATGTATTTCTCCATCAGGAACTGGTGTAACGTTTGTTGGTAGTGGTTCACGAGTGCTTTCTTCGATGGCTGCTGAACGTCAAATGCCACAATTTTTTGCTGTTTTGGATAAGAAACATAACTTTGAAAAACGTGCAATTATCTTTAATTTTGGAGTTGCTTTAATATTCTTATTTTTATTCCATAGTTGGGCGGTATTAATTAACTTTATTACGGCATTGATAATATTGATGTATATGGTGGTTCCAATAACTTTAATAGCATTGCGTCATAGTCATGCTGAAACCTTTCGTAGCTATAAACTACCGTTTGCATTTTTAATTTGTTGTGCGCTATTTGTGATTCAAGCTATTTTCTTTATCTTTATTGGCGCTAAAGATATGCAGTATCTCACCATAACAATGACTGTCCTAATCGGTGTCTTTTTATCAATTAATGCACACGGAAACGATGGCTATACTTTTATGGATATAGTAAAGTTATCGGTACCATTTTTAGCTTTTTTGTGGGCAATAACTATTTTAATTCTCGTTGGTCCAATTAGTTACGGTGGTAATGATTATTTAGGTTATGGTGTATTTTATCCGTTATATATTGCGATTTCTGTTTATGCATTTTACTTTTTTACTAATAAAAAATTTGTGGCTAAGTGTCAGGCTATTCGTCATTTAGATAATGCAAAAATCAATAAGTAAAAATAGGTTTTAATACACACTCTGCTCTGGCTTGAAGGATGGTTTTATAGTTCTTTCAAAGACCATTCGGAGTGTGTTATAATTGCGCGTATTAAAATATCACATTTTTTGTAAGGTAAAGCCGTCGAAAGCATGATGTCCAGCAATAGTATCAAACTCAACTCTGCAAACTTTGATTATTATATTTTAAGGGTTACTCCTAGCACGGAACTAGAGCAAATTGCCAGCAAGCTTGCGACTTTGCGTGAATTTGATGCAACTGGTAAATATTTAGTTCTCGAATGTGGAGCAAAGCCTGATATGAGTCAGTTCACTTCGTATTTGAGGAAAATTGATGATATAGCAGCTAAGTTTGCCCTAGAGGTTAAGTTTATTGCCGCTAATCAATTCATTTCAGCCGATCAAATAGATGGGCGAGCAGTAATAAATCTTCCTGCAACTCTTCAGTCAAAACCAATACTAAACCAAACTCTGTTAATAGAAGAGCCAGTACGTAGCGGTATCAGAATTGAAAATGATGGCGATATAATTGTAACTAGTCTGGTTTCACATAATGCCGAAATTATTGCTAGTGGAAACATTCACGTCTATGGTGATTGTCGGGGGAGAGTACTGGCGGGCAATGGTGGTAATAAAAAAGCAAAGATATTTGTTGCTCGGTTTAATGCAGAGCTTATTTCTATTGCGGGAATATATCGAGTAATAGAAGATAAATTGCCTGATAATTTACATAATAAGGCAGTACAAATTTTTCTGGATGAAAAAGAACGATTGAACATAATACCATTAGCGGTATAACAGGTTGAATGAAAGCTAATTTATTGAAATTCAATATCTAATGAGTATAAAAATGCGTGGCGAAATTAATCGTCATAAAATGCAATTTTTAGGAGCAAATATGGCTAAAGCGGCGAGAATTGTTGTTGTCACATCAGGTAAAGGTGGAGTAGGTAAAACAACTACGTCCGCTAGTTTTGCAACTGGTCTGGCTTTAAGTGGACATAAAACAGTAGTTATTGATTTTGATATTGGCTTACGCAATCTTGATTTGATTATGGGGTGTGAGCGACGAGTTGTCTACGATTTTGTTAATGTTATTAATGGCGAAGCGACATTGCACCAAGCTCTTATCAAAGATAAAAATTGTGATAATCTATACGTATTGGCCGCTTCACAGACTAAAGATAAAGAAGCATTAACACAGGATGGTGTTGAAAAAGTTCTTAATGAACTTAGAAAAGATTTTGAATTTATCGTTTGTGATTCACCGGCTGGAATTGAGATGGGTGCGTTTATGGCATTGTACTTTGCTGATGAAGCATTGGTTGTAACTAATCCTGAAGTTTCTTCGGTTCGTGATTCTGATCGTATTTTGGGGATTTTAGCTTCTAAGGCTAAACGCGCTGTCGATGGACGTGAGAAAGTAAAAGAGCATTTGATTATTACACGTTATAATCCAGAACGCGTTGAAAATGGAGATATGCTTTCATTAACTGATATCCAAGATATTTTGCGAATTCCAGTTTTGGGGGTTGTGCCAGAATCTAAAGATGTTTTACAGGCTTCAAATACAGGTTCTCCAGTGATTAATTTAAGAGGAACCAATGTTTCTGAGGCTTATTTTGATATAGTAGCTAGATTTTTAGGTGAAGATAGGCCATTACGCTATATAACGGCTGAGAAAAAAGGGTTACTGAAACGCATCTTTGGAGGAAATTAGTATGTCACTACTTGATCTTCTATTTGGAAAG
This sequence comes from Neisseriaceae bacterium, assembly GCA_003963245.1. Classification (GTDB taxonomy): domain Bacteria; phylum Pseudomonadota; class Gammaproteobacteria; order Burkholderiales; family UBA11063; genus Aquella. The sequence continues at coordinate 65,299 of RXJX01000020.1, forward strand.
AAAAAATCTACCGCGTCAGTTGCTAAAGAGCGTTTGCAAATTATTTTAGCCCATGAACGAGCAACTTTGAACCCCAGCGGTAAAGAAAATCAAGCTCCAGAATGGCTACCTGATTTACAGAAAGAATTAGTAGCAGTTGTAGCAAAATATATTAAGATTGATCAGGATGCACTTAAAGTTCATTTGGAGAAGCGTGATAACTTAGAGCTATTGGAAATTAACGTAACATTACCGGAAAAGGAAGAGACGAAATGACAGTTCAACATCATCAATTAATTATTCTTGGTTCAGGACCTGCCGGATATACAGCGGCAATTTATGCAGCGCGTGCTAATTTAAAGCCAGTGATTATTACTGGTATGCAACAAGGTGGTCAATTAATGACAACTACCGAAGTTGAGAATTGGCCAGCAGAGCTGAATGGTGAAGTTCAAGGGCCGGATTTGATGCAACGTTTTTTAGATCATGCAACTAAGTTTGGGACTGAAGTTTTATTTGATCAGATTCATACAGTAGAGTTAGCAACTAAACCATTTAAATTAATTGGTGACATGGGCGAATATAGTTGTGATGCATTGATTGTTGCAACTGGTGCTTCAGCTAAATACTTAGGCTTGGAATCTGAGCAGAAATTTATGGGTAAAGGTGTTTCTGGTTGTGCAACTTGCGATGGTTTTTTCTATAAAAATCAAGAAGTAGCTGTTGTAGGTGGTGGTAATACTGCGGTTGAAGAAGCCTTGTATTTGGCAAATATTTGCTCTAAAGTAACTTTAGTGCATCGCCGTGACACATTTAAATCTGAAAAAATTCTAATAGACCGCTTGATGGCTAAAGTTGCTGATGGCAAAATAGTGCTTAAAACTAATGCGGTACTGGACGAGGTATTAGGTGATGCCAAAGGGGTAACAGGCGTGCGCCTCAAGTTCAATGATGGCAAGAGCGAAGAATTAGCGCTTAGTGGAGTGTTTATTGCAATTGGACATAAACCTAATACTGATATTTTTGAAGGTAAACTTGAATTAGAGCATGGCTATATCGTGACTAAAGCTGGGCGCGGTGGATTTGCAACTGCAACTTCAGTTGAGGGAGTATTTGCTGCCGGTGATGTGCAGGATATGATTTATAAACAAGCAATAACTTCGGCTGCAACAGGTTGTATGGCTGCATTGGATGCTGAGCGTTATCTTGATCACGGTTGAGATTTAGAACTTAATAATGAGAGCTAGCTCACGATATTTATCAGCTATAAGTGCGGGTTTTCTCGCACTTTTGCTATCTTCATGTAGTCTACTTGGTACTAAAAAGATAACCGAATCTGCTATTACCAATAAATATGTGGTGATTGGAGATAATGGCGTTACCAAAATATCAGAAGATGGAAAAATCTGGAGCAATGATAATTCTAGCGAGAGTAGCTTATGGAATGCAGTAACTGTTGCCAATGGTCAATTACTTGCAGTAGGTATGAATGGGGCAGTTAGTTATTCAACTAATGCAATGAATTGGTCGGATGTTTATAGCCAAGATCATCGGGTCTGGCTTTATGATGTTATCTTTGCTAATAGTCGCTATGTTGCCGTTGGTGTTGGTGGACTGATTGTCAGTTCCGCTAATTTACGTGATTGGCAACAAGCTACAACCAATACAAAATCATGGTTAACTAGTATTAGTTATGGTCATGGTGTTTTTATTAGTAGTGGTGCTGGTGGCACGCTGCTGAAGTCTTATGATGGTTTAGCTTGGCAACTTGAGAGTTCTCCTACGCAAGAGTGGTTGAGTACAGTTCGATTTGTTAATAATAAATTTCTCGCTGTTGGTTCTAGTGGTGCAATTCTCAATTCTGATGGTGGAGAATCGTGGCAAATTTTATCTTCGCCAACGAGAAACTGGCTTTATGGTGTCAGCTATGGTGCGGGGCGTTATGTTATTGTGGGTGATAATTCAACTATTCTTAGTTCGGTTGATGGGCGGAGTTGGGCGGTGGTTAGACATAAATTGCCTAAACACATTACTTTACGGTCAATCATTTATGCTGACAATCAATTTGTCATCGTCGGTGCGCATGGTTTAATTGCAACCTCCCACGATGGTTTAAGCTGGCAAAAGCAAAAGTCAGAGACTAAGCGTGGCTTATATTCTATTACCTATTATAATCCTGAAGTAGCGCCATAATATATAAAGAAATAGCAATGAGGTATCATTACTATTTCTTACTAATTACTTCAATCGTTAGTGAGCCTTTCCCCAATTTTCTGCAGCTTTTACTTCGATTTCTAATGGCACAGCAAGCTGTGTTTGCTCACTCATTAAGCGGGCTAAATTAGCCATAATAATATCAACTTCATTGTTTGGAACTTGAAAAATTAACTCATCATGTACTTGCAGAATCATTTTGGTTTGTAAATTCTCTTGAGCTAACCATTGATTAACATTTAACATAGCAATTTTAATGATATCTGCCGCCGATCCCTGCATTGGTGCATTGAGTGCTAAACGCTCTTCGGACTGTCGTAGAATATTATTACTAGAATTGATGTTTGCCAAATAGATTTTACGTCCATAGATAGTTTCAACATAGCCATCACGGTGGGCAAATTTTTTAATATTTTCCATGAAGTTGCTTACCAACGGATATTGAGCGAAATAATTGTCAATATACAGTTTAGCAGCAGCACGCTCTATTTTTAATTCTTTAGCTAAACCAAATACTGATTTACCATAGATCAAACCAAAGTTTATTGATTTGGCATAGCGTCGCTCATCTTTGGTGATTTCTTCAATTGCTTTATGAAAAATTTGACTTGCGGTGGCTAGATGGATGTCTGCGCCACTTTTAAACGCGGCAATTAGATTTTTGTCCTGACTAATATGTGCTAGTATTCTAAGTTCAATTTGGGAATAATCAGCACAAATTAGTTGATATCCTTCTGGAGCAATAAAGCACTCTCGAATGGCTTGTCCATAATTACTCCGTACTGGAATATTTTGTAAATTAGGATCTTTGGAGGATAAGCGACCAGAGGTAACAATGGTTTGTTCTAATGAAGTATGAACCAATTGTTCCGTATCCGCGTATTCAGGTAGGCGATCAATATAAGTATTGAGTAATTTATTTAGGTAACGATACTCTAGCAGCTCATCTGCAATACCAAAACCAGAAGCAGCTAGAATTGAGAGCGACTCTTCATCAGTTGAGTAGCCACTGGTATTTTTTTTAATTCCAGTGCTGGGTAGTTTCAATTGATTAAATAGAATGTCTTGCAATTGTTTTGGCGAGTTGACATTGAATACACATCCTGCCTGTTGTTGAATTGAATCTTCAAGGTCGCGTAATTTACTATGCATTTCTTGTGACAATAATTTTAGATGCTGGATATCAATTTTCATTCCAACCCGCTCAAGCTGAAATAGCAAGTTAGCCAGCGGTAATTCGACTTGCAAGTAAAGTTTTTGCTCTTCTTGATTCAAGCTATTTAAAATAGTTTGATGTACCTCAAGCATAGCTTGTGAATTAGCAATAATAAATGCTTGTTTTTCAGCTTCATTTAGCGAGCTAAAATTGATACGTTTAGCACCTTTGCCCAGAAATTCAGCATAATCCTGACAATTGATATTTGGGATATTGCGATTAATAATCGCTGCTAAATCATGTTTTTGTAGTGAGTTTTGTATATAACTGGCAAGCTGTAAATCACCATTGACACCTTTTAAACTAATATTATACTGCGCTAAAATATAGAGCTGCTTTTTATAATCAAAACAGAGTTTAGCTAGCTCACTTTGCCAATATTGAGCCAAAATGATTAGTTTTTTTTTGGTTTCACTATCATCGGAAAAAAGTAATTCTTGAGCATTACTATTAGTCAGTTCGATCAGATAAATTGTTGTAGCATTACAGATTGCAACTACGCATATTTGAGAATTATTATCGTTATAATCATCGAGATAAATATTGAAAGAAGTTTGCTGTTTTTCAGCAATTAGTACATCTACCAAACTTTTTAGCTCGTTAACACTGTTGATTTTAGCGATATGTTTGGTTGCCATTGATAGAACAGTAGAAGCTGCGTTATTTAAAGAGATATTGTCATTGTTACTATTAGCAGAAAAAAGATCGACATCTTGTTCTAGCTGCTTGGTTTGTGCTATAGGCATTTTCTCTGATATAATTTCAGATGCTGGATTTATTTCACTTAATTGTGCTTCAGCCTCTTTAAGCCAGGTTCGAAAGTTAAGTTCACGATAAACCTCTGCCAATTTATTCCAATTAACTGGTTTAAGTTGAAGATTTTCAAGCGTACTAACATCATAGCTGTCAATATTAACTTGGCAATCAATTGTAATTAGCTTTTGTGCTGTAGGAAGCCATTCTATGGACTTGCGGAAATTCTCTCCAACTACACCTGAGAGTTTATCTTGATTTACAATTAAATTAGTAATTGAGTCAAATTCTGTTAACCATTTTTGAGCTGTTTTTGGACCGCATTTATGTACACCTGGTACATTATCGACAGTATCGCCAATCAATGAGAGGTAATCAATTATTTGATCCGGACGTACGCCAAATTTATCAATTACTCCATGGTGATCCAAGATTTCATTGGTCATAGTATTAACTAAAATAATTTTATCATCAACTATTTGTGCAAAATCTTTATCACCTGTTGCAATTAAAATCTGATAATCTAATGCTGCATATTTTTTAGCAATAGTTGCAATTACATCATCAGCCTCAACGCCATCTTGGATAATTACCGGAATCCCCAAATCTGCAATTAATTCATGGATATAAGGAAATTGAACCTTGAGTTCATCTGGTGTTTCTCGGCGGTTAGCTTTGTATTCAGGGTAAATCTCGTCACGAAATGTTTTACCTTTTGCATCGAATACACATACCCAATTACGTGTGGTGTATTTTTTTTGCATTTGTTTGAGCATATTAACAATGCCATAAATTGCATTAGTTGGCATTCCATTTGGTGCGCTTAGATTTTTAACTGCATAGAATGCACGAAAGATAAATGATGATCCGTCAATAAGTAAGATAGTATTATTCATGGTTTGGCTTATTCTTTATTTGATACTGGGTTTGATTTATTCTGGCGAGATCGGTGGTGGGGCGTGTCGGATTCGAACCGACGACCAACGGATTAAGAGTCCGCTGCTCTACCAACTGAGCTAACACCCCGTACGAGGCATAATTTTAGCACGCGATTAGCTTATCCAATATAAATTATTTGTGTCCATAGCGTAATAAGAAAAATCTGCGCTTATTTACCTACAAGAATAAAGATCTAAAGAGTAAAGCAGAGCTTAATTGACTCCAGCAAAGGATGGTGTAAATTTGCGTGCAATTAGCAGTAATGTTATTCCTAAACAGGTAACAAAGCCAAGAATTAAAAATCCTGCACTATAATTGAATTTAGCCAAAGCAGTGCCGAGCAAGGCATTACAAAAGACGCCAGCTAATGATACTGCGCTAAAATAAAATGAAGACGAAAACCCTGATTTTCCACCTAGTACTTTCTGAACATAAATCATCAGGGTACTGAATAAAGTTGCAACATATAATGTCCCTAATATTTGACAAGCGATAACGTAATAGATATTTACACTAAGTGAAAGCAGATAAAAGTAAATAGCACCAATAATACTACCTGTTAATAAAGTTTTGTAGGTACCGTATTTGTCATTCAAATGACCGATGATGGGAAAAGCAATAACTTCAAAAAGAGGACCAGCACCAAAGACAATTCCAATTTCTTTTGCACTTGCATAATTGTGCAGCTCGATTACCAGTAACGGAGAACTGGATAGATTTCCAGCGACAAGTAAAACAATTAACAACATGCTTAACGCTAATGGCGTGATTTGCTTTTTTATATTAATTTTGATTTTGCTATCAGCTTGAGCTGGAGAGCTTTTTAATAATGAGTTATCTTGGACTTTAAATTTTACCAGTATGTATAAGCCTAGATAAAGCGCTGCATAAAGCAAATAGAAATGTTCAAAACTCATTAGGTCAACTAATGTTATACCCAGCCACGGACCAAGAACAAAAGCAATTGAGATTGATGCTCGAACTGTCGAAGTAATCTTGCCTTCCAATGCTAAATGGTTTTTGGCAATAATTTTTTCTTTAAGCATGGCAAATGATAATGCTCCGCTAGATACCTGTGTTAGCCAGCTAGCAGCAATGATGACACTTACGAAGGGGAAAAAGCTGTACAGAATTCCGCGGATAATTGATAGTAATAAAGTTATTTCGATGAAGATTTTTTGTTTACCAATTTTATCTGACACATAGCCTAAAACAATATTTAAAATGGCGCTACCAATACCCACAATAGCTAAAATAAAAAATACACCGGAAACAGAAATTTTGACTTTTTGCAAAACCCATAGAGGAAAGACTGGTACAAGCATTGCGCCAAGTACTGAAATTCCAAAGTTTAAAATAAATAAACTTCGGTAATCTGGGTCTTGAATCACTAAAGCATAGCTATCAAGAAGGTTTTTATAGCGGGAAATATTTTTAAAGCGCATTCATTAAATACCCTGAGGATTGTATTAGGAAAGTTCGCCATTTTAGCATAAATTTTAGCCATATTCTAACGTCAGTGTACTGTCATCACACTTTTGCAAAATAGAAGTTTTTATTTTAAATCTGAGGGATTACCAGCTGTGATTGGTGAGAGTAGTAAAATGGGCTGAACAAATTGCTAAATATGCTATAGATTGTGTTATAATTCGGATTGTATCACTAGATGTAGTGTTTTATTAGGCTGAAAGTAACGATTATGGTATTTAGTTTTTTTAAACGTAAGAAGAAAGAAGAGCCAACTGCTGAGTTAGCTGCAGTGGTTCAGGAGTTAGTTCGTACCCAAGAGGAAGAAGCAAAAGTAGAAGAGCATATTGCTTCTGAGATTGTAAATCCTGCAGAAGATGTAGTTATTCACTCTGAGAGTGATCCAATATCTAAAGTAGAGCCAGAAGTAACTGAGATTACTCATGGTTTTGAAGCTACTTATATGGCAGATATTAATCTTGAAACTGAGACAGAATTAACGCCTGAAATTAAAGAAGAAGTTGCTGAGGTTCAAGAGGAGCTTCAGCCATCACGTAAATTATCTTGGGGTGAGCGTCTTAAACGAGGTCTGAGTAAAACACGTGATGCATTTGGTAAAAAATTACTTGGCGTGTTTGGCGGTGGTAAGATTGATGATGAGTTATATGATGAGTTAGAGTCAATTTTATTAACTTCAGATGTTGGTGTGGCAGGCACAATGCATTTGCTTGATGATGTAAGACGTAAGGTTAGTTTACGCGGACTAAAAGATAGTACCGAATTAAAAACTGCATTGTCTGACTCATTAGTTGAGCTAGTTGCACCTCTGGAGCAACCATTACAAACTGAAAATCATCAGCCGTTTGTGATTATGATGGTTGGAGTTAATGGTGCAGGTAAGACGACTTCGATTGGTAAACTGGCCAAATATTTCCAGCAACAAGGCAAGAGCGTTATGTTGGCGGCAGGAGATACGTTTAGAGCTGCAGCTCGTGAGCAGTTGATTGAGTGGGGGAGTCGTAATAATGTAACGGTAGTTACTCAACAATCTGGTGATTCGGCAGCGGTGTGTTTCGATGCTATTCAGTCAGCTGTTGCCAAAAAAATTGATATAGTATTGGCAGATACTGCTGGAAGACTACCAACACAGCTTAATCTCATGGAAGAAATTAAAAAAGTTAAACGAGTAATTGATAAAGCATTGCCTGGTGCGCCACATGAGGTTATGTTGGTTCTGGATGCTAATATTGGGCAAAATGCATTAAATCAAGTTCGCGCTTTTGATGATGCGCTTGGCTTAACCGGACTGGTGTTAACTAAATTGGATGGTACTGCTAAAGGTGGTGTAATTTGTGCAATCGCCAAAGAGCGCCCGATTCCTTTACGCTTCATTGGTGTTGGTGAAAGTATTGATGATTTACGCCCTTTCACAGCCAAAGATTATGTTAGTGCACTATTGGACTAAATAGGTAGTAGTGATGAAAGTATTTAGGCTCTTAATTATACTTGGTGTTACTGTTTTATATGTCGCTAGATCCTGGTCTTTATCTGCAGATGAAGCGCAGAGCTACAGTTTTGCAGGCAACGCTCTAAATAGTTCAACTACAGATAATTTGGCTACGACTAACATTACTTTAGAAAGTTCTGCATTGGCAGAAGCACATGTTGAAAGTTCGCTTGCGCATTCACAAACGAATTTAGATAAAAAACAGCAGCTTCACATGGAAAATGGTTATATCGGTCTAACTGATGACACCCAGCTTTGGGTTACTCCATTAGGTGCCGGATTAAATGTTAAATATTAATTAGGAGTTATGTAGCATGCAAACTGCACAAAATATTCAATCAACAACTCAGACACAAATTCCTGTTGGTCTGGATTCGATGATTGCTAAAGATACTACCCGTGTTAATGTGGTGGATAAAAGAATTATAAATGGACAAACTGATGTAAATCAACTGGTTCCATTTAAATATAAATGGGCTTGGGAAAAATATCTTGCGACTTGTGCTAATCACTGGATGCCGCAAGAAGTGAACATGCAGCGCGATATTGAACTTTGGAAAAATCCTTTGGGTCTTACTGAAGACGAGCGTTTGATTGTTAAACGTAATTTAGGTTTCTTTGTAACTGCAGATAGCCTAGCGGCAAATAATATTGTTCTTGGTACGTACCGTCAGATTACTGCGCCAGAATGTCGTCAGTTTTTATTACGTCAGGCTTTTGAGGAAGCTATTCACACTCACGCTTATCAATACATCGTTGAGAGCCTTGGTCTTGATGAGGGTGAAATATTTAATGCTTATCATGAAGTATCCTCAATTAAAGCTAAAGATGAATTTTTGATTCCGTTTATTGACACACTGACTAATCCAGAGTTTAGAACTGGGACATTGGACAATGATCGTAAATTATTAAAATCATTGATTGTTTTTGCTTGTATCATGGAAGGAATTTTCTTCTATGTCGGTTTTGTACAGATTTTGGCACTTGGTCGTCAAAATAAAATGACGGGGGCTGCTGAGCAATATCAATATATCCTACGTGATGAATCGATGCATTGTAATTTTGGGATTGATTTGATTAATACAATTAAACTTGAAAATCCTGAGCTTTGGACTGAAGAATTTAAAGCTGAGCTGATTGAGCTTTTCCATAAAGGCGTAGAGTTAGAATATGCCTATGCTGAAGATACTATGCCACGTGGAGTACTTGGATTAAATGCTGGAATGTTTAAAGAATATTTACGCTTTATTTGTAATCGTCGTACTACGCAGATTGGTTTACCTGAATTATTTCCAAATCAAACCAATAATCCATTCCCATGGATGAGTGAGATGATTGATCTTAAAAAAGAGAAAAACTTCTTTGAAACACGTGTTACCGAATATCAAAGCGGTGGCGCGTTGGATTGGGACTGATGGTTAAGCGTCTAAAGAAATATATCCCGAGCCGAGAGAGTATTGAAAATCATAAACTATTAAGCTTTATTAGTCATTACTTTAATGGTCGGGAGTATTTATGGGAATTTAATCAGTCAACGGTTACCCGTGCAACTTGGATTGGTGCTTTTTGGGCGATGATGCCGATGCCATTTCAAATGATACCAGCCGTAATCTTTGCTATATTATTTCGTGCAAATGTTCTGGTGAGTGTTGCTTGGGTATGGGTTAGTAATCCATTTACCATGATTCCAATTTTATATAGTGCTTATTATCTGGGTTGTCATGCACTGAGAGTTCCATTCTCTACCGATGCGGTGAGTGCTAACTTGCATAATATCCTGAGTAATTGGCATTTGATTTTAGTTCCACTTGTGCTGGGGTCAATAATTTTTGGTATAATCTGCTCTTTGCTGTCCGCTGCATTGGTGTGGTTAGGATACCAAATTTTTAATAGCCGCATTAAAAAATAACTAAATCTGTAGTAGTTATTAATAGCATATTGTCGCCAGAGTTAATAGTTTAATTACAGACGTAATTTACTTATTAGTCTGGCGTTGTTATTTAGTTTTATCTCGTTCCATTATCTCAGTATAACTATCAGATATATAGCACTTTTTATATTGTTGATCGAATGTAAAATATCTCCGCTTCTATTGGGATTTTGAGGATATGTTAAAATAGCGGATAATTTCTCTCTCCTTATTCTAAATATAAAAGAAACACTATGACTATCCAACAAGACTACCATGAGATAACGGCAAATATTGATAATTTTATCCAAAGACCTGCACAGTTAGAAATGGTGGAAGCCATTGATAATTGCTTTGCTAATGTTAATGAGGAAATTAAAGACGGGCACAACCTCTGTCTGATTGAAGCGCCTACTGGAACGGGGAAGAGTTTTGCTTATATTTTGGCTGGAACAGATAATGCCAAACGTAAGGGTAAGAAATTTATTATCAGTACGGCAACAAAAACTCTGCAAGGTCAGCTTTACAATAAAGATTTGCCACAATTTATCAAACATAGCGGTAATCGATTTATCTATGGTTTAGCCAAGGGGCGCTCCAACTATCTCTGTCCGTATCAGCTGGAAGGTAGCATTGCGGATGCTGGCGTTGATATGATTTCACAAGCAGAGCAGGTTCAAGATAAATTACAGAAAGTTTCCGAGCATTATGCTAAAGGTAAATGGGATGGTGATTTGGATAATGCGCCATTGTTTATTGAAAGTAAGCTCAAGCCTTTGATTACGATTGATAAGCATCAATGTTTAGGATTTCAGTGTCCGCATAATCAAAAAGAGAGTTCTAATTGCCCGTTTTATAAAAATCGCGAATTTCTTAAAAGTTGTGATGTGATTGTCACTAATCATAGCCTTCTGCTCGCCGATATAGATGGCGGTGGTGGTACGGTTTTACCAGTTAAACCTGCTGATTATTACCTTTGTATCGATGAGGCGCACAATTTTCCCGGCTATGCGATTAGTGGCTTTATGGGGCAGTTTGAATTAAAACAAAGTATTGGACTGGTAAATAATGCGTCTAAATTGATCGTTAATCCAGCTAATAATAGCTACATCTGCGATGATGTTGCCTTGTGTGATGATGCAGTGAGTAAAGCCAGTGATTTGGCGGATAGTTTGGATAAATTTTATCAATTAATTAAACTCAATCATAATGTTTTTGATAATGGCGTACTAATTCTAAATGATTATCTCAATAGCGCAGTTACGCAGGAAATCAAAGATATTTTTGTTGAATTAGCCTTTAGTTCGGCAGAATTATGCGCTGGTATGAGCAGTATTCAGGATAAATTAAAAAACAAGCTTAAAAATGAGCAGGATTATGTAACCGAAGCTAATTTACTCAAGCTGGGCTTTTATTTAAGTAGCGTTGAGAGCATCACGGCTACGGCTGATTATCTGATTAATCAAGATAACTCGCGTTATAATGCCAATGCGCGTTGGGTCGAACAAAAGCTAGCCAATGGCAATGATGAATATAATCTGGTGGCGGGAGTTACTCATGTCGGCAATTTACTTGCCGATAAGCTTTGGTCGAAAGTTTATGCTGCGTGCCTGACCTCGGCTACTTTAGCTATTGGTAAACGTTTTGATTATGTGAAATTTCAATTGGGGTTAAATCTATTACCCGCAGTACATGAAGTAAAGCTGCCAACTGGTTTTAACTATCCAGAACATAGTCAGTTAGTTATACCGCAATTTCGCTATGCACCCGAATACACGATGCGTGAACCATTCCAAAAAGAATTAACACTATATTTATCCCAGATCTTGAATTACACGGATGCTTATGGTACGTTAGTGTTATTTTTCAATCGCCAGCAACTAATTGATACTTTTAAACAATTACCAGTTAAGCTCCAAAATAAAATTTTATTGCAAACGGAGTATAGCAGTAATCAAAAACTAATCGCCGAGCATAAAGAAACTGTTGATTGTGGTAAACCCAGCATTATTTTTGGTTTAAACTCATTTGCCGAGGGCGTCGATTTGCCTGCTAAATATTGTATGCATGTGATAGTCACCAAATTACCTTTTGATACTCACAAAGATCCGCAAAATATGGTGCGCGAGTATTGGGTTAAAGCTGAAAATGGCAATTATTTTATGGATGTGTCGCTGCCTGAGACTTGTATTAAATTGATTCAGGCGGTCGGGCGACTGATTCGCAATGAAAAAGACTACGGGCAGGTGACGATCTGTGATAACCGGGTAGTATTGAAACAATATGGTTCGATTTTGCTAAATTCTTTGCCAGAATTTAGCCGACAGTATAATCCGGAGTTTATCAAGCAGTCGTTTGCTAAGATTGAAAGTTAAATTATTTAATAAGAAATTATTTATTGTTTTATATTTAGGTCTTGTAGGGAAAGTTATATATAGCAGGTGATATGGGAAAAATACGTATTATCGGTGGTACGCACCGTTCTCGGCAACTAGCCGTTTTAGATCAAGATGGGTTACGTCCGACTTTAGATCGGGTCAAAGAAACATTGTTTAACTGGCTAGGGCAGGATTTAACTGGGCAAACTTGCTTAGATCTTTTTGCCGGAAGTGGTTCGCTAGGATTTGAAGCAGTTTCGCGGAATGCTACCAAAGTGGTGATGATTGAAAAATCAGCCAAAGTTGCGCAACAACTCAAAGATAATGTGAAATTATTACGGGCTGATAATTGTCAGGTGATTAATGATGATGCTATGCGGTTTTTAGCAAATAATCTACTTAAATTTGATGTAATTTTTCTTGATCCTCCCTATAGTAGCGATTTGCTGGCAGAAAGCTTAAAAATAATTAGCGAGCATTTGGCCGTTAATGGGGTGATTTATATTGAATATCATCAAAATATACCAGAATTAAGTCAATTTAATATTTTAAAACAAAGCAAGGCGGGAAGCGTCAATTATGCTTTGTTGAGTAAAAAGGAATAAGTTATGTCATTGTATATTACTGAAGAATGTATTAATTGTGATGTTTGTGAGCCTGAGTGTCCAAATAAGGCAATAACTCAAGGTGCTGAAATTTATGAAATTAATCCTGATTTATGTACGCAATGTATCGGGCATTATGATGAGCCACAATGTCAAATTGTATGTCCAGTGGCATGTATTGATTTAGATAAAAATCATATTGAAAGCGATGCTCAATTATTGGATAAATACAAAAAAATCTGGAATAAGTAATAATGCGGCTAAAAAAAGCTATATTTAGTTTGATTTGTCTGAATTATGCGCTGGTTAATGCTGACCAAAACCCAGAACTTGATCTTTATGTTGAGCCAGCTAATTTAAGTCAATATATTGTAAGTAAGCCATATCCTAAAGTAAAACTTAGTAATGCTTTTGGGAGTTTACTCAGTGAATCAATGGTTGCTGCTTACGATAGCGCAAGTTTGTATAAATCTTATTATGCAACGATTTGTAAAGGACTGTATAGTTCTAATTGTAAATTTAACCTCAAGAATATTCAGCAATACGCAGCTATTAATCTTGATAGCGAGTCAGGTTTAGTTGGACAGCAATTCAGCCAAATTAACGCTTACAAGGTTAGTTATACCACGCCAGATATGACCGGAGTAGCACATCCTGTTTCTGGTGCTATATTAGTTCCTCAATCTGAGCAGCCACTAAAAGGTGTAATTGTATTTTATCATTATACAGTATTAGATAAAAATAATGTTCCATCTAATTTTGAGCAAGATGAGTTTCAACTTAGTAAGAATATTGCTGCAACTCTCGCTAGTGATGGCTACGTAGTACTGATGCCTGATTATCTAGGGCTTGGTGATGATAAGGCTATGGTACATCCCTACTTATTATATCCAGTAGAAAATGCATTGAGCGGTATATATATGTTAAATTTGCTACCGAAAATTCAGCCTACATTACGTTATAAACTTGATGGCAACAAGATTACCTTATATCTGAGTGGCTATTCTGAGGGCGCGGCATATTCTTTATGGGCTGCCAAAATTATTCAGGATAATTCATCCTTTATCTCAAGCTTAGGCTTTAAATTAACTAAAACAATACCAATTGACGGAGTTTATAATTTATCTAAAGTTACACTACCTTCAGTGTTGGCGAATCTAAGTACTAATAAAACTGCGCCTTATTTTGCTAATAATGCCTTGGTTACATCATTTGCTCGTCCGGGGCTAATTGCCAATATGCTAAATTCTTATGCTACATTTAATCATGTTGAAAGCAAAGTATTTAATCAAAAATTTGCCCAATGTCATGGTTGTTCAGTTGACGGTAAAACTTATGATATAGCAGGATTGCTACAGGCTCCAGTGGCGGAAAAATCTAAATATCAATTGTTGTACGCTGCAGCAAAGAAATCAGCATATTCCAATGAAAGTAATTCAATTATTAATTTGGCTGATCCTCAAATTTTAAACAGTTCTAATTTCAAAGATCAGGTGGCTTCAGCAGATATCTACAATTGGAAAGCAAATACAACAATTAACTTTTTAAGTTATGCCTATGACTCGGTTGTTCCGCGACTAAATTCAGAAGTTGCTTATGAGGCGATGGCAAAACAAGGCTCTAGTTCGTTAAAAATAACGATAATTCCAAATCAAAACTTTAAGGTTGATAGTCCAGTACCTTTTGTCGATATAGAAGTAGATCATCCCCAAGGGTTAAATTTTATGTTATTATTTGCGAGAAATCAATTTGATGAAAGTGCTTCAGCTATTGAAAGCTTGCAGTAAGATGAGCTTAAAGAAAATTAATTTTATTGGTGTATTGCTGTTACTTCTTGGTATCGGTATAAATCTCGATGCCAATGCGATGGAAGGGCAGACTCAGCAAAATATGATTATTGGGCAACAGTTTGAATCAAGTGAATATTACCAGCCGTATATTGAGTCGCGTAATTATCCACAAATTGGACTAGACTCAAGCTATGGTAAATTAATTTATGAGTCGGAAATAGTCAATTATAAACCTGAGCGGCTTTACAATTACTATAAAAACTTCGTTTGTGATGGTATTTATGGGTATAATTGTACTCATAATATCGAAAATTTGAAGCAATATGCGGGATTGGATATTAGCACTGAATCAGGATTGATTAATTCTTCCATTGAAAGTATAAAAGGTTATAAAGTTTATTATAACAGTGAAGCAGTTAATGGCGCTAATTCAGTTTTATCTGGTGCGGTACTGATACCAATTAGTCGTGAGAAATTAAAAGGGGTGGTGATTTTTTATCATTATACAGTGCTAGACAAACGTAATATTCCATCTAACTTCAAAACAGATCCTTTTGTTTTAAGCGGTTTGACTGCCGCAACTTTGGCTAGTGCTGGCTATGTGGTATTATTGCCTGATTTGCCGGGTATGGGAATAGCTGAGCAACATGTACATCCATATGTAACTTATCCGGAAGTAAATGCTAAGAGTGGTATTTATATGCTATCATTATTAAAGAATATGATTGCCGATGATGCTTTTGAACAGGTAAATGGTAAAACTAAATTATTTATCAGCGGTTATTCCGAAGGTGCTTCTTATGCTTTATGGAGTACCAAAATACTTGAAGAAAATCAGAACTATCTGACAAGTAATGGCTTTAGACTACAAAAGACAGCTCCAGTTGCTGGTGCCTATAATGTTTCACGAGTAATGTTACCGTTTATGTTTGCCAATGTTACGACTTCCGAAAGTTCGCCTTATTATGTTAATAATAGCTGGGTATCGGCATTTGCTAAACCGGGGTTTTTTGCGAATACGATGAATGCATATCTGAGCTTTAATCCGGAGAGCAGCAATTTTAATCCGCAAACAGTGTATAATTCGGAGTTTGCTAAGTGCAGTGCTTGTAAAGTGGGTGAGAGTGAGCTTACTATTTCAGAAGTGCTACAGACCACTGCTAATGATTGGTATAAGTATAATTTACTACTTCAAGCAGCTAAAGCGAATGGTTATAGTAACGGAAATAATTCGGTACAAGCATTGGCAAATACGAATCTGCTTGAAAATAATAATTTTATTAGCTCACTGAGCAATGCGGACATCTATAACTGGCGAGCAAAAACACCGATTAGTTTACTGGCTTTTGAGTTTGACTCAATTGTTCCGCGGTTATCCAGTGAAACAACATATGTGGCAATGAATAAACAAGGTTCTCCTCAAGTGAAAATGACAACAGTACCTAATCAAGATTTTATGGTAATGGGCTATGTACCGCTGACTGATATGGTGGTAGATCACCCGCAGGGAATCCGTTTTATGTTACCTTTTGTTCGTAAAGAATTTGAGGCAAATTGATTGATGAATAAGATAATTAATGCTTGTTTGGGGATATTATACCAAGCGAAGAGTAATGAAATTTTATTAGCCTCACGACCGGAGGGTAAAGTTTTAGCTGGACACTGGGAATTTCCCGGTGGTAAGCTAGAGCAGGGTGAAGATGCGTTTACTGCCTTGACTCGTGAACTAAATGAAGAGCTTGGTATTATTGTTAACTCAGAGAATATGCGTCTGATTGGCAATGTCGAACATCAGTATCCGCACGGACTGGCGCGTCTTGAGTTAATTGTAGTTAATCAATGGGTGGGTGAAATTCAAGCTCTTGAAGGGCAGCAATTTTGCTGGTGTAGTCTGAATAATGATCTACGACCAACGCCATTATTGCCTACAACTATACAAATATTTGAATTAATTAAGAACGAAACATTAAAGTAAAGAGAGATAAAGTAATGCAACAATATCATGATTTATTACGTCATGTCCTAAACAATGGACAAGAGAAGCACGATCGAACTGGAACTGGAACAATTTCATGCTTTGGCTACCAAATGCGCTTTGACTTAAATGCCGGATTTCCATTGGTCACTACTAAAAAAGTTCATTTGAAATCAATTATTCATGAACTACTGTGGTTTTTGCGTGGTGACACTAATATCAAATATTTAGTTGATAACGGTGTTTCTATCTGGAATGAATGGGCGAATATTCACGGTGAATTAGGTCCGGTGTATGGCAAGCAATGGCGCAGTTGGCAGGGAGTTAATGGAGAAGTTATTGATCAAATCAGTTGGGTTGTTGAAGAGATTAAGTCCAATCCTGATTCGCGACGACTTATTGTTTCAGCTTGGAATGTTGGCGAACTTTCGCAAATGGCATTGGCGCCATGTCATGCATTTTTTCAGTTTTATGTAAATAATGGTAAACTTTCATGTCAGCTCTATCAACGTTCAGCCGATGTGTTTTTGGGCGTGCCATTTAATATTGCCAGTTATGCAATGTTGACGATGATGATTGCCCAAGTGTGTGATTTGGAAGTCGGAGAGTTTATTCATAGCTTTGGAGATGTGCACATTTATTCCAATCATCTGGAACAGGTAAATTTGCAATTATCACGTACACCAAAAGCATTGCCATGGTTAAAAATAAATCCTGCAATTAAATCCATCTTTGATTTTGAGTACAGTGACTTTGAATTAATTGGTTATGAACCTGACCCAGCGATTAAAGCTCCGGTTGCAGTATAGTTTCAATGGAAATCATAAAATGAAACAAGAAATAAGTCTGGTAGTTGCAATGAATTATGAAAGGGTAATTGGTACAAATAATCAATTACCTTGGTCAATACCTGAAGATTTGGCATATTTTAAACAGGTTACTCTTGGTAAGCCAATTATCATGGGGCGCAAAACCTTTGAATCAATCGGACGGGTTCTGCCAGGACGTAAAAATATTGTAATTAGCCGCAGTAACTTTCAGCATGATGGCGTAATCGTTTATTCCACTATTGAAGAAGCTCTTAGGGCAAATTCGGCGGTAGAAGAATTATGTATTATTGGTGGTGGCGAGATTTTTAAACAAACTCTGCAATATGCAACGATACTCAATTTAACTTATGTTGACTTTCCGGTTGCCAATCCATGTGCTTGGTTTCCCGAAGTTGATTTCAGTAAGTGGAAGCTTGCGCTGCAAAATGATTTTACCAGCCAAAGTGGCATTAACTGTTCAATTAGAAAATATATAAAAGCATAGATTAATTAATGAAAAGCAAATCACAATTTAAATATTACGTTCAACTTTGTCTGGCCTTATTACTCTGGGCTGGTTTGTATCACGTGGCAAAACCGGCAGCAGAAGTAAGCGATCCATATTTGGTCGCTTTTTTACGCTATTTAATTTCTGCTAGTTTGCTGTTGATTATTTTAAGAGTAAAAGAAGGGCATTGGTTCCCTGCATTAAACATGAAGCAATGGCTATTAGTTTTTTGTATTGGCGCTTTAGGCATATGTGCTTACAATATTATGTTTTTTAGTGCGGAAGCTTTGATTTCCGGTAACGTTGTTGCAATACTTTATTCGTTTACACCCTGTTTAACCACGATTATTTCATCTTTTGTATTTAGAACCAAATTAAATTGGCTCAGCAAAATTGGAATTGTGATCGCGATGTTTGGCTCAATTGGCGTTGTTAACTATGCGACACCAACTTGCGAACAGTTTTTTTGCAGTGATATTTTGCATGTAGTTGGCAAAGGTGAAATTTATGGAATACTTGCCACATTAATTTTCGCCTGCTATTCCGTGTTAAGTCGCTATACATCACAACAAAATGTTTCTGCGTTGATAATGAATGCCTATGCCGCAGTATTTGGCTGTTTACTGTTAGGTGGCATTGCGGTCGTTAGAAGTGATTTTAGTATAATTCCGCAGCTACATTTTAGCTTTTGGTTAGCGCTAATTTATATTTCAGTACTAGCAACTGTAGTTGCATACTTGTGGTATACCAATGCAATCATCAATCTGGGTGTTTTTAAAACTGCGGTCTTTCAAAATTCGATTCCGTTTCAGACTGTTTTGATTGGTTATGTATTTTTTAATGAGAAAATTGGTCTTGGCGAACTTGTTTGTGGTGCAATAGTTATTGGCGGTGTTTATATAACCAATTTTGCGCTTAGTTATAAGCGTGGTACTAGTTAGAGCGTATAATAATTACGATTTACATTGATTTTTTATCAATCTTATGGCATAATAACTCCCTCTTCAATGTTGGGATCTTAGCTCAGTTGGTTAGAGCAGCGGACTCATAATCCGTTGGTCACTGGTTCGAGTCCAGTAGGTCCCACCATTCGTTTTTCTCAAACTCAATAACTCCAACAAAAATCATTGCTATCAAAGCATTTCGCGCTAAAATATCTTATCAACATGTGTCATCTTTTATCAACGTTTATCATAATTTACGGCATAAATTATTAAGCAGCTTAACTGAATATAATAATTTTATAATTTTTAATAAAATAATCAACAGCTTAGTCTGGCAAGACATGCTCGCAAGATGGTTGCGGATAATGTACCAAATTTGAGTAGTTAGAAATTATTTAAGCGATGGATCACACATTTAAAGTTCTAAGCGGTATTCTACAATATCCGTTAAGTTATGCTGATGCTTATTCTTTTAATAACGCAAACAGCCATTTTTTATTTGATTCTGTAAAGTTTTCAAGAAAATTATGATTATATATTTGATCGTTTTTTTCATTATAATAGAATCTGATTTTATCCAAAATTATTTGAGAGTTAATTGTGTGCCGCCCTAATTTATCTTTAATCCAAATGTATTTAATTATTATTTTACGCAAATTTATGTCATTTTCGTTGCTTGAGTCTAGAAGTTTTTCTATCTGCTCGTCAATACTGTTATAATAATTTTGAATTTCAGCAATATTCAGTTTAATGAAAAGATTATAGCCGATAAGTATCAATACATCTAGTAAGCGTGCTGAATCATTATGTTGCTCATAACGCTCCAAGACTTTGGAAAATATCTTCTTTAGTGATTCTTTGAATACTTTGTTAAAATTTACGCATAATTCTGCAAAAGAACTCTCTAGGTTAGAGTTGAATAATACAATATGACTATAGTTATAAAAATTGCTGCTCATCCAAGGGTTGGAAAAAATTTCCTTTATTGGCATATTATCCACTAAGTAATTGCTTAACTCAATATTATTATTTTGCACAGCAATCAGAAGTAACTTAAACTTATCAGAATCTTTTATTTTGTCAAATACTTTTGAAACATATTTAACATTAAAGATAAAGCTATTTAATTTTTTCTTGTTTTCAGCAATTTGAGCGTTGTTTTTTGTTTTGATTTCATTAAATGCATTATTAAGTCTGTTTATTATTGTTTTTTTGTCAACAGAGGTTTTTTCAATAATTTCTTTTGTTAGATCAAAACGACGCATAAAATTATAATTATTATTGATCAAGAAAGTAAAAACTTCATTACTAAAAACCTTTGTTACTTGATTATCAAAAAAATTAAATCTGTTATACATTCGTAGCAAAAGTCCAATGATTTCCTGAACTTTATTTTCTGCATCCAGATACTCTCCAAAAACATATTCAACAACATTGACTTTTTTCAACATTTCCGAAATAATGTTTTTTTCTGGATATTTGCTATGGAGCTCCATAACCTGTGATTCTGTGTAATGAACATCCAGTAATTCATTAACCTCTTGTACAATTTTGCGATTATCTAGTTCCCGTTTTTGCTTTATATCATCTTTCAAAAATGAATAACTAGGTAAAATAGATTTTGAAAGCTCGCGTGCCTTTAAATAATTATCAAAATTTGTCATATACAAACTGTGAATATCGCACATTTCATGGATTTCGTTTGTCAGGTAACTTTTATAAATATTACAAATAATCTCTTGATTCTGTATATCTTGCAGAGATTTTTCTGGAATCCCTTCAATAATTATCGGATAAGTTTCTCTGAATATCTTAATGTATGTTGATTTAATAATTCGCAAGTTAAAGTAGTTTTTATCCAAGAAAGCATTAGTTACAATTTCAATTGATAACTCCAAAAGCTTTTCGATTGCATTTATACTAATCCTAGCCTCTTTTAATACTTTTTCAATATTTTCCTTAGGATTAAATTTCTCAATTTCGTAATCCAGTACTTTTTCCAAATATGCAGAAAAAACTTTTGAACCAATTTCCTGCCTGTTACAAATTAGCAATAACCGACACCCGTTATCATACTTTAAAAAATTCATTATTCCGATTAAATCGCTATATGCTTTATCGTCTGCGCCATGCAAGCGTTCAAGATCATCAAATACTACAATGTCATTCTTTGGCATAAACGATTGCCAGCTGTTTTTCATCAATCCACTTAATATACCATGTAAACTTAATATATTAAACAGTGGATTCGAAATCATTAATTGGGTGATCAACTGCTCACGAGTGGCACTGAAGCAGGAAATGTATATTGGCTTGGAAGTAAGATATGGTCTTATTTCATGGTTGTAATAATAGGTTTTTCCGCTTCCCCACTGACCATCCAATAATATAGATTTATACCAGAGTGCGAAAATATTTCTTTGCTGCCTATCTTTGTAGCAAAGATTACAAATAGTATAACACCCAAATTTTATTCTCTTATATGCCCACTGGCAAATCGGCAAAAATATAATATCCAAACCAATTACCACAACTGTAACAACGAACAAAGAATGGTAATTATTCTTTATCATGTACAGCTCGCTGATAAATTTAGCCTTTACAAAAATATTTATTGTGGTTAGCGCACCCACGCAGGCGTCAAGAAATCCGCTTGCTGTGGTGTTTGTCCAGACGTATGCAACTGTCATTCCAACTAACAAAAACACTGACACACGCAGAGCATTAAGAATTTTTATGCCGATTGATTTTAAATATTCTTTCATTTTGGTTTCATAGTAAAAATTTTAATCAATCTATTATACTGTAAAATAATTATTAGCATATATTTAACTAGTTGATTACTGTATTTTTTATATCTTTGGCAATTTCTTTTGCAGACAATCTTTCACTTACTTCTCATGAAGAGCTTTTTAGTATAAAAACTTTTAATCTCGCGGCTTGCCGCGTTAAGACAGTAACTACCAGCGGACGGTCTCGAAGAGGAAATTTGCCTTAATACTCCGTTGCTTGCGGCGGAGATAGGCAAATTTAGTTCGCTAGTTTTATTCATAAATTCTAAAGTCATCAGAAAACTACATTGTAGCTAATGCCGTTGTGGTTGACTTGCTGCCCTACAATTAAGCCATTATGTGCTAAAGGGTGGTAAATAATGGCGGGAGAGGTAAATACAATACTGCAAAAGAAATAAGCCCAGATGCTTAGAGATGTTTTCAGCTCCTACCTTACTTTACAATTTGAAAGATTGTAATATACTGCCTGTATCTGGTAAGTAATTGAAAACAATCTTACTCGTAAGAAATTAGTCATCTCCAATACATCTAATCATAAAGCTATTCAATAACAAAACTATCAATTAACCGCAAAATATTGCTAATTATATTTATAAATAGCAATATGCCGTAGTATAATTATGTTATCGGATAAAGGGGCTATGAGTGAAATTTGAATGGGATGAAACTAAAAATCAAGCAAATATAGCCAAGCATGGTATTGATTTTGAAACCGCCAGCGAAGCATTCAGCGACCCTAACTCAGTGCGCAGATTTGACCGTATTGTTGGGACTGAGAAACGATTTCATTTGCTGGGTAAAGTGAGGGGAGTATTAATTGTCCTTATAGCATTTACCGAGCGAAATGGAAATATCAGAATAATTTCAGCACGTCCGGCAGGAAGGGATAAGGTGATCTATAATGGCTAAAATGACAAATGAACAATTAAAAAAACTGGCAGAAATGTCCAATGAAAGTATTGATTATTCTGATATTCCTGACATGAGCAAAACTAAAGGCTGGGAAAGACTATATCCGGAAGCTAATGAGAATACAATCATTACTGATAAAATGATGTTTGATGCATTAACTAAAGTTTTAGAATCTAATAATCCTGACAAAATTCCGGTAACGTTAAAGCTTGACCCTAAAATTGTGGCTTTCTTTAAGCAGCATAGTAAAAAATATCAGACTAAAATTAATGATGTTCTGCTAGAGTTTGTCAATCAATATGAGAAATCACACGGACATTAACTATTGAGCAAAAACCCGCCAACAATGGCGGGTTTTTCAGTATTCATCCATATCAACATTCTTGGACAGCTTGATAATTTTTTCGCGTTCATTCTGGTCTAATTTGGTCTTACAGGCAGAATTGCAAAACCAGCCAGAAAATAGTTTTGCAAACAAGGCTAGTAATGTTTTCATTTGCTCATCTCCATAAATATTTACATAGTGTACTAAATTAGTAGGGTATTTGTCAATGTAAATATTTGTATCAACGATATGCAATAGCTACGTAGTTCCGTATTATTAAGACACATTCAAAAGGACTATTTTTGAAGAACGAGACCCACATATTATTCGTATGCTATAATCTCTCGATAAGCTAAATGTTTTTAGTGATTGCTTTGATGAAATTAAAAATATTGATTTCTCCAGATGCTATCTAAGTCAAAATTAGTGATAAAATAAGTATTCAGTGACTCGTTTTAATGTATGCTATCTTATGTAACCAGTCAAGTAGAAAGTACTAAAGATGAAAAATGTTCTAATTACTGGCAGTAACGGTTATATTGCTACTGCGTTTGTTAAGCAATTTTCTAGTAAATATAATTTTATTTTACTAAGTCATAATATAACAGCTGGACACATTACGTGGGATGAATTAAATGATAATCGTAAATTAATTCAGTCGATTGATGTTGTGCTAAATTTAGCGGGATGTAACATCGGTGATAAACGTTGGAGCGTGAAACGTAAAGAGGAAATATTAAGCAGCCGTATTGAAACTACTCAGAAACTCGTCAATTTATTTAATAGCTGCGATAAAAAACCGCATTTAATCTCGGTCAGCGCTATTGGTATTTATAAATCTAATCAAATAAATGATGAAGAAACTAAAATTGATTATTCTCATTATGCTAACTTTTCTGAAGAGATCACTAAACGTTGGGAGAGTGAAGCAAATGAATATATTGGTCTACGAACGATTACGCGTTTTGGCGTAGTGTTTAGTAGCAATGGCGGAGCTTTTCCCAAAATGCTCAAACCATTTACTTTGGGTATGGGAGGTATATTAGGTGATGGATCACAATACATGCCGTGGGTTGCCTTGCCGGATTTATTAAATGCTTTGGATTTTTTGATAAGCTATGAAAAACAAGGTGTTTATAATATTGTCGCACCAGATATGAAGAATAATGCCGAGCTTACCAAGCTTATCGCTAAAACTTGGCATAGAACTAGCTTCATGACTATGCCAAAATTTTTAATTAAAGCCCTCTTTGGACAGATGGGAGAGGAATTATTCTTAAGCAGTATTAAGGTTTCACCAGAGCGACTAATTAGTGATAAGTTTAATTTTCACTATCCAAATCTAGACTCAGCGCTAATTGCAATAAAAAATAAAACCTTCTAGAGCTTTCCCATACATATTAATGAAGTATTTCAACATATTAACGAGGGAGTATTTATCTGTATGCGACCAGTTAGCAACAAAATTTATTGGTAATTAATCATTACCGCAAAGATAATGAAAGCAGCACTTAGCAACATTAAATAAAGATAAAACTTAATGATAAATTTAAGCCATACGCTATAATCAATCCGAGAAACTCCCAATGTTCCCATCAATGCTGCAGAAGTTGGCATAATGCAATGAGTCCAGCCATCGCCAAGTTGAAAGGCGAGGACGGCAATTTGACGACCAACTCCAACTAAATCAGATAATGGAGCCATTAATGGCATAGTTAATGCAGCTTGACCAGAACCAGAGGTAACAAATATATTAAAAATTGACTGAAATAAAAACATTGCGATAGCTGAGGCATATTCGTTTAGCCCACTGAGTAAGTTCGCAGAAGCGTGAAGTACCGTATTTAACATAGTAAACTGTGTTGCATCAGCACCACCCATCATGAGGATAATACCATGTGCCATTCCTACGATTAATGCCGCTGGCAACAAGTCGGCTGCGCCACTTTTAAATGATTTTGCCATGACATTAAGATTCATTCCATTAATTTTTGCCAATGTGCTGATTATGCCGATAATTAATCCCATTGCAAAAAATTGGGTTGCAATTTCTGGGATATAGTACGCTTTAGCAATTACACCGTAAACAACCCATACAATACCAAGTGCGAGTACTACAATGATTAACCAAGAGGCAAAACCAAAGTGCTGTTTAACATTAATTTCTGCTAATTGCTCGCGGAAGTAATTGTCACTGTCATGGCTTAATGATTTACGTGGATTATTTTGAATTGATCGGGCATAAACTACGCTATAAATCATTATTGATGCGGTAAATACCGCCCACATTGTAATTCTAAATAGTGAACCAGACAAAACCGGAACATTAGCAATACCTTGCGCAATTGCGACTGAGAATGGATTCATCCATGAGGTAGCAAAACCAACCTGAGTAGCTAAATAAGTCACAAGTACACCAGTTAGGGCATCATAACCCATTGCGACCATCATAGGTGCTAAAATTAAAGCAAAAGCAATTGCTTCCTCACCCATACCAAAAACTGCACCGCCAATAGAAAAGATTAAAGCCATGACAGGAAGAATTAAAATCTTACGTGTACTCATTTTTGCAATTAATTTCATCATTCCTGCTTCAATTACGCCGCTACGCATGATAATACCAAATGCACCACCAATAATGAGAATAAATGCCATCACCCCAACAGCACCACCATTTCGATCACCAGATGTGATACCATCATAAACAAAATTTAAAAAACCTGGTTTGCCATCATTAGCGAAAATAGCAGGAGGATTGTGTACTACCTTACCGTTGGAGTCTGTTTGTATTTGATAACTGCTGGCAACTAAAACGCTGCGTGTTTTTGTCACACCATCTGCGTTATAACTAACTTTTTGTGTGTCAAATTTTCCAGCTGGTACAAAAAAACTTAATAGATAAACTAGAAATACAACCCCAAATAAAATAACCAGCGTATCTGGCATGGCAATGTATTTAGACTTTTTCTCATTTGATTCGTTCATTGGCGGCTCCATAAGTTTAAAAGAATACTAGCTCTATAATTTAGCATATATCTTATCGTTATATGGGATAATAGCAACATTAATCTAATTTATTATAAGTTAACATTGAATGAATGGAGTGGTTATGCGCGTACTTAAGTTATTTTTTATGGTCGCAATAGTATTTGGTTCTATGAGTTTAGTGCATGCAGAAAGTACTGTTACTCCGATTGGAGATTTTAAAATTGATAAATATTTGGGAACTTGGTACGAAATAGCACAGTTACCAAATCGCTTTGAAAAAAAGTGCATTGCACCGATCACTGCAACCTATTCAATAGATCCTAATAATATTGATAAAGTGATGGTAGTTAATAAGTGCAGTAGAGATGGCGATGGTCCAAGTATCGCAGATGGTATTGCGTCCTTTGTTGAATCAGCGAATGTAGGTAAGTTAGAAGTAACGTTTTTACCTAAATATCTAAGATGGCTGCCTGTTGGATATGGTGATTATTGGGTGCTTTATGTCGATTATGAAAAAATAGCATTAGTTGGTAGCCCAGATCATGATTATCTTTGGATACTTGCCCGTTCAAATAATGTTGATCAAGAATCAATAAACAGTGTAATTACTATAGCTAAAAATCAAGGGTTTGAAACAGAAAAACTTATTTTTAACTATGAGAGCCAACATTATGAAAGTACTCCTTCAGCTCAGTAATTGAGTTAACTTGTATAGACGTTATTCTGTTGATAATCTATTGTGCAGTTTCTAATTTTTGGGGTGATTAACCTAAATAAAATAATACTAGAATGAAGTAAATTACAACATTATTTAGTTCATTTACTAGAAATTTATTATAATTTGTTACTTAGATTAAGATTACAATCATAATTGAGCTGATTTTAAGGTATACTACAAGATTGAGTGTTTTTATTAAACTTTTCTATAATGTTTTTACGGCATAGTGAGTAATTACGTTTATCTTGATAATACCTATAATTTTTTATAAGAGTAAATAATGTTTGATGAAATTTTTGACCAAAACGGCGGCATCCGTCAGCATTATATGCCATATTTAGATTGGCTGAAGAACTGTCCAACTGGATATTTAGATCGTAAAATGGCAGAAGCAGATCTGCTATTTAGAAGAATTGGAATAACTTTTGCCGTTTATGGTGAAGAGGAAGGTGCGGAGCGGTTAATTCCTTCTGATCCTGTACCGCGAATGATTCCAGCTGCGGAATGGGAATATTTGCAAAAAGGTTTGGAGCAGCGAGTTTTAGCACTAAATCTATTTCTGGAGGATGTTTATCATGAAGGGCGTATCCTTAAAGAAGGAATTATACCAGCTGAGAAAATCTATAAAAATGCGCAATTTCAAGCTTGTATGTTAAACATTGATCTTCCTCATAAGGTTTATTCACAAATTAGTGGGGTTGATTTAATTCGTCACTCTGATGGCAATTATTATGTACTCGAGGATAACTTGCGTATTCCAAGTGGTGTTTCATATATGCTGCAAAATCGCAGGATGAGTCGTAAATTATTTCCCGAGCTGTTTGAGAGATATAATGTCGAACCTGTAGATCATTATCCATCGTTACTTCATACTACTTTAAAAGAATGTGCGTTTTGCGAAAATCCTACTATTGCAGTACTAACTCCTGGTCCATATAATAGTGCCTATTATGAGCATGCATTTTTGGCAAAAGAAATGGGAGTTGAGTTAGTTGAAGGGCGAGATCTATTTGTTGAAAATGATCGTGTTTGGATGCGTAGTATTTATGGCGCTAAACCGGTTGATATCTTATATCGTCGGGTCGATGATGCATTTTTAGACCCACTGGCGCTTAATCCTGATTCGTATTTGGGTGTTCCAGGATTAGTTCAAGCTTATCGTGCAGGTGGCGTTGCTTTAGCTAATGCACTAGGTACTGGTGTTGCAGATGATAAATCAATTTATCCATATGTACCTGAGATGATCAAATTCTATTTAGGACAAGATGCAATATTACAAAACGTTCCGACGCGGATTTTATCAAATCCCGAAGATTTGAGCTATACTCTGGCTAATTTAGATAAATTAGTAGTTAAAGAAGTTCATGGTGCTGGTGGTTATGGTATGTTAGTTGGTCCTGCAAGTACCAAAGAGGAACGGGCTCGCTTTGCTGAGATTCTAAAAGCTAAGCCTGATGGTTATATTGCTCAGCCAACTCTAAGCCTTTCAACTTGTGGAATTTGGTTAGATGAAGACCTTACACCACGTCATATTGATTTACGTCCATATGTATTATCTGGCGCTAAGGTTCGTGTTACTCCAGGTGGACTTACTCGCGTAGCATTAACTAAAGGTTCTTTAGTGGTTAATAGCTCTCAAGGTGGCGGAACAAAAGATACTTGGGTATTAAATGAAAATCAACCAAAAGGAGGGTATTAATAATGCTAAGCCGTACCGCATCTAATTTATACTGGATGGCGCGTTATTTAGAGCGTGCAGAATCAACCGCAAGACTTCTTGATGCTTGTTTTCAACCAGGAATGCCGTATGCTGGTGATTTAGATAAACTTCGTGCTTTACCATTGCATATTCAAAGTGCATATGCTGATTTCGCCTTGACAGGTACAGCGTTATCAATAGAAGCCGTTAGTAAGTTTATGATTTCTGGTAATACTCAAGCCTCAATTAGAAATAGTCTTGAACTAGCTCGTGAGAACGCACGTTCTGAGCGCAGTCGTTTGAGTAGTGAAGTTTGGGAGGCTATCAATCAAACTTGGATTGAGTTTCAGGAAATGCAGCATAAACCACTATCAATATTTACGGATTGGTTGCGTCAGCGTGCTTTTATTTTTCAAGGTGCCGTGAGCATTACTATGCCAGAAAATTTAAGTTTGCATTTTCTACGTCTTGGCTTATATATTGAGCGCGCAGATCAAACTCTGCGTATCTTAGAAGCAAAACTAGTTTTAGATAGTTTAACTGATTATTCTGATTACTATCATTGGATTATGATTTTGCGTGCAGTGAGCTCTTTTGAAGCTTATCAGGAAACAATTGCAGCAACTCCATCGCATGACAGAGTCTTTAAATTCTTATTATTTAACAAAACAGTTCCGCGTAGCGTTCGATATTGCATTGCTAAGATACAGGATTTAATTGAGTTGATTCGTGCGGAAAAACGTCGTCCTTCACTCAAAGTCTGTGGTAGTTTATTTTTAAAACTTCGCTGTGATGAATGGACTGATATTGTTGATATAGGACAAAGTGATTATATCCAGATGCTGCAAGACGAGGTTGCCGAATTAGCAACTTCGATTCATAAAGGTTACTTTGTAACAGTATGATATTAAATGTAGAACATCGAACCAGCTATCGTTATGCTGGAACTCTTTTGCGGAGTATTCAGCTTGTTCATCTGACGCCTCGCGAAAACGAACGTCAACACGTGATTAGCTGGTCTCTTGAGCTTCCAAATAAAGGAATTGTCAGCAAGGATTGTTTTGGAAACATAACCCATTACTTTACCTTACAAGGGCGATTTTCTGAGCTTGAGGTTGTTGCACGGGGCATTGTAGAAGTTTTCCCATTTCGGGCTAACATGGAATTAGGAACACTACCATCTAGTTATTATCTTAGAATTACTCCGTTAACTGAATTAGGAACGAAGCTGCGCAGTTTTGTTGATGAATTTGTGCAGCAGTATCCTAAATTTAAGTTCGATGTGAGTAATTCTTTGGCAATGTTAAATGCACTTTCTGCCAAAATTTTGCAGTTGGTGCCTTATACTAGCGGTGCTACATGTGCTACGACCACTGCGCAAGAAGCATTTGAGCTTGGTGCTGGAGTTTGTCAGGATCATAGCCATATTTTCTTGG
Organism: Neisseriaceae bacterium; assembly: GCA_003963245.1. Lineage (GTDB taxonomy): Bacteria > Pseudomonadota > Gammaproteobacteria > Burkholderiales > UBA11063 > Aquella. Next base: position 95,162 of record RXJX01000020.1, read on the forward strand.
GCTGTTGTCGATATTTGGGCTTTCCTGCGCGTTACGTTAGTGGTTATCTACATACTGATGATAGCAGTCATTTGGCAAGCCATGCTTGGTCTGAAATTTGGCTGGGAAGTTGGTACAGTTTTGATGTAAGTAATCAGTGCTCGGCAGGAGAACAGTATATTGAATTAGCGTACGGTCTAGATTTTTTAGATAGTAGCCCTATTCGCGGTAGTAGAATTGGTGGCGGCGATGAAATTTTGACGGTTAAATCATTAGTGACGGAACAATAGGGGTATTATATGACATATTGTGTAGCGATAAAAATTAAAGAAGGACTTATTTTTGCATCAGATAGCCGGACTAATGCCGGAATCGATAATATTTCAGTTTTTTGCAAAACTAGTCGTTTTGAAGTTGCCGGAGAACGGCAAATTTTTTTATTAAATGCAGGTAATCTGGGTACTACTCAGGAAGTAGTTTCTTTATTACGTAAGGAAGTTGAGCGCGGAGTTGAGAATAATATTCTTCAGTTGGATTCATTATTTGATGTTGCGCGTAGGGTTGGCGATACTGTCCGTGAAGTTATTAGGCGTTTACCATCATCTAGCTCGGGAATCGATTTTGGATGTTCTTTTCTAGTCGGTGGGCAGATTAAAGGTGAAGGACAACGCCTATTTATGGTCTATTCTGCAGGTAATTTTATTGAAGCAACCAAGGAAACTCCATTTTTTCAAATAGGGGAGTTAAAGTACGGTAAGCCTATTTTAGATCGTGTCATTAGCTATGAAACGCCTCTTGGTGATGCGATTAAATGTGCCTTAGTTTCATTTGATTCAACTTTACGCTCCAATTTATCCGTTGGACTACCGATCAATTTAAGCCACTTACCTCAGCAGTCAATAAATCATGAAGGTGAAATCGAGATTGCAACGCCTATGACCAGTTTAATTGACGAATCAAACGAATTATTTCAACAATTACGTCAAGGGTGGTGTGATGGCTTGCAGTATGTATTTAAGACTATTCCTAATCTTGACTGGTGGAAAAAATAGGTATTTGTTGGATATTGTTGCATCTATAGACTTAATTAACTCTATTTGGGTGGAATTCAAGAGTTTCATGTGTCAAGTACGGTAAAATTGAGTCTTGAAAATAACTAATTTACCATGAACTATGCACCTAAGAAAAACCCTTCTGCGCCAGTTAAAAGCAATTCCAATTCTATATTTATTAATAGTTTTGTTTTGGATGATGGTTTTTGCTGCTGTTGGGTATCGTTACCTTCATGGTTCTTCTAATCTTTCTACCGAAGATATGACGCTACAAACTTCTGGAGATAAGAATTACCTTAATAGTTCTACAATAAAATCAAGTTACTTAGATAGTGAATTTATTAATAATTTGGCAAAAGATTCTCAAGATCAGTTGCTAAATGAACAAAATGAAAATCTGCAAGCTATTGATTTGCAATTTAATAGTCTTTATACTGAGCTTGGTGTGATTTCTTCCGTTTATGATGTAGATACGAAGAATTATATATTGTTCTTAAATAATATTCCATTAGGCCAAGTAGCTAACCCATTGGTAAAATATGCTTTTCGCTTACAAAATAAACAAGTAATTTTAATTTTTGAAGCTGAAAATATTGGTAATGATTCCGTTTATGCGATGCTTGATCTATCCTCAAGAAATAAGCGAATACTGCATGAAGTTGGCAACTTTGAGAAATTACAAGCAGCCTCTTTGAGTAATGATAAGTTATGCGTTAACTTAAAATTTAATGACGCCAGAAAATATAGTGAACAAGATGGTGACTATCAATTGTATCAATATTGCGGAAATGGCAGTTTTAATAAACTTCTTGATGTTAAGTCTGAAGTATATTATCAAAGTAAATTTGCGGGCATGACTGCTGCACAGATACTTCAGTTAGCTAAACAGGATAAATGCTATGATAGTACAACAAAACATTTGGTTTTAAATCACAAATGTGGTTATGGAATTAAATATTGTCATATTTTTAAATCAATTACAAAAGAGGTAAATAGTGCCAGCTACTTAGATTTAGAGCATGCTTGCGCGGATCGCGCTCAAACGCGATTATCTCAATCACTTATGTTAAATTAGTGTTAAAATAAAAAGTCGTTATTATAACGACTTTTTATTTAGCATTAAAGGATCTAAGCATTATAAGTTTGAGCTAAATCTTTACTAGCAACTCCGGTTGGGTGAAGTTTGAATTTTTCTACTAATATATTTACTACATTTGGTGTTAAAAATGCGGGTAAAGTTGGACCTAAATAAATATTTTCAATTCCCAAATAGAGTAATGTTAATAATACAGCTGCAGCTTTTTGTTCAAACCATGAAATAATTAGTGATAATGGTAACTGATTAACACTACAATTAAATGCTTCAGCTAAAGCTACTGCAACTTGAATTGCCGAATATGCATCATTACATTGTCCCATATCTAATAAGCGTGGAATACCGCCAATATCACCAAAATCATCTTTATTAAAACGATATTTACCACAGCCAAGAGTTAAGATTATGCTGTCTTTAGGTACTTGATGAGCAAATTCAGTATAATAATTGCGTCCGCTCTTAGCTCCATCACAACCGCCAATCAGGAAGAAATGCTTAATTGAGCCATTTTTTACTAATTCAATCACTTGAGGTGCTGCATTTAATACTGTTTTACGGGCAAAGCCAGTGGTAATGAATTTAGCTTCATTTGCATCTGAACTAAATCCCGGTGCCGCTAGCGCTGCGCTAATTACAGGAGAATAGTCATGGTTTTCAATATGAGGAATACCAGCCCAACCAACTGCGTGGGTAGTAAATAAGCGTTGGTTATAACTATTTTGTGGTTGAATCAGGCAATTGGTAGTCATCACAATACTACCTGGGAACGCCGCAAATTCAGTTTGTTGATCTTGCCAAGCGCCACCATAATTACCCACTAAATGTGGATATTGTTTAAATTTGGGGTATGCAAGAGCAGGTAGTAGTTCACCGTGAGTATAAACATTAATTCCTTTACCTGTAGTTTGCTTAAGAATATCTTCTAAATCATTTAATGCATGTCCACTGACCAAAATACATTTACCTTTAAGCGGGGTGATGCGTACTTGTGTTGGCTCTGGATGTCCATATGTTTCCGTATGTGCTTTATCTAATAACTCCATAGTCTGGTAATTAGTTGCACCCACCTTTAATGCCCATTCCAAATAGGCATTAGCATCATCAGATTCGCTTGCCAAAAATGCCAGACAATCATGAATCGCTGCATAGATTTGAGGATTCGTGTGTCCAAGCATTTTTGCATGATCAGTGTATGCGGCAAGTCCCTTTAATCCAAATAAAACTAAGCCATATAAGCCAGTTAAGTCTTCGTTTAAGTTTAAAGAACGCATATCAAATCCAATTGAATCCGCTTGTTCTAATAATCCATCCAAGCCAGTCGCAGCTTGATAATTTGCAGCTGTTAGATTAGGTTGTTTTGGAACTATTCCTTGTGCTTCACAGGCTGCTATGTAGCGTGCAGAGAGTTCTTCTCTCATAGCTACAGCTTGATGAATGTAATTTTGCATTCTTTGCGGATCAAAATTAACATTGGTTAATGTCGAAAATAATGCCTCAGCAACAAATGCATCAATTTTGGGATCAATTACGCCAATGGTTCTAGCACTTTGTGCATAGATGCTAAGACCAGATAGTGCGTGAATTAATAAATCTTGTAAATTAGCTGTAGTATTGTCTTTGCCACAAATACCTAAAGAATTGCATCCTACTCCGGTTGGTGTACGTAAAGTTTGTTCACATTGATAACAAAACATAATTAAGCCCCTTTTTAATAGTTTAGTAATTTAATCTGATATTGCCATTAAAGTCTACGTGGATATTATAGCAAACTTGCAAATAATATGCAACAATAAAGAATGATAATTATCAAAATAACTAAGTATACTGATAATTGGTATAATTGTGGACTTTACCGTAAGATGGTCAAAGCTTTTCAGTTAAAAGAGAGTAGAGTGTTTAAACAAAATTCAATGTATTATTTTTGGCACAATCAATTTTCGACGCCACAAAGAAAAATAATTGTCACCTTTTTATTACAAAGCCTCGTGGAATATGCCATTTTTTTTGTTCTGCTGGCTCATCACCATGTCGTAGCAATGGTGGTTTTCCAAACTCCAAATTGGTTTCCTTCAACGTTTTATTTTGATGTTTTATTTAGTGCGGTTTTGATGGCATGTTTAATTGCCTTTTTATTGATTTTATACTATCGTCGAGTAATTCATCCTGCTAGTTACATAGGTAAAATAGTGTGTTATGTTCAAATACTTTATTCTATATTTTTAACTTTGGGGCTAAATTTTCTAAAGCATTATGATTTGTCGGTTTTAGTAATTTTTATTCTTATTTCTGGTGCCTTTGCGATTGGATACGCTTGTGATAAGATTGTCACTATTGGTGCTCTTTTTTCTATAATTAAAAATAGCTCCGCCTATTTATTTCTAGTGCAATGCTATTTCTTCGCGATCTCCAGTGGTTTAATTTTTGCTTCAATTTTAAATAAGTTAAGCGCCATTTTAGTTGCACATCATAATTTTATGATAAATCCACTAATTATTCCGTTACTAACTGTTAGTCTTATTGTTGCATGTTATTCTCATTCATTAGCCAGATATAAAACAGTTCTTGATGCAAAACAAATGAAGGAAATTTATACTCAATTATTTAACTGTAAGAAAGAGCTCTTTGCTCGATTAGGTGTAAATATAGTAATTGGAGCCTTTTTAGTTAAATGGTATTTTATGATGCCTTTATTTTTAGAATATTCAGAAAATTGGAGTGCTAGACATATAGCGGATGTAATTTTTCTTGCGGCTTCATTATCTGTGGCGGTAAATTGGTTTTTCTTACGTTGTTTCAATCAGTTTAGTGCTTACAGTCTTTTTGCGTGGGTTCTGGGATTATTAACCTTTACGGTGCTATTTGTTGCCACAAATTTATACTTTCATCATTGGGTACTACTATGTGTCATTTTAATGGCCGTATTTTATAATTCACTACAGTCTACGGTAAATAAAATTGTACATTACGATATTATTACAATTGAAGTTAATATGATCTTGTTAATTATTGGTGGATTGGTGAGCCTTGCTTTATTTTCTTTTGTCGTTAGCGGGATGAGTGTTTATCTATCCAAACAGGTAGGTATTCGTTCACAAGCATTGGCAATGCCCATTTTATTACTAACGTTTATCTTTATTGGTATTTACAGTTTTTATCGACTGAAGCATCATCGCAAACAACGAATTGAACTGGAGGGGTAGGAATGCATGAATTTTCATTGTGTGAAGGTATTATAAAGCAAGTTTCACGAGCAAATGCCGGAGTTTTAGATAATGTTAGTCAGATCAAAATTGAAATTGGTAAGCTTTCGGGAGTAGATGTAGAATCGCTTGTTTTTTGGTTTCCAGTGGTCGCCGAGAAATTAGCTTGTGGACAAGTTCAGTTAGAGGTTGCTGAAATAGAAGGATCAGCATTATGCACAAAATGCAATCAGCAATTCTTCTTAACTAATCTCTATGATGCATGTCCACACTGCAAGACTTATGGAGAATATCAAATTTTACAAGGGCGCGAATTATTGGTTAAGTCATTTATTTTGAATAACTAATAACCACTTCTATTTACGCAATAGGATCACAGCTATGGCGCTTAGCATAATATAATCCAAAGCTGCAAATTAGTAGAATCACAACCATGAAAATCAATGGAGTCTGGTATACACCGTATCCAGACTGAATTGAGCTACTAATAATAATCGGTGCCATTCCGCCAAAAATAGTAAAGCCTATGTTATAACTCATAGCCACTCCAGTTAAACGGATTTTAGCTGGAAATAAGCATGTAATTAAATAGGGGATAATCATTGCTGCGATGCCTTCCAAGATAGCTAAGATAATAACTCCAGCTGCAATATGTTGCGCATCAATTAACCAGTATGAAACTGGGGTAAGGATGATACTTGCAATAATTAAATTACGCAAAATAATATACGGAGTTACGTGGTTGGCAATACGACCAGTAATGTAGATAGCTATAACGTTTAAAACCATTGCAACTGGCATAATTTGACTAATAAGACGATTATCAATATGCAACATTTTATGCAAGTAAGTAGGCATAAAAATAATTGCAATTACCACCAATGAAGACATTATACCAGTGGTTGCAATTCCTGCAATCATTTGCGGAAGGTTGTGTTTAAACAAGTAAGCTAGTGGAAATTCTGGCTTATCGTGAATTTTATTAAATGCTGCTGTTTCTTGCAAAGTTTTACGAATTTTATAACTAATTAGGCATAATGCGCCACCAATAATAAATGGAATTCTCCAACCATAAGCGGTCAATTGCTCAGTATTAAAACTCAAATTTAGGAGTTGGTTAATTGCCATTCCCAATAAAAGCCCCGCATTAACGCCTGTCATTGTAATTCCAAAGCCACTTCCTCGCTTTTGTGGCATGCTTTCACTGATATACACATATGTACTTGGCAGCTCTCCACCTAAAGCTAGCCCTTGTAGCAGTCGTAATACTAACAGTCCAATTGGTGCAGCATAACCTATACTCGCATAAGTTGGTAGCAGGCCAATTCCAAGCGAAGAAGCACCCATTAATACTATAGTAATAATCAGTACTTTTTTTCGTCCATGTTCATCGCCGACATGGCTAAAAATCATTCCACCTATTGGACGAGCAATATAGCCTAAAACGAAAACAACGTAACTCTCAATAATTGAGATTATTTGATTGCCACTGGGGAAAAATTGGCTGGCAAAGTAAACAGAAAATATTCCATAAATAATAAAATCATAAAATTCAAGCATTCCACCTAATGCGGCTAAGCCGACAATTTTCTTTTCTTCACGATTTAGACGCAGCTGTTGTTGCATGAAATTACTCCACTATTAAGATTTAATTAATTTTATTAGAATTTTTTATTTGAATAAATAATTTTTATGCTAAATTATCACGGTATCAACTAGCAAGTGAGTTAAAATAACATTTTCGATTAGTAAAATAGCGTGCAACAAAGAAGCTATTAACTAGACACAGTATTGATACCAGAAGACAAATCGTAATGATGTAGCGATAATCATTAGTAAGAGCCAATATGCTGCTTGTCCATAAAGGAGTTAATCCGCCTCCAATTAAAGATGCTAAACTAAAGCAAGCCGCTACGCCACTATAACGAACTTCAACGGGAAATAAATCAACGAGTAATCCCCAATAAATGCCATTAACTCCGCCAGCAAAAATTGATAATAAAATTACTACACTATATAGCATTTGTAAGTTATCCAAGGGTAACGTACCGGTTAAAACCAGAATTAATATTATAATTAAACCAACAATTGAGTATTTAACAATTGTTGTTGGATTTATTTTACTTGCTAATAATGCAGATAAAATTATAGCTACAGAAACAGTTAATGCACCTACCGAGCTAATATTGGCAGCAACACTTAACTCTAGATGTAAAAATTTAACAAAAAGATTAGGCAAAAAGACGTGAAACACCGAAGTTATCAAAGATGCGATCAGAACTAAGAAAACCCCCATAATAAGTTCACTTCGATAAGTAGTAAATAAAGCCAATGCCGGAATTTTTTGCACTTTATGTTGAGCTTTTGCTGTCTGAAAGTCTCCGCTTTCTGCAATGTTTTTCCGAATATAAAAGCCAATTACGGCAAGTAAACTACCTAAAATAAATGGGATTCGCCAACCAAAACTATATAAAAAATCATGATTCATCATTTCAATCATATTGCGAATTGCCCACGAGCCTAATGCTATGCTCATATTAGCACCAAAAGGCATCCATGCGCTATAAAAATAGTAATTTTTCCGATGATAGGTTTCAGCAATATAAGTAACTGATCCAGGCATCTCCGCCCCAGATGAAAATCCTTGAAAGATACGCGAAATCAGTAAAATAGCTACTGCAAAATAACCAATTTGATGAAAAGTAGGTGAAAGCCCAATAACCAATGATGGAATTGCGGTCATTAAAATTGATAGGCTAAAAATAGATTTTCGTCCATATTTATCGCCCAAACTTCCTAAAATAATTGCACCAAATGGACGTAACATGTAGCTAATCGTAACTGTCATATAAGTAAAGATGATGGCTAAATAACCAATATTTTTTGGGAAGAATAAATCAGCTATTACTGAAGATAAAAATACAAAAACAAAAAAATCAAAAATTTCAAAGAAATTGCCAATTCCAGCAGCAAGAAAAAGTTTTTTGTGATTAGTAATAGGCTGATCTATAGTTTTACTCATGAATAACTTTCGGTAATTTGGTTAATTATACGCAATTTTACTATGTGTATAATCTTTAGCGAGATTATTTACTCATCTATCGTACTACAACTTTTACTCCTGATAATGAATTAGAATGATCTTTGGGTAATAAGCTTATTTGCTGATGTGTATTATGGGCAAGGGTTTTATAAATATTTGCAATTGAATTTTCTTTCAATACAATAGGTTCACCACGGTCACTATGCTGGCAAATTGCCAGATTAAGTGGTAGCTTTGCCAATAAATCCAAGTTGTACTCATTTTTAAGACGTGTATTACCGCCAAATCCAAAAATGTCGGACTCATGCCCACAATTTTCACAAATATGAGTTGACATATTTTCAACAACTCCAAGACATGGAATATCTAATTTGTGAAACATATTAATACTTTTGCCAACATCAAGTAGGGCGATATCTTGCGGCGTGGTAACTACGATTGTCGCCGTTAGTGGAATTGTTTGCGCCATTGTTAAATGAATATCTCCAGTTCCAGGTGGCATATCAACAAATAAATAATCGAGCTCATCCCATTCTGTATCATTTAACAACTGGTTGAGTGCTTTGTTAACCATTGCACCCCGCCAAATTGTTGCGGTCTTAGAATCTACAAGAAAACCAAATGACATTACTTTTATTCCAAACTTATCCAATGGCACAAAACAATTATTTTCACTAACTGCGGGTTTATAGTCTTTCGCGCCAACTAAAATCGGTAATGATGGTCCATAAATATCAGCATCTAAAATACCAACTTTTGCGCCAAGACCTCCCATTGCTATGGCCAGATTTAGTGCAGTGGTTGATTTACCGACACCACCTTTACCAGAGGTGATGGCAATAATGTTCTTGATACTACTAATCCGCTTTAGTCCATTTTTAACCTTATGTGCTATAATGATAGGTTTATTAATTGTGTTATTCATAAATAATAATTCTTTTCCATAAATATATATTGATACCTGCTGGCAACTATATAAATCATAATATGCTCCATCTTAGCATATTATATTGAAATTAGTTGACTGTTTTAGTAGGTTGCTCGCTTTAGGATTAACAACATGCCAAAAAATATAATCGTAACCTGTGCTCTGCCTTATGCAAATGGCGATATTCATCTAGGACATATGGTAGAACATGTTCAAGCCGATATTTGGGTACGCTTTCAAAAAATGCAAGCTAAAAATTGTTATTTTATCTGTGCTGATGATACCCACGGAACACCAATTATGCTCAAAGCCGAGCAACGGGGTATTACACCAGAACAATTGATTACCGAATCATATCAAGCACATACAGCAGATTTCGCCGGATTTGGAATTGCTTACGATCATTTCTATACAACAAATTCGCCTGAAAATAAACAATGCGCCTATGATATTTATAATAAGCTAAAAGACAACGATAAAATTGCAATTCGTACAATCAGTCAATTATTTGACGAAGAAAAACAGATGTTTTTACCAGACCGTTTTGTTAAGGGAACATGTCCCAAATGTAAAGCTGAAGATCAATACGGAGATAGTTGTGAAAAATGTGGTGCGACTTACGCACCAACTGAATTGATTAGTCCTTACTCAGCAGTATCTGGTTCAACTCCTGTGATTCGTGAATCTGAACACTATTTCTTTAAGCTTAGCGAATGCGGTGAATTTTTGGGGCAGTGGTTATCTGCTAAAGGCCGGTTACAAACAGAAGCGCGTAATAAAATGCAGGAATGGCTGGACGGAGGTTTACAAGACTGGGATATTTCTCGTGATAAGCCTTATTTTGGTTTTGAAATCCCTGATGCACCAGGTAAGTATTTTTATGTTTGGCTGGATGCTCCAGTTGGTTATTTAAGTAGTTTTATGCATTATTGCCAGCAAAACAACTTGAATTTTAATCAGTTATGGAATAGTTCAGATACTGAAATTCATCATTTCATTGGTAAGGATATTTTGTATTTTCATGCTTTATTCTGGCCTGCAGTATTACATAATTCTGGTTATCGTACTCCGGATAATCTTTGTGTACATGGTTTTTTAACGGTTAATGGACAAAAAATGTCTAAATCCCGCGGTACATTTATTACTGCCAGCAGTTTTTTGGCTAGCGGTTTAAACCCTGAGTTTTTCCGTTACTATGTAGCAAGTAAAATGACTGCTAAAATTGAAGATATTGATTTTTCTTTTGATGATTTTATAGCTAGAATTAATTCAGAATTAGTCGGTAAATACATTAATATTGCTTCACGTTGCGCAGGCTTTATTAGTAAACGATTTAATAATCGCTTGGCTACTAGTTTGGATCGTGAATTAATTAATGATGTATTAACAATTAAAGATGAATTGGCAAGTTTATATCGAGAGCGTGAATTTGCCAAAGCAATAAAGCTTATTATGCGGATAGTAGATGAGGTTAATCTTTATGTTGATAACCATAAACCTTGGCTATTAGCAAAAGAGGCAGATAAAGAACAAGAACTAAATATTGTATGTACTACACTAATTAATTCGTTTAGATTAATTGCAATTTATTTAAAACCAGTAGTTCCACAGTTGGTAGCTAAAATAGAGTTATTTCTCAAATCTGCACCGTTAACATGGCAAGATTTAGATTATTTAATTCTTGATAGCAAAATTAATAATTATACCCATTTAATTAATAGAGTTGAACCAGCAATGATTGACAAAATAATTGAAATAAACCAACATCAGTTAGATGCACAAAATATAGATTCAAAACCAGAGGCAGAAAATATTGCTTATGAAAAAATTGCTGAAACTATTTCAATTGATGATTTTAGCAAAATTGATTTGCGAATAGCTAAAATTGTTGCAGCTAGTCACGTTGTTGGTGCAGATAAATTAATTCAGTTAACATTGGATATAGGCACTGAAACTCGTAATGTTTTTGCTGGAATAAAATCTGCATATGACCCAGCTAATCTAGTTGGCAAACATACTGTAATGGTTGCAAATTTAGCACCTAGAAAAATGAAATTTGGAATGAGTGAGGGGATGGTTTTAGCTGCCAGTTTTGAAGATAAAAACGGTGGACTTTATATTTTGGAACCACATGAAGGAGCTCAAGCAGGAATGAGAGTTCGCTAAAACAAGTTAAAATTAGCCATTTTATGAGCACTTGTGTTTATAATGGCATGTTGATTTTTATTCTCACACTGAGACCTATTTTATGGGGAACATAGGAAATGAAGCTAAAAAAAATTACTTCGGTGTTAGCGGTTTCATCCGCATTTATGCTCAATGCTTGTGGTGGCGGCGGTGCCGCTGGACCAACACAAAATGCGGGCTATGGTAATGTAGTCTCTGTATCAAAGCAAAATATAGGTAGCTATGCCAGTATGCAAGTATTGTACCCAGTAATGCTCCAAACTGGTGATTTTGGGAGGATTGTTGGTAACTCATTTGCCGTTGAGTCAGCTTTTGAGTCAGCGAATATTATTAATAGTGCAACAACGTTCAATTTTAACCCATTAGCTCCGATACGTAATCCTAGCTATTTTAAAGCAGGTTCAGTTTCTGCATATGCAATTGAATATAAAACACCAGGGCAAAATGCAACTACCAATACTAACCAAATTAGTCGTACTGCGTCTGGTCTAATTATCGTTCCTAATGGTGTCACTCCACGTGGAGTGGTGGTTTATTTTCATCCGACAACGTGGGGTAAGAATCAAGTTCCTTCATGTTTAGGACCTTTAGCATCTGGTAATGTATCTTCAAATATACCTTCATACTGTAACGTTACTGCTTTAGATAGTACAGGAGCTGGAACTTTTGCAATGCTCTCCGCAGTATATGCTGCACGTGGATTCGTAGTTATAGCTCCAGATTATGTTGGTCAGGGTTTAGATTATGATAATGTTCATCCATACGTAGTATTCCCAGAAAATAACGTCTTATCTGCATTTAATATGTTCCCAGCAATGAGACAGATTTTAGAATCAGCACCGTTTAATGTTCCTTCTTCGACAACGCTTCCATTGTTTATAACCGGCTATTCGGAAGGTGGCGGTTATGCATTGAAAGCTTCACAAATGGCGCAATCAACTGCGGCTGGCATGCTTAGCTCGGCTAATTTGTCATTAAAAATTACTTCGCCGCAAGAGGGGGCTTATTCTTTAACTGATCAAATGAATTTTGCCTTTAATAATAATAACGATGGTTTACTTAATTGTGCAAGTAACCCTAGCTATGATTGTGGAAACGTTGATATGATGGAATCTAATCAGTCAGGCGTAACACCAGAAGTTTCTGCGATGAATACTTGGAATATTGGTAGTGCTCCATATGCAGCCAAAATTAAACCACTATTAACTAGCTATGTATTGACTGCAGCTACTTATTACAAATTCCAAAATTTAAATGGTGCATATGATATGAGTATGAATCATCAGTTCTGGGCTGATGTAGAAATGCCTGGGAATGTTGTAGCAAGTTTATATCAATTATATTCTGGTCTTCTTGGTGATGTATATACTGGTAGCCAAATTATGGCTGGTATTTTTGGCAATTCAATTAAGATCAATGGTTATGACCCAATAACAGCGCCAAGTATTACCGTATTTACTCCTTTTGGTGATATTCCAGAATCTTTACCTGCTGGCAATTGGGGTACTAATAATGCAGGAACTAATTTTATTCACCAGAAGATTGCTACAGACCCTCAGTTTGTTACTATTTTAGCAGATGGATCAACATATAATTGGCAAACCAGTTCACCAATTAACTTTATTCACATGAACTATGATTCTGCAGTGACAGTGATTAATTCATATCAAGCCTACTCATGTATGAGAAATGGTGTTAGTTTTCCAGGTAGTGGCAACTTAGTTGCATCAGCTGCTCCGTGTTCTACTCCATCGAGTGGTGCTTTAATTGAATCAACAATTATTCCTAATTTTCAGTTGACAAATAATGCGACGCAACTTGCACCAATGGATATACTTACTCCATCACAAGTAAATAGTGCTGCTAAAAATAAATTTTGGACTGCCTCTTCATTTGGTATTAACTTTTTAGGTACTCCGTTTGATCATGGTGATATGTTTGTTCAGGGCAGTATAGTTGCTCTTTGTACTTTTGAAAATTCACTGAAAGATGGTTCTAACTCTGGAGTTTGTCCAACATTGTAGACTTATTTTGTAATAAAAAACCTCCAAATTTAATTTGGAGGTTTTTTATTACCCAGTAATTAGAAATTCCAGCCCCAGTTTGGTGTTGTTAACTTATCTGGGTTATTATTAGTATCGTATTGCTGGTTAGGTGTCAGGGTGTAATCGGGTAGTCCTCCGCTAGGATTATCTACTGTAATTTTATTTACAACACCACCAGGTCCTCGTTGTTCTGTAATCTGTTTAAACCTAGTTGGTTGCGATTCATTAGCAATCGCTGCAGCACTTTCGCTTATAACTTGGTTTGCCGCATTTCCTGGTTGAGGTAACAATATTGGCGCCCCATTACTCAGGTTTTTGGGCGGTGGTAGCGGAATAGTTTCAGGTGCTTGACGCGTAGAACAGCCACTAATCCAAACAGAAGTTATTCCAATTAGCAGTAAACCAGTTACTGAAAAAATTTTATTATGCATTTTCTTATCCTTACGCAATTTCTTCATGCCAATATAAACCGTCACGAGCTAATAAAGCTGATGAACTAGCTGGACCCCAAGTTCCTGCAGGGTACTGTTTAGGTGCAACTTTTAATTCTTTCCATGTTTCCAAAATTGGTTCAACCCATTTCCAAGCTGCAATTTGCTCATCACGACGAACAAATAAGCTCAAATTGCCACGGATAATGTCTAATAACAAGCGTTCGTAGCCATCAGTGCGACGCGCGTGAAACATTTCATTAAAGTCCAAATCTAAATAAACGGGTTGCAAACGATTGGTGTCACCGGGTTGTTTAGCAAGGAAAAAGAGCTTTACGGTCTCTTCCGGTTGAATTCTGATAATCAGACGATTAGCAAAAGTACCTCCGCTAGTCGGAAATATTTTACACGGAATATCTTTAAATTGAATTACAATTTCAGCTACTTTTTCTTGCATGCGCTTACCCGTGCGTAAATAAAACGGAACACCAGCCCAACGCCAATTTTGAATTTCTGCTTTCAATGCTACAAATGTTTCTGTTATGCTGTTTGATGCGACTTTATCTTCCTCCAAGTAGCCCTTGACTGATTGTCCTGCTACCGCACCAGCTTTATACTGACCTTTAATCACGTTTTTAAGTACATCATCTTCAGATAATGGTTTTAGTGAGCGTAAAACTTTTAATTTTTCATCCCGAATTACATCTGCATCCAATGATGAAGGCGGCTCCATTGCTACAATACATAACATTTGTAATAAGTGGTTTTGTAGCATGTCACGCAAAGCACCAGTATGCTCATAGAAATCACCCCGTGAACCAACCCCAATATCCTCTGAAACTGTGATTTGAACACTGTTAACCCACTGACGACGCCATAATGCTTCAAACAATGTATTACCAAAGCGAACAGCCATTAAGTTTTGTACTGATTCTTTACCTAGAAAATGGTCAATACGATAAATTTGATCTTCTTTAAAATATTGTGCAACATAGTCATTGATATCATTAGACGATGCTAGATCATTCCCCAGTGGTTTTTCTAAAACAACTCGTGAACGCTCATGATTAAGTCCAGATTTAGCCAGATTATGGCTAATTGTTTTAAATAATTCTGGCGCTGTTGACAAATAATAAATATTGGTCTTACTTTGGTCTAGGTGAGTAGCAAGTTTGTTGTATCCTGACTCATCATTCACATCTAATTGAACGTAGTTAATTAACTTGGCAAACTCATTCCAATGGTGTGGTTCTATCTTATTTTTTGCATCTGTTGCATATTTGTACGCAGATGTAATATAATCTTCTGAAGACATATCTCCGCGTCCTAGGCAAAAAAAGCGTGAGCTAGACTCAATATTACCATCGACAAATGCATTGTATAATGCAGGTAATAGCTTTCTTTTTACTAAGTCTCCGGTACCACCAAATAACACCATATCAAAACATTCAAGTTTGCTCGCCATAATTAAACCTCATTTAAATAAATGTCATACTATTGGCGATATTATAGTTCATATTTGTATGGTTAGTTACACAATCTTAATCATTGTTGCAAAATGGTGAAATTGCTGCAGCGCACCTAATTAAGTACAATAGTTATGTTAAAATCCCCACCAATTCTATGTTTAAAAGGTAAGGGTGTTGTTATGAGTTTTCAACAAGTTACGTTATTTCCTCCTCTAAAAGGTGTTTTTGTTGATCTAGCAAAAGTTCCAGATCCCGTTTTTGCTGAAAAAATGGTTGGGGATGGCTTTGCTATTGATCCACTTGACAATATTCTACATTCGCCTATTGATGGCAAGATTAAATCAATTCATCGTGCTAAACATGCGATAACTATTGAATCTAATTTGGGTTTTGACATCCTAATTCATGTCGGACTCGAGACCGTTTCGTTGGGTGGTGAAGGCTTTAGGATTAAAGTCAAAGAAGGTGATATAGTTAAGACAGGAGATGTACTTAGTGAGTTTGACATTGCTTATATTTCTGAAAGAGTAATTGCATTAATAACCCCCGTTTTAGTTACCGACATTGAAGAAAAACAGCTAAGTATTGAGATTTTGCCTCATGAAACCATTGTCGATTTGAATAAACCAATAATGATTGTTAACTGTGGACAAGTTACAACAATTAACCATGCTGAATCATCGCAAAGTTCATTAGAGTCAGACTTGATTTCAGTTCCTAATACTCATGGGATTCATGCGCGCCCAGCTGCACAACTTAATGCCATTGCTCGTAAATATCCCAATAATGAGATTGTTATGTTAAAAGGCGAACAATCAGGAAACGTTAAGAGTGTTGTTTCTTTGTTAAGTCTATCAGTGCAATATCAAGATCAAATAAAAATTTTAGTAAAAGGTGAGGGTGCTCAGGCAATCATTGATGAACTTAAAGCTGCTTTATTGGAGATGCACGACGACGAAAGCGAGAATCCCAATGCAAATCCAACTTCTGGCGAAGAAGACGGTAAAGTTGAAAATGGTAAATATCACGGAGTAGTTGCTTCAACTGGAATGGCTGTAGCAAAATTAGTTCAGCAAACTGGGGTTCAATTCAAATATGACCGTTTTGCCGCGGATTCTGAAAGTGAATTAAATAAATTAGAAAGCATAACAAAGTCATTAATCGTAGAATTAGAAACAGAGATTAAGGCATTAACTGAATTTGATGTGGCTCATAAGAATATTTTAAGTGCACATCTTATGATTCTGACCGATCCAGAATTAACGGCAAATGCTAAAAACTTAATTATGCGCGGGCAGTCTGCTCCTTTTGCTTGGGACAAAGCAACTGACGAATCATGTAAGGCATTAGCAGCTACGGGGAATGCGTTATTAATTGAACGGCAAAGTGATTTGCTAGATGTTAGAGATCGGGTATTAACCGGACTTTGTGGCAGTGAAAATAAAGTAATTCAAGAATATACTGAAAATGTTATTTTGGTTGCTGAAGATTATACTCCATCACAAGTTATTGCCTTGAGTGATAAGGTTAAGGGGCTAGTTAGCGTACGTGGTGGTGTAACATCCCATGTTTCAATTTTGGCTCGTACTCGTGGAATTCCTCTTTTAGTCGGTGTTGCTAAAGAAGTATTACAAGAAAACTCTAAAATGGTCGTTTTAGATACATTGAATACGGCAATTTTAAACTCATGTCCAAGTGAGCAAGAATTAGCGGTTGCTAATCAGGCCGTTTCTAAACGTGAGGAGGAATTGCGTGTTGCGCAAGAATCATCTTCTTTAGCAGCCACTACTAGCGATGGCGTACAGATAAACTGTCTAGCTAATATCGGAAACATTAATGAAGCTAAAATTGCTGCTGGCAATGGTGCTGAAGGAGTTGGTTTATTTAGAACCGAATTTATGTTTTTAGAAAGTAAAGAGGCTCCTAGTGAAGAAATGCAATTTAAGGAATACTCTGAGATTAACCATACTTTAGGTGGCAAGAGTTTTGTTATACGCACCTTAGATGCTGGTGGTGATAAAAAAATTCCATATATTACACAAGTGCATGAAGAGAACCCAATGCTTGGTGTGCGAGGGGTTCGCCTTTGCCTAGCTAACCGTGAACTATTCAAAACTCAATTACGCGCAATTTTACGTACCAAAGCTGAAAACATAAAGGTTATGATTCCAATGATTTCTAAGCTTAGTGAGTATCGCGCAGTTAAACAAATTTTTGAAGAGTTAAAAACTGAGTTAAATATCACAACAAATATTCAGTTGGGGATTATGGTTGAAGTTCCATCAGTAGCGTTTATGAGTGAAGCATTTGCTAAAGAGGTTGATTTTATGTCAATCGGAACTAATGATTTAACCCAGTATGTAATGGCTGTAGATCGTGAACATACCGAATTAGCTAAAGAAGTTGATCATTTGCATCCTGCAGTATTGTCAGCAATCGCAGCTACGGCACGCGGTGCTCACAAACATGATACTAGTTTGTCGGTATGCGGACTGATGGCATCGGAAAAATTGGCTATTCCTGTATTAATTGGCCTAGGAATTAAAAACCTCTCGATGACAGTTAGTGCTATTCCTGAAAATAAAGCATTTATCAGGACGTTAAATTTTGTGAAATGTAAAGAAATTGCATATCATTGCTTAAGTTTGCCAACTGCAATTGAAGTGCGTGAATATTTAAAAAATCAATTTAATTAATTGTTAAAATTTTAGAAAGTAATACAATGGCTTTTAAATTTTCTTCAATTCAGGCTCTTGGTCGGGCGTTAATGTTACCAATCGCAATGTTACCTGTTGCTGGGTTATTGTTACGTTTTGGCCAACCAGACTTACTTAATATTGCAGCGATTGCGGATGCAGGGAATGCTATTTTTGCTAATCTTCCATTGCTTTTTGCGATTGGGGTTGCTGTCGGTTTTGCCAAAGATAATAATGGTTCTGCTGGTCTTGCCGGTGCTGTAGGTTATCTAATTTTGGTAGCCATGCTTAAGACTATCAATAAAGAGATTGATACGGGAGTTCTCGGCGGTATCTTAACTGGTAGTATTGCTGGTTATATGTATAACCGCTATAGAGATATCAAATTACCTGAGTTTCTATCATTCTTTGGTGGTAAACGTTTTGTACCAATTATTACTGGCGTGAGTGCGGTTCTCTTAGGTGTTATCTTGGGGTATGTTTGGCCTCCGATTCAATATGGTCTTCATACATTTAGTTTATGGATGGCAAATTCTGGTGAAGTTGGATTATTCCTTTATGGTCTATTTAATCGTTTGTTATTGGTGACTGGTTTGCATCACGTTTTAAATAGCTTGTTCTGGTTTCAATTGGGTGATTTTACCAATGCGCAAGGTGTTGTGGTTCATGGTGATATTGCACGCTTTATGGCTGGAGATCCAACGGCTGGGCACTTTATGGCTGGGTTCTTCCCAATCATGATGTTTGGTTTACCTGCAATTTGTTTGGCGATGTACACTACTGCATTTAAAGAGAATAAAAAAGCGGTGGCTGGTTTATTGCTATCAATGGCATTAACATCATTTTTAACTGGTGTTACTGAACCAATTGAGTACTCTTTTATATTCTTAGCTCCAGTTCTTTATGGTATTCATGCTGTTTTGACTGGTATCTCTCTTGCCGTTAGTTATTGGTTACATATTCGTTTAGGATTCTCTTTCTCTGCTGGGGCAATTGATTACGTATTGTTCTTTAAGTTATCGCAAAATCCATTGATGATGCTAGCTATTGGTGGGGTAATGTTTATTCTTTATTACTCACTGGGTGTTTTCTTTATCAAGAAATTTAATCTAGCTACGATTGGGCGTGAGTCAGAAGAGGAAATGACTGCTGCACAATTAGCTGAAACTGCCAGCGATAGCTTGGAAATGCAATATATTAATGCATTAGGTGGTGCAGAAAATTTAGTAAATGTTGATGCTTGTACTACTCGTTTACGTTTGGTTGTCCGTGATGCAGCGTTGGTTAATAAACCAATTTTAAAAGCATTAGGTGCCAAAGGTTTTGTCAACCCAGCTCCTGATTCTGTGCAAGTTATTTTGGGTCCACAAGCTGAAATTGTTGCAAGCAGTATTCGTGATACTTTAGCTTTGATTGGGCATTCTCAATTAGTTAAGGCGCCAGTTAAACAGGTTGTCGCTGAAACAACAGTGACTAATAAAGAAGTAAAACCTAAGGCAATTAGTAATCTAAATGTTACAGAGAATATCTTGGCTGCATTGGGTGGTGAAAACAACCTGATTAGCGCTAACCTAGTTGCACTAACTCGTGTTAAAATAGAGATTAGAGATGCAACAGTGATTGATAAGGAGCAATTAAAAGCTTCTGGAGTGATTGGTTTTATCTCTATTACGTCCAATATCTGGCAGCTCTATCTTGGCTCGGAAGCTGAAGATGTAGCTAATGGATTGGGTCAACTTATGAAGTAAAAATAGATAAAATGGAATGTTTTAATGGTAAGTATACTGATAATTGCGCATTCAGAAATTGCGAATAGTTTTGCCTATTGTTTGGAACATATCATGAATAAGCGGGTAGATAATTTGGTTATTTTACCCATTAAGAAATCAGAAGCTCCGGATAGCATTTATCCGCGAGCTGAAGAAATCATAGAACGCCAGTTGCGAAAAGCAGATGGCGTTCTTATTCTTTGTGATATATTTGGTGCTACTCCGAGCAATATCGCTAGCAAATTAATTGAACCCAATCGAGTCGAATTGATTACTGGTTTAAATTTACCGATGTTGATTCGGGCGATTACTTATTCAAATCAAAGCCTTGATGTTTGTGTTAGCAAGGCGTTAGACGGTGGAATCTCTGGGATTATCCACCTAAAAGGAGATTGATTTAATGCTAACCTATGAGTTGGAAATTATTAATAAATTAGGACTGCATGCAAGAGCTTCTTCCAAGCTGGTGCAGGTGGCAAGTTCATTCAAATCAGATATTCACATTGAACGCAATGGTCGCAAAGCTAATGCAAAGAGTATTATGTCGTTAATGATGCTTGCCGCTGCCAAAGGTAGTCTTATTACTTTAATTTGTAATGGCGAAGACGAAGAGCAAGCACAGCAAAAAATAATCGAGCTATTTGCTGGGCGCTTTGGCGAAGCTGAATAAAAGAAAAGGCATATCATGAATATTGCATTGCACGGTATTGGTCTTGGCGGTGGTATCGCAATTGGTCAGGCTTTTATTTTAGATAAAGATCTTGAAGATGTTGCACAATTCACACTTGAAGATAGTGAAGTTGCCACAGAGGTTTTACGTTTTGAAAATGCTTTAAGGTCAACTCGCAAAGAGTTAGAGTATTTGCGCGGTAATATTCCTTATGATGCTCCCGCAGAGTTAGGTGCATTCTTATCGCTCAATATAATGATGCTTAGCGATTCACAAATTGCTCAAGCTCCTGTTGAGTTAATTAAACGTGAGTCGTGTAATGCTGAGTGGGCCATTAAGCTGCAAGCGGATTATCTTTCACACCAATTTGACGAGATGGAAGATGAATATCTTAAAGAACGTAAAACTGATGTAGTGCAAGTCTTGGAACGAATTTTTAGAAACCTTGAAGGTAATAAATTTGATTGGAACGATGAAGGTAAATTTGAACGTGGAATACTAGTTACCCGCGATCTCTCTCCTGCAGATTTAGTTCATTTTAAAGATTCAAATTTTACTGGGTTTATCACTGATTTTGGTAGTCGGACATCACATACTGCGATTGTTGGTAGAAATTTAGATATTCCTGCCGTGGTTGGTGTTACTAATGCTCGCCAGTTTGTTCGTGAAGATGAAATAATTATTGTTGATGGAATTCAGGGTGTGGTTATTATTAACCCTGATAAAATTGTGCTTAGTGAATATAGACGCCGTAAGAAAGAGTGGTTGGAATCACGGCAAAAATTAAGAGCGATTCGTAAGGATGAGACTGTTACTAAAGACGGTGTCAAAATAGAAATCCTTGCTAATATTGAGGTTCCTGACGATGTTGAAGATGTAAAATATAATAATGCCGCTGGTATCGGTTTATTCAGAAGCGAATTTCTTTTCTTTAGCCAAGATAACCACATTGCAAGTGAAGAAGAGCAGTTTGAGGCTTATCTTAAAGTAGTTAAGGTAATGAAAAAACTTCCAATTACAATCCGTACTGCTGATCTTGGAGCTGATAAAAATCCGCTATGGAATTCATCACATGGCGAAGCAGAGAATCCTGCATTGGGGCTTACGGGAATTAGGCTTTCTTTGGCAGAGCACGGCTTTTTTCGTACCCAGCTGCGCGCAATCCTACGTGCATCACACTATGGAAAAATTCAAATTATGTTTCCAATGATTTCATCTGCATGGGAATTAAAACAAGCAGTTAATCAATTGGAATTAGCTAAAGAAGAACTGCGTGAAGAAAAAATTCCTTTTGACAATGATATAAAAGTTGGAAGCATGATTGAAATTCCGGCAGCTGCGCTGTCACTTAAAGGTATTTTTAATTATGCTGATTTTATTTCAATAGGAACTAATGATTTGATTCAATATTTACTGGCAATTGATAGAAATGATGAATCAGTAAGCTATCTTTATGATCCTTTGCATCCTGCAGTTTTGCAGGTGATTAGTCATGTAATTCGTACAGCAAATAAGGAAAATATTCCAGTTTCGATTTGCGGAGAGATGGCAGGAAATGTTAAATTAACGCGCTTACTTTTGGGAATGGGCTTACGTAGATTCTCAATGTACTCAGCAAATATTTTAAATGTTAAGAAAATAATTTTAAACTCAGATGTTGCAGATATTGCTAACAAAGTCAGTAAGATTTTGCGAAGTGAGACTCGTGAACGGATTTATGAATTAGTAGACCAATTAAATGAAGATATTGAATTATTTTAAAGATGAGGAATTATGCGTTTAAAAACAATTAGTAAATTTGTACTTGGAGCCGTATGTGGCTCTCTTTTGACCATTAGTATTTACGCTACGGCAGATAGTGCTAGTAGCGCTGAAGTTAGTGCTGATGCAGGAGCTGCCAATACTATTCCGATTGATGAAATAAATAATTTTGCACAGATTTATGCCATAACCAAAAATTATTATGTCGAAAGTGTAAATGATAGCAAATTAATGAAGGGTGCTGTGACAGGTATGTTGAGCAATTTGGACCCCCATTCAGACTACTTAGATACAGAAGATTTTAAACAATTATCAGAAATGACGAATGGCTCATTTGCTGGGCTTGGAATTGAAGTTAGCCGTGATAAGGGTGATAGTGGTGTGAAGGTGGTTGCACCGATTTATGGAACACCCGCTTATAATGCTGGAATTAAAAGCGGTGACTTTATTGTCAGAATTGATGATACGCCAGTTAGTGGCATGAGCTTGGATGATGCAATCAAAAGAATGCGCGGTAAGGCTGGAACTAAAGTTCGCATCAGCGTTGCGCGAGCAAATGAACTTAAACCAATTGAGTTTACGATTATCCGGGCAAAAATTGAGATTCATAGCGTTAAGTCAGCTATGCTTGCACCTGATTATGGATATATTCGGATTACTAATTTTCAGTCTGATACTAGTAATGAATTAGCTAAAGCTTTGAATAAATTGGCGGCAGCAGATCCTTCTCTTAAAGGTTTAGTGATCGATTTACGGGATGATCCGGGTGGCTTATTGCAATCAGCTGTTGGCGTTTCAGGAGCTTTTTTACCTAAAGATAGTTTAGTTGTTTACACAAGCGGACGTATTGCTAGTTCAAAACAAAAATACTATGCGAAACCAGATGACTATGATATTGATGGAACTCAGGAAAAGAGTTTAAATACTATTCCTGCTAAGTTTAAGACTTTACCTATAGTCGTACTTGTTAATCAGGGTACTGCCTCAGCTTCTGAGATCGTTTCTGGTGCCTTACAAGATTATAAACGAGCTAAAATAGTTGGAGTTAAAACCTTTGGCAAAGGCTCAGTGCAAACTGTTATTCCGCTGTCTAAAGATACCGCGATTAAGCTAACCACCGCATTGTATTATACTCCAAAAGGGCGCTCAATTCAGGCTGAAGGAATTTCTCCCGATATTATTGTTCAAAGTGAATACAGTGACTTATTGGATAGCTGGGATGTTTCTGAAGCCAGTTTAGACAAGCATTTAAGTCATCCAGATAATGCAACTAAGACAAATATTACAGAATCAGTTCCAGTAATTCGTCCTCCAAAACAAATTGCAACTAAAGCTGAACTGAAAGCTAAACTTGATACCAAGATGAAACAAGTGCCAAAAGTAGTTGATCAAACTCAGGCACAAGTTGATTTGAAAGAGGATTTTCAGTTGCAATGGGCACTTAATATCCTTGAAGGCAAGCCATTACCTGCAGATAGCTTACCTAAAGCAACAAAGGCGAATTAACCACTATGATGCGTAACCCTGCTGCTGTTTTACTTGGTCTATTAAATGATCAAATAGTGCTGACTAAACGTTCAGCAGGGCTGCGTAGTTTTTCACAACATGTTTGTTTACCCGGTGGCATGCAAGATTACTCTGATGAGACTCTAGTAGATACTGCGATCCGCGAGTTTAACGAAGAGCTGGCTTTTAAAGGTAGTCTTCAAATTACCGCATGTATGTATCCTGAGTATAGTATTGTGTCACAGCAGCAAGTATATCCAGTAATTGCTCGTTTAGATGGTGAAATTACTGACGTTAATCAAGACGAAGTTGAACGCTTAATTATGTTACCGTTGAGCAAGTTAGAAGATACTAATTTTTACATTCACCCTCATTATCCGGAGATTAAACATCGCTTTTGCCTTGACTATGACAATGAACGAATATGGGGTTTAACTGCTTATATTTTATATAAATTTAAAGATTTGAAAAGCTATATTAAATGACTAAAAAAATTATTGCGCCAAGTATTTTATCAGCAGATTTTGCTAATTTAGGTAAAGAAATTACGACTGTAATTGAAGCCGGAGCGGATTGGATTCATTTTGATGTAATGGATAATCATTATGTACCTAATTTAACAATTGGACCAATGGTATGTAGGGCAATTAAACCATATTGTACCAATGCATTAATTGATGTGCACTTGATGGTAACTCCTGTTGATCGTATGATTGAGGAGTTTGCTGCTGCTGGGGCAGATATTATTACCTTTCACCCCGAGGCAAGTTTACATATTGATCGAAGCTTAGCGTTGATTAAAAGTTTTGGGCTAAAGGCAGGTTTAGTATTTAATCCTGCAACACCTTTGAGCTATCTTGAATATGTTTGGGATAAAATTGATGTAGTTTTACTAATGTCAGTTAATCCCGGTTTTGGTGGTCAGGCATTTATCCCAGAAATATTAACGAAGGCCAAACAAACTAAAAAACTGATTGAAGCTTCAGGGCGCAATATTATTTTGGAAATTGATGGTGGTGTTAAAGTCGATAATATTGCTCAAATTGCTGCTGCAGGAGTTGATGCTTTTGTTGCCGGTAGTGCTATTTTTAATACGCCTGATTATACTCAAACTATAGCGGCACTTCGTGCTCAATTAAATTTATGCAATTAAGCGGACAAAGTCTCACCTTTCAGCACTTCCTGATCGGTATTTTTGCGGTTGCCAATAATTTTCCAGCATTAGGCGCGTTTTTGCAAATCTGCGTTGGCTTAGAGCGTAAAGATCAATTGAGATTATGTAAAATTGCGACCTTCTCGTCTCTGGTCGTGATGCTGGTGGCATTGGTTCTGGGTCGTGGGCTATTGGATTTTTTTGGGATATCCATTGAAGCATTTAGAATTGCAGGTGGATTATTGCTTGGTGTTTCTGGCATGAATATGCTTAACTCCAAACCAGATGATGAAGATCAGCCGGCTAAAGCTAATACTTATTCTAAAGTCATTTCATTAGCCGTGATTCCCATAGCTATTCCTTTGACTACTGGTGCTGGAACATTTTCAACGATTATTATTTTTGCTGATGAGGTTGGGTATAACTGGCTTGAACTTGGCTTACTGGTCGCTGCTATTTTAGTTATTACTGCCTCAATTTACTTCATATTTAAATACTCAATGAAACTTCTTGATATCCTTGGACACACTGGGATGAACGTACTTATCAAAGTAGTTGGGTTATTTACCTTAGCTTTAGGAACACAATTCATCATTATGGGTATTTCTGCCGCTTTTCCTGCTCTTGGAATAAAATAAATCTTATCAATTAGCTATGTTCTAACCATCTAATTAAGACGAGTGTGCCTTCCCAACCAGTACTTAGTTTACACACTCTGATCAGAATCTACGTATGTTATAATTTATTACTGTGTATTGCAATTGCTATGGAGATAATGAAATGTCTAAAAATACAAATTATTTATCAATTTTGGGGTTAGCTTCAATAATATTCATTGCTAATACTCCTGCAGACAATCTGATAAATAATGACAGAATTGTGAAAATAGACTTCGATTATCGTCAATCAGTTTCCAATGTACAATCAAATGGTACATGCTTTGGTGTTTTATTAAATCCATTGGTTGTATTAACTTCCTCTGAATGTGTTTACAATAAAGATTTAAGCGAAATAGATGTAAGTACTCCTGATTATGGTACTAGGGTTGGGTACGGAACTAATTTGTCCCACACAGTTAATATATATAGCACAAAAAAAAATATTGGCTGGAAATTAATTCCCAACTCAAGTTTGGCTCTCCTGAAACTTAGTAAGCCTATAAATTTTACGCCTAAATACGATATTGCACAACATTGCAAGCCGGATCAATTATCTAAATATATTGACAGACCTACAATAATCTACGCGTTTGATGACAAAGATAGTAGTAAAATTATAAATGATGAAAACAAAATATCTGATATTATTGATGTAATTGACCACGATGGAAAAATAGCTATTTTAGATGATGATTTAATCATAGACAAAACTGATAGTGGTGGTGCGTGGGTCTCTGGAAATGATATAATTGCCATAACGGTTAGAGGTATTGGCGATCACTCAATTTTTGGTGCACTTATTTGTCCATACTCAAAGGTGGCATTTCATGATGCGAAAGTTCTTGAGTATAATTAAATTTAGGGCATGCATTTTAAAACATACGCTCAAAAATAAATCCCATTATAAGGCTGGGATTTATTTTATCCAAACATCTATTCATAATCTGGCAGCGCACAATCAAATTTCATAACTGATGCTGATGTGTAATAGAACGCTAAAAGACACCATTTATATTTTTTGGTCGCTCCTGTAAAGATTGTACAATTTCCCAGTGTTCAACTATTTTATTGCTCTCAACTCTGAATGTGTTTATTGCAGCAGTGCCTAATTTGTTTTTAGGGCTATAAAATATATTTTCAATAGTTATGTAATCATTGCAGCCAAATATGCGGTAAGTTTCAATTTTGGTATTTTTAAAAACATTATTTTTCTTTAAGTCTGTCAGATATGATTTTAAGCCTGAAACACCGTCTGCAGATAATGGATAATGTTGTATGTACGTATCAGAGAGATATTTATCTCATTCAAGCCACCATCAGCAGTTAGATAGTTTAATACTGCATTTTCAAATCCAATTACTGTGTTAACTTTGATTCATTATAGCTGCATTTAATAACCTTTTTATTTGATATTAAATTTTCTGCAAAAACGTTATTTAAAGAAGCCAAAAAAACAAGCCATGAGCAAAAATTTTCTAAACTTATTCATAAAATATAAATTATCCTAAAAAAATATGACATATAATAAAAACTCATAAAACTATAACTTACGCATCACGAAAGCGCAGGATTCTATCACGTAGGTAGTCTACAAAAATAGTTATAAATTTGCATAATTCATTATCCAGAATAACTCCATGAATCTAATGTCACCAGATTGCTAATGGCTAATCTAATGAAACCTCGTTATTTAATTAAATTAATTTTCTATGTAAAAACTTAATGATTAATCCTGAATTTGTGAATAGGTTAGTTGGCTCTAGCAGACTTTAGTCAGGTGTTTTTATATTGCAGTTAGCAATAAAATTTTTAAAATACTGTAATTGCAACAATTTAAGCATGTTATAATTTCGC
The DNA here is from genome assembly GCA_003963245.1 of Neisseriaceae bacterium. Lineage (GTDB taxonomy): Bacteria > Pseudomonadota > Gammaproteobacteria > Burkholderiales > UBA11063 > Aquella. Next base: position 122,660 of record RXJX01000020.1, read on the forward strand.
TAAATCTTTCGGGGCGGGGCGTAATTCCTCACCGGCGGTGATGAGGTGATAATACTTCTTAGTCCGTGACCCGTACTAATATTCTGATATTGGCTACGGTGGATCTGGTGCAAATCCAGAACCGACAGTTATAGTCTGGATGGGAGAAAGATAAGTAGATTTCAGTGCTTTTATTGAATAGACATTGAGTACGTGCCAATGTCTGTATTAATATTTGTGTGCCTTATCAATTTTTAGCTATGATTAAATTAATAGTTTCTCCCTGTTCCCCCAATATGTAAACGATAATCTAAATATAGTGATTCGAACTTTTTAACTATGTTTTAATTTTGATTAATCTGAGTAATTTATTATAATGTCAAACCATATTTATTATATGCAACAAGTCATACAGCTAGCGCGTATGGTGTCGGGTCAAACGTTACCTAACCCTCAGGTGGCATCGATTGTGGTTAAAGATCATCAAATCGTTGGAATCGGTACACATTTGTTTGCTGGTGGTCCACATGCGGAAGTATATGCACTAAATCAAGCAGGCGAAAGGGCAATGGGTGCTACGCTATATGTTAGTTTGGAGCCTTGTGCACATTTTGGACGAACACCTCCTTGTGTTGATGCCATAATAAAGTCTGGGGTTGCAAAAGTATATGTGGCAAATTTAGATTCTAATCCTTTAGTTTCTGGTAAAGGAGTTGAGGCATTGCGTGCTGCAGGGATTGATGTTGACATTGGGCTCTGCGCAGCTGAAGCAGCTGAAATTAATCGTGTATTTTTCCACAATATGCGTAAGCAAATGCCATATGTTACATTAAAAGTTGGAATGAGTTTGGATGGCAGAATTGCAACTAAAGAAAATCGCAGTCAATGGATAACCGGAAATGAATCACGCAAAGATGCTCACCAATATCGTGTAGAACATCAAGCCATTTTAGTTGGTGTAAATACGGTAATTACTGACAATCCAAGCTTAACACCGCATATGCTTACTAGTCCTCAATCATTGCCTACTCGTATTATTTTGGATCATAGTTTACGTACACCTCTCGATGCTAAGCTTATAAATGATGGTGCCGCACCAACTTGGATTGTAACTGCTAATTCTGATACTACGATTCATCAGCAATATATTATGCGCGGAGCAAAAATTTTGCAAGTTGCTGAATTAAAACCTAAAATAGTATTAACTACTCTATATCAAAATGGAGTTTGTTCACTATTAGTTGAAGGTGGTGAGCAGGTTTATTCGAGTTTTATTGATTCTGGGTATGTTGATCAGTTGGTATGTTACTATAGTCCACAGCTAATTGGATCGACTCAAGCAAAACACTTATTTGCTGGAAATGGTTTTGCCGATTTAGAAAGTAATATGAAGTTTAAAATTAGTGAAGTTAAACAAATTGCTAATGATGTTAAAATAGTCTGTATTCGTGATAATGAGGGTAGTATTTAATGTTTACTGGAATCATTGAAGAAATTGGTAGTATTGCGCAAATTAAGCGCGGTGGTAAAACCTTAGAATTAGTAATTAATGCTAAATTAGTTCTAGATGATATTAAGCTTGGCGATAGTATTGCTGTCAATGGTGTTTGCCTGACTGTTACACATTATACCAAGAATAGTTTTAGTGTCGATGTAATGCCTGTAACATTTAATGCCACTAATTTGGCTGAATTAAGTAGTGGTTCTCTAGTTAATTTGGAGCGCGCGATGGCAGCAAATGGTCGCTTCGGCGGTCATATTGTTAGTGGACATGTCGATGGAGTGGGTAAAGTTATTGCTTGTGATCGTCTTGAAAATGCAATAGTTTATAGAATAAGCTTAGCGCCAGAGTTAGCTAACTTGTGCGTTGCTAAGGGCTCTATTGCTTTGGATGGAACTAGTCTAACTTTAGTTGAAGTTGGTGAAAATTATCTAAGTGTGGCCTTAATTCCACATACCCAAAAAATGTCTTTGCTTGGACGCAAGCAAATTGGTGCGAGTGTAAATATTGAATGTGATATTTTAGTTAAACAGATGCAAAAAATGCACTCCAAGCCAGCACAGAACTCTAAGATTAATAGTGAATTTTTACATGAGCATGGTTTTTTATAGGATATTAATATGTTTAATACAATTGATGAAGCGCTAGAGGATTTACGAGCAGGAAAACTTATTTTAGTTTGTGATGATGAGTATCGTGAAAATGAAGGTGATTTGGTTGGCTTAGCAGATAAAATTACACCAGAGTCACTTAACTTTATGATTACGCATGGTAAAGGACTAGTATGCTGCCCGTTAAATCAGGAATATGCGGCTAAGCTTGGCTTAAAACCTATGGTTTATGATAACCAAGATAATCATCAAACGGCATTTACTCAAAGCGTTGATTATGCAAGTTGCACCACAGGTATCAGTGCTGCAGAGCGAGCTCTTACATTAAATCAATTGGCAAATCCCAATAGTAAGCGTAATGATTTCCGCGAGCCAGGGCATATATTTCCACTAATAGCCAAGAGCGGTGGAGTCTTAGAAAGAGCAGGACATACTGAAGCTGCTGTTGATTTAGCTAAGTTAGCTGGAGCTAATCCAGTTGGGGTAATTTGTGAAATTATTAATCCCGATGGAACGATGTCGCGCCTACCAGAGCTGATTAAATTTGCACATGAATATAATCTAAAGTTGATTCATATTCAGGCATTAATTGCTTATCGTAAACGTCATGAGAAATTAATTCAGCGTGAGGCAGTGACAAAATTGCCAACAAAATTTGGTACATTTGATATGTATGGCTTCCGCTCTTTAACGGATAATCAGGAAGCAGTTGCCTTAGTCAAAGGTTCACTAAGTGCAGATACTCAGCCTTTAGTGCGAATACATTCAGAATGTTTGACGGGAGATGGTTTTGGTTCATTGCGTTGTGATTGTGGTGAACAATTAGCTGCTAGTCTTACTCGAATTGAAGAAGAGGGTGGAATATTAATTTATCTACGGCAAGAAGGTCGTGGAATTGGATTACTTAATAAGCTAAAAGCTTATGCTCTGCAAGACCAAGGGATGGATACGGTTGAGGCTAATTTACATCTTGGATTTGCTGATGATCTGCGCGATTACTATCTCGCGGCGCAAATTTTACGCGATTTGGGAATTACAAAAATTCGCTTATTAAGTAATAACCCGCGTAAACTAAATGCATTAGGTGATTACGGAGTTGAAATCGTTGAGCGGCAAGAGTTAATTATAGCTGCAAATACGGTGAACAAAGGTTATTTAGATACAAAAGTTAGCAAATTAGGGCATTTATTATTTTAAAAGGAAATGAATTATGATCTTTGAAGGAAATTTAGTTGCCAGTAATGGTAAATATGCAATTGTTGTTAGCCGCTTTAATGAATTTATTACCAGTAAACTACTTGGGGCTGCAATAGATGGTCTAACTCGTCATGGTGTGGCAGAGAGTGATATTGATACTGCTTGGGTTCCAGGTGCATTTGAGATTCCTCTAATAGCTCAAAAATTGGCAGCAAGTAAGAAATATGATGCAATCATTACACTCGGTGCGGTAATCCGCGGCTCAACTTCTCATTATGATTATGTGTGCAATGAAGTTGCTAAAGGCGTCGCTAAAGTTCAATTAGATACTGGGGTTCCTGTTATTTTTGGTGTAGTTACCACTGAGAATATTGAACAGGCAATTGAACGGGCAGGTACTAAGGCTGGTAATAAAGGTTATGATGCTGCAATAAGTGCTATTGAAATGGCCAATTTACTTAAAAATATTTAATTTATTCGATAAAAAGTACAAATGTTTGTGTTTGAGTCGGATTAGTTAAAATATAATTCCTATCTTTTACCGCGCAGTTTTAGATGTATGATAAAATCTTTCAATTGCTGCGTGGTAAATATCCTTTATTTGTAGATTATTATAAATACAAACAAATTAGAATGCTTTACTGCTGTAGTTGTAAATATCGCGGATATAATAACTTGCTTATTACGATTGACTAATTAATGGAAATAAATGCTAAAAAATTATGGTTGCCACTGGCTATTGCATTAGGGCATATTTCGTTCAGCTATGCTGAAAGTATTGATAATATGGAATCCATGGCAATTGCTACTAAAGTTGGTTCACTTAATGGTTCGACACGGATGATGTGTAGTAAAACTACGCGGTGTAGCTTGACACAAACAACACAATTTTATACCGCTCATAACTATCTTCCTGTCTGGACAGCTGCTGGACGAATCAAACCTGAAGCAGATAAGTTGTTAACTCTATTACGGCACAGTTATGAGGATGGTCTAAATCCATTTGATTACCATACTAAAGAGCTTAAAGAGATGGAACAACAAATCAATAATGGTTTGCAAACGAGTAATAGTATTGATCCAGTTCTTTTAGCGGAATATGATATAACTATGAGTGATGCATATTTGTTATATGCACGTCACATGGAGTTTGGGCGAATTGATCCGCTTGTTAATTATCCCGACTGGCAAGTTAGTCGCCGCTCATTAAATATACTTGATTTTTATAATCAGGCGATTGCACAAAATAATTTAGTTGGGAGTTTGAGTAAACTTACTCCAACTTATTCAGGATATGCTGATTTAAAAGCACAACTAGCTAAATATCAAAAAATTGCAAGTAATGGCGGTTGGCAAACAATTCCTGCAGGTAAAGATTTAAAAATTGGTTCTATTGGTAATCGCGTTGAAATATTACAAAAAAGACTAGCTGCGACCGAGGATTATACACAGGATGATACTGAGCAACCTGCAAAATACGATGAAGATACGGCAAAAACAGTTAAACAGTTTCAACACAATAATGGTTTAAAAGTTACTGGTGTTGTAGATAAAGTAACACTACAAGCACTAAATGTATCAGTTGAAATGCGCATTAAACAAATTCAACTAAATATGGATCGCTTACGTTGGTTGCCAAGTAATTTGGGTGATAAGTACTTAATGGTAAATATTCCAAGTTATTCATTAGTTATTGTAAATGGTCAGCAAATTGATTTATCTATGCCAGTCATTGTAGGCGGCGGTGGCAATAATAAAACTTGCGTGGTTAATAGCAAAATAACTACCTTAGAACTCAACCCATTTTGGGGTATTCCTAACCGAATTGCAACTAAAGAGTATTTGTCTAAAATTCAAAAAGATCCATCTTATTTGGAGCAGCACAATATTAGAGTTTTCAACCCTAAGAATAATCAGGAAATTGATCCAACTGGAATTGACTGGCAGAAAGTAACTCAAACTAATTTTAATTATTTCTTACGTCAAGATCCAGGCAAAAAAAATGCACTAGGTAAATTAAAATTTTTGTTTCCTAATGATTGTGGGATTTATTTACATGATACTTCTAATCCTAATTTATTTGGAAAAAAAGCGCGTAGTTTAAGTCATGGTTGTGTGCGAGTGAGCCAACCACTGGTTTTAGCTGATTACTTGATTAGTTCAACCCCTAATTGGGATGATGATAAGCTTGAAAGCGCGATCAATACAGGTAAGCATCGTTGGGTAAAACTGGCTGATCCTCTAGAAATTCACATTATTTATCAAACTGCATGGGTTGAAAGTAGTGGGCAATTACAATATCGCAATGATATTTATAAAGCTGACGCTGTTGATTTCCCAATTTATATTCCAAAATTGGCTAAATAAAAAATGACGCAATTAGTAACCCTAAATCAATTTAAAATTGAGCGCAATAATCAAGAACTATTGAAATGCGCTACTCTGTCAATTAATTATGGAGATCAAATATTTCTAACCGGAACAAGTGGCTCAGGTAAGACTAGTCTTGCTTTGGCGTTAACAGGCGAGCTATATGCTCATGGTGAAATAAAGTTTAATTACCAAGAAAATAGTGTATTTCCTAAAAAGATAACCTTAGTTAAACAATTTTTTCACTTTAAAGACAACTATGGTTTAACAGATTTTTATTATCAACAACGTTATAATAGCCATGATGCAGATAATGCGCCAACTGTTCGACAAACGATTGATAAGGTAATAAATGTAGACAGTCCGCAAGTACAGTTTCTTTTAACCTTGCTTGATTTTCACCATCGTTTAGATGCTGTATTACTCCAATTATCCAGTGGCGAGCGTAAAAAAATACAATTAATTTTGGCACTAGCTAAACCATCTCAAATAATCGTTTTAGATAATCCTTTAATTGGCTTAGACATTGCTACAGTGGCGCGATTACAAGAGTATATGGCTGAACTAGCAAAAGAGGGTGTTTGCTTTATTTTGATTGGAGATAGCAATACGATTCCTGAATTTATCACTGATGTTTTAATTATCTCAGCAGATCATAATTTAACTAAACTTAAACGAGAAAATTATCATCAAGATACGACAACTGCAAATAGTATCAATTTTAATTATACTAACCTCAAGCTGCCCGAATTAAAGAATGAGTTTGCTAGTATTATCAGATTTAATTCTGTTACTATTTCTTATGCAGAGAAGATTGCATTGTCAAATATTAGTTGGCAGGTAAAACCGGGGGATAAGTGGTTACTTAGCGGTGCTAACGGAGCTGGTAAATCTACTTTATTAAGCTTGATTAATGGAGATCATCCACAGGCGTATGCTAATGAAATTTATCTTTTTGATCGCAAGCGTGGTAGTGGTGAAACAATCTGGGAGATAAAGCGTAATATTGGATTTATTTCACCTGAGTTGCATTGGAATTTTGATGGAAATATGACTTGCCTACAAACGGTAATTTCTGGATTTTATGATACTCCCGGTTTACATCGTAGTGCCACAGATCAACAGATTAGTATAGCGCAGCAATGGCTTAAAGAAGCTGGCTTTAGCGATCATGCTAATCAGCGTTTTGCTAATGTTTCAAATGGTATTCAACGAATGCTCTTATTACTTAGAGCAATAATCAAAAATCCACCATTATTTATTTTTGATGAACCTTGCCAAGGATTGGACGACTATCAGGCACAACAATTTATTAGTTTAGTTGATCATCTGTTTGCTGACAGTGGGCATACGATTATCTATGTTAGTCATCGCAGCGATCAAATTCCAACCTGCATCAATCAACGGCTAAACTTAGTTGCTGGTGTGGCAGATATCATTTCTCCAGCCTCAAATAATTGATCTGGAATGAATATAATATAGCGGTAGCTAGTGTTATATTGTGGTACAATATTGCTTAACTTCTAGGTCAAGTGCTATAAGCTCTTCAATATGGCTTGGTGTAGTCCCCGCAAATTTTTCAATAGCTGTTTCTATCATTCGAGGAATATCATAAAACCCATGCGCGTTAGTTAAAAATTTAGCCACGGCAACTTCGTTTGCTGCATTAATAATTGCCGCAACATTACTATTTTCATCTAGTGCATTTAGTGCCAGCTTCAGACATGGAAAACGAATATAATCGGCATCACAGAAGGTTAAATTCTGCAAACTTGTAAAATCGAGAGTTTTACTGCCTGAGGTAATTCTTTCTGGTGCAGACAGGGCATAAGCAATTGGAGTTTTCATATCCGGTGCACCCATTTGAGCAATAATTGAGCTATCAATGTATTCAACCATAGAGTGAATTATGCTTTGCGGATGAACTATTACTTCAATCTGCGTTGGTCTGGCATTAAATAACCAATAAGCTTCGATAACTTCCAAACCTTTATTCATCAGAGTGGAACTGTCTACTGATATTTTTTGTCCCATGCTCCAATTGGGATGTTTGATTGCTTGCGCTGCAGTAACTTTACATAATTCTGCATATGGTGTATTTAAAAATGGTCCACCTGAAGCAGTTAGAATAATTTTATTTACACCGATTTCATCTAAACTTGTGTATCCATAAGGTAGGGCTTGGTAAATTGCGCTATGTTCACTATCAACAGGAATAATCTGAGCTTTATTGAGTTTTGCGGTATCGGTGATAATTCTGCCACCAGCAACCAGGGATTCTTTGTTTGCTAAAAGAATTTTTTTGCCATTCTTAGCAGCGTAATAAGTAGGTACTAGTCCAGCACTGCCAACAATTGCTGACATAACTAAATCAACTTCAGGATGTGCTGCAAGATAAGCAAGGTCTTCAGGTTTACATAATACCTGAGTGTTTGAATTAGCCTCAAGAAGGCGATGCTGCAAAGTTGTGGCTAGATCAGCGCCATTAATATATGCATAACTTGGGTTAAACTCTAGACATTGCTGATATAATAATGTTGCATTATTATTAGCGGTCAACGCGAATACCGAAAATTTATCGGGATGGAGTTTTATTACATCCAGCGTTGAAACGCCGATGCTACCAGTTGCGCCAAAAATTACTATTTTTTGCATTATAACATTCCACGAATAATAGCAAAAGCAATTGCTAATACGGCAATTAAACTATCTATTCGATCAAAGACACCGCCGTGTCCTGGAAGGATCGAACCACTATCTTTAACACCAGCAACACGTTTTAACCAAGATTCAAACAAGTCACCTGCAATACTAATTACTGTCAAAATAGTAGCAAATTTAAATGCCATTGAGTAAGTAATTAAATAATCAGCCAAATTAAAATACTTTAAAATAACTAGGTAAATAATAACTAAAACTAGGCCACCGATTGCACCTTCAATACTTTTGCCTGGGCTGATTCTAGGTGCTAATTTATGCTTACCAAATTGCTTTCCTACAAAATAAGCACCCGTATCAGCAACCCAGGCAATTGCCATGATGCTGATTAACTGCAATGGACCAAATAGCGCATGTAAAACCGTTAATGCGTAATACGCTGGAATAAACAGCAAACCACCAAAAACAGCAATAGTAGTTCTACTAAAATATTTAGGAGTAAAAATTAAAACCAACGGTACGGCAAAACACCAAGTTGCAACGCTAATAATGCGAATAATTTGACTTAAATCATAGTTAACCTGCCCAATAGCAACCGCAATTATTGTATTAACTATCAGAGAAATTGCTATTTGCGACTTGCTAAAACGATACATTTTGGCTAATTCATAGTTAGCAATCAAACACAATAACCAACATGAGGCAGCAAAAACTAAAGGCGGCGTAAAAAATATTACACCAATTATTAGGAAAAATAAAACAAGAGCAGTAATAATTCGTTGTTTAAGCATAATTTATATTTCTAAATTTGTTCGGAGATTTTGCCAAAACGGCGTTCCCGGTTATTATACCACTCTATGGCACCTTCAAGTTCAGCGGGGCTGAAATCAGGCCAATAAATATTAGTAAAATACAACTCACTGTAAGCTAATTGCCATAACATAAAGTTACTGATCCGGCTTTCCCCACTAGTACGAATCACTAGTTCCGGATTTGGTATTCCATCAGTTAACAAGTACTGACTAAGAATTTCTTCGGTTACTGGAGTTTCTGGATTTTCTGCAATGATTCTATTTACCGCTTGAACTATGTCGTACTGACCGCTATAATCAAGGCAGATACTAAAATTCAGCCCCGTATTTTGCCTAGTTTTATCTTCAGCAGCCAGTACACTAGCTAATAACTCACTGTTGATTCGGCTTCGGTCACCAATAAATTTGATCTGTGCATTTTTACTATGTAATTCATCAAGTTCCTTGTTTAAACGCTTAAGGATCAAGCGCATTAGGAAACTAACTTCATCTTGCGGACGATTCCAATTTTCACGACCAAACGCAAAGACGGTTAGATACTTAACGCCAAGATCATTGCAATGAGTTACGATCTTTTTAAGGGCATTAACTCCTTTGACATGACCAGCAACTCGAGGTAAAAATCGCTTTTTTGCCCAGCGCCCGTTACCGTCCATAATAATTGCAATGTGTTGTGGTATTTGTTTCATTTTTTACTATATAAACAGATAAAATGCAATGCTTTTAAGCATTGCATTTTATTGGATTAATGAAATGGCAGTTCAGCATTAAACGGTTAATAATTCTTTTTCTTTTTCCGCAGTTACCTTATCAATTTCAGTAATATATTTATCCGTAAATTTCTGAATTTCATCCTGAGCACGTTTATCATCGTCTTCTGTGATTGCTTTATCTTTTAATTTAGCTTTTAACTCGTTATTAGCATCACGACGTACATTGCGAACCGCTACTTTAGCTTCCTCTGCTTCGCCTTTTACGACTTTAATTAATTCTTTGCGGCGTTCTTCAGTAAGTGCAGGCATAGGCACACGTACTGTGCTGCCATTGGTTGCTGGGTTTAATCCTAAATCTGCATCACGGATCGCTTTTTCAATAGCTCCAGACATTTTAGCTTCAAAAGGTTGTACGGTTAACGTACGGGCATCACTGGCAGTAACTGTTGCTACCTGATTAATCGGCATCATTGCGCCATAATAGTCGATTTGTACATGATCAAGTAAACCGGCATGCGCACGACCTGTGCGGATTTTAGTTAATGTATTTTTATAGCTGTCCAAGCTTTTACTCATCTTAGTTTCTGCTTGTTTTTTTATTTCACTTGTCATTTTGTTATAAACCTATAAAGAAGTATTTGTCAGGCGGTTATTATAGTAAAAATTCACTTGATTTGTCAAAGGCATCTCTGGAGAGTCTAAAGACGCTTAAATTCCTTAATTGCCTTAGCTGTCTCTTTTTTACCATCGCGTTCTTTTTCTGCAGCGCGCTTATCGTAAAGCTTCTTACCCTTTGCTAATGCAATTTCAGCCTTTACGCGTCCTTTTTTATAATGTAGATCAAGCGCAATCAGGCTATAACCCTTTTGTTCAACCTTGCCAATAAGCTTATCAATTTCTCGGCGATGCAATAATAATTTCTTTAAACGCATTGCATCTGGAGATACATGTGTACTGGCAGATAACATCGGGGTTACCGTGAAACCAAGCAACCAAACTTCATTGTCCTTAATCTTGACATAACTATCTTTTAATTGTCCATGACCTTCGCGAATAGCTTTGACTTCCCAACCTTCGAGTGCAATACCCGCTTCAAATGTTTCTTCGATTGTGAAATCATGAAACGCTTTTTTATTCTTAATAATACTCATATAAATAAAACCATCTCTATATTGAATGCGCTATATTCTAGCATAAAGTTGAGGTCGGGGCATAAATTTCGGCGAAGAGTGCGGAATTTTGCTAAAATCACCGCTTAATTGTAACAACGTTTTGAGCGAAAGAGATAAATAGCAATGGCGGCAAGCGATAACATATTGACATTCCAGGATATTATATTAAAACTGCAGTCTTATTGGGCGAAAGTTGGCTGCGTAATCTTGCAGCCTTATGATAAAGAAATGGGTGCGGGAACTTCGCATACTGCGACTTTTTTACGCAGTATTGGTCCCGAGCCGTGGTTTGCTGCATATGTACAACCATCCCGCCGTCCCAAAGATGGGCGTTATGGCGAGAGTCCTAATCGCTTACAGCATTACTACCAATTTCAAGTGGTATTAAAACCTTCTCCAGATGATATTCAGGAGTTATATCTTGATTCACTCCGTGAACTTGGAATTGATACTTTAGTTCACGATATTCGCTTTGTTGAAGATAACTGGGAAAATCCTACGCTTGGAGCGTGGGGATTAGGCTGGGAAGTTTGGCTTGATGGAATGGAAGTAACTCAGTTTACCTACTTTCAACAGGTTGGTGGCTTAGATTGTAAACCAGTATTGGGTGAAATCACCTATGGACTTGAGCGGTTGGCAATGTATTTGCAAGGCGTTGATAGTGTTTATGATCTGGTATGGGCTCGTACTTTAGATGGGCATAATGTTAGTTATGGTGATGTATTCCATCAAAATGAGGTTGAGCAATCTAAGTATAACTTTGAACATAGCAATAGTGAATTATTGTTTAATAACTTTAGTAACTTTGAAAGTGAAGCTAAACGCCTGCTTGAAGTCGAGTTAGTTTTACCAGGTTATGAAATGATCTTGAATGCGGCACATACCTTTAATATGCTGGATGCCCGTGGGGCAATTTCAGTAACAGAGCGCGCCACCTATATCGGTAGGATTCGTGCGCTAGCCAGATTAGTTGCTGAAAAATACTATGTTTCCCGTGAGCAATTAGGGTTTCCGTTAATCAAACCAGCTAATTAGGACTTATTGATGAAATGTCCTTTTTGTAATTATGACGATACTCAAGTCATTGACACTCGTCTTAGTGATGATAAAATGATTGTTAAGCGGCGTAGAAAATGTATTCATTGTGATAGACGCTTTAACACATTTGAAAAAATTGAGCTACAACTCCCCGCGGTGGTTAAAACTAATGGATCACGACAAGAGTATGATGAGTCAAAAATCCGCATTAGTTTCATGAAAGCATTACATAAACGCCCTGTAGCAATGGATCTGGTTGATACAGCGATTGAAACTATTCGTCAAAAAATATTAATGCATCATGAGCGGGAGATAGATAGTAGAGTGATAGGCGATCTGGTAATGGAGCAACTTTCAAAATTAGATAAAGTGGCATATATCCGTTTCGCTTCAATTTACCGAAGTTTTAAAGATGTAGTTGATTTTACAGACATTATTAAACAAGTAGACGATAACTAACGATAGGAATAAATACCATGTTAAAAATTTTGCAAAAAGCTTATGCTTTTGATGATGTTTTATTAGTACCAGCACATTCTGAAGTGTTACCCAAAGATGTTAGTTTGACTACCAAGTTAACTCGTAATTTGAATTTAAATATTCCTCTTGTTTCCGCTGCGATGGATACAGTAACAGAAGCTCGTATGGCGATAGCCTTAGCGCAAGAAGGTGGAATTGGTATCATTCATAAAAATATGACCCCAGAGCATCAAGCTAGTCGTGTTGCTAATGTTAAGCGTCATGAGTCTGGCATAGTTAAAGATCCTATTACTATCGAACCAAATGCAAGTGTTCGTGAACTACTAGCAATTACGCAGCGCCGTAAAATTTCTGGTGTTCCTGTAATTGAACACGGCAAAGTAGTAGGAATTGTTACCAATCGTGATGTGCGATTTGAAACCAATTTAGAACAGCCTGTACGTAATATCATGACCCCTCGCGAGCGTTTAGTTACCATATTGGAAGGTGACTCAATTAATCATGCCAAGGAACTAATGCATAAACATCGTCTTGAACGGGTTTTGGTAGTTAATCAAGCTTTTGAGTTACGTGGTTTAGTTACGGTTAAAGATATCACCAAAAATGTGGCTTATCCATTAGCCAGTAAAGATGATTTAGGTCGTTTGCGAGTTGGCGCGGCGGTTGGTAGTGGTGGTGATACAGAGGAGCGAGTATCCTTATTAGCGGCTTCTGGAATTGACGTTATTATTGTTGATACAGCTCATGGACATTCTCAAGGCGTAATTGATCGTGTGCGTTGGATTAAAAATAATTTTCCACATATTGAAGTTATCGGCGGTAATATTGCAACTGCAGCTGCAGCTAAAGCTTTAGTAGATGCTGGTGCAGATGGCGTTAAAGTTGGTATTGGACCTGGTTCCATTTGTACTACACGAGTGGTTGCAGGAGTTGGTGTTCCTCAGTTATCAGCGATTGCCAATGTTGCAGATTATTTGGCAACCTCAGGTGTGCCAGTTATTGGTGATGGTGGGATTCGTTTTTCTGGTGATGTAGCTAAGGCTCTTGCTGCGGGCGCTTCTTGTGTTATGCTAGGTAGTATGTTGGCCGGCGCTGATGAAGCTCCCGGCGAAATCGAACTTTATCAGGGACGTAGCTATAAATCTTATCGAGGTATGGGTTCGCTGGGTGCAATGAGTAAAGGTTCAGCTGATCGTTATTTCCAAGAAAAAGATGCTGGGAATGATAAATTAGTCCCAGAAGGAATCGAGGGACGCGTTCCTCATAAAGGATCTTTGAATTCAATTGTTCATCAGCTTCTGGGTGGGTTACGTGCATCAATGGGGTACTTAGGCTGTGCAACAATCGCAGATATGTATCGTTATGCTGAATTTGTTGAAATTACAGCTGCAGGGATAAAAGAATCACACGTTCATGATGTGCAAATTGTTAAGGAAGCGCCAAATTACAATATTGGTGGTTGATTTTTGTTTTAGTTATCTAGTTAAGTTTGAGATAGGATTTAAAGATGTTTAATGTTGTTGAAAAACACCAGAAAATGGTCAAGGGGATTATGATCGTGATTGCCGGAACCTTCGTGGTTTGGGGGATAAGCGGTTATTTTGGAATGAGTGGTGATGATGGCTACGTTGCCAAAGTAGGCAGCAGTAAAATTTATTCACAAGATATTGATCGCGCAATGGATCAATCTCAGGGGCAATCACCAGATAAAATGCAGGTGCTATTTGGTCTAATTAATCGTCAATTATTATTAAACTCATTTGAAGATCATCACCTAAGCGTGACAACTACTCAGTTGCAGGAGGCAATTGCCGCGATTCCAGCTTTCCAAACTGACGGAAAATTTGACATCAATAAGTATCAGGATTTTTTAAAGCAGCGCTATACAACTTCAGCTAAATTTGAACAAGATATGCAACAACAAATTCTAATTAATCAAGAACTTGATTTCTTTAAGAATTCGTACTTTACTTCGCAAATTTTTCAGGATAAATTTGCTTCTTTGCTAAGTCGTGAACGTAATGTTTCACGTTATGTGATTGATCCTAAGCAGTTTTATGCCAAAATTAGTATTTCTGAAAGCGATATAGCAGCTTACTATCAACAAAACATAGCTAAATATACGATTCCAGATCAAGTTAAGCTGCAATACATTCAACTATCTGCAGATAGTTTGTTAAAGACTATTACTATTAGTGACGCGGATGTTACTAAATATATGCAGGATCATCCAAATGCCAGTAATAATGAGCAAATTGATGTTTCGCACATATTGTTTACAGTTGCTCCGGATGCAACAGCCGCTCAAAAAGCACAAATAAAAGCGCAGGCTGAGAAAGTATTAGCACAAGTTAGAGCTAATCCAGCAGATTTTGCTAAACTGGCAAAACAATATTCACAAGATCCTGGTTCTGCTGCTAATGGCGGTGATTTGGGTTTCTTTGGGCACGGGGTAATGGTTAAACCATTTGAAGATGCTGCATTTAACATGAAAAAGGGGCAAATTAGCGATTTAGTTGAAACTCAGTATGGTTTCCACATTCTGAAGCTAAATGATATCAAAGGAAATGATCCGGCATCTAAACGAGCATTAGTCGTGCAACAGTTGCAAAAGCAAAAAGCACAGCAACAATTACCGGCGATGGTTGATCAATTAAACGATTTGACTTATAATAAAGCTGATTCATTAGATCCAGCAGCACAAAAACTAGGCGTTACTATTTTAACTAGTGACTGGGTGAGTAAGGGTGCTGCAGCTACTGGATTATTTGCAAATCCTAAATTACAAAAGTCAATCTTTAGTGATGAAGTGATTAAACAACATCACAACAGCGAAGTCGTTGATTTAGGTGATGGCAGCTATGTGGTAGCACGTTCTACTGATTTTAAAGCTGCTACTATGAAGCCACTGGAAACTGTAAAGCCACAAATCATTGATGCATTAAAGGCTCAGCAGGCTAGTCAAATGGCTTCAGCACTTGGACAGCAAGATTTGGCGCAATTGCAGCAAGGTAAACTAAAGCTTAATTTTGCCAATCCTGAAAATGTAACCTTGCTTGGGCAAAGTAAAACTGTTGATCCAATGGCAGTTAAACAGATTTTTGCTGCTCCAGCAAACTTCCCAAGCTATACTGGAACATTGGCTCAAGATGGGTCTTATGTTTTATATCAAATTAATAGTCAATCTACAGATAAAAGCTTAGATGCTCAAAATGAGAAAGTTGTTTCGCAATTAGCTGAGCAGTATTCAATGATGAACTTAAATGCTTACGTTGGTTCGCTAAGAAGCTTGTATAAAGTTAATTATAAACTTGATCGTGTGCAAAATGCTGGTGGCGATGCAGCCCCAGCACAAGTCAATCAATAAAACCAATAGCCACTTTCGGGTGGCTTTTTTAATTATTTTTAGATTGAAGAATTATGATAAATCAGCAAGTAGTAGATTATTTATTGATTAATAATGGATTTGATGCAGCATTTTTAAATAAGCAATTAAATCAACTCTCCAAAAGAGGGATTGATTTTGCCGATTTATATTTACAAAATACAGCTAGTGAATCATGGGTAATTGATGAGGGAATCATTAAATCTGGAAGTTATGCAGTTAATCAAGGGATCGGAGTACGCGCAGTATGTGGCGAGAAAACTTTTTTTAGCTATGCTAATGCGCTAGATTCGCGGATTATTAAAGACCTTGTGGATAATTTATATATTGAGCCTGTAAATACGCATAATCAGACTTATTCAGTTACAAATAAAAATTTAACAAATTTACATACTTTTGAAAACCCTCTTCAAAGCTGGGATAGTGCTACAAAAATTCAATTACTGCAAAATATAAACCAGATTGCGCGTGGCAAAAATTATGTAACTAATGTTATTGCAAGTATCAATCTCGAATATGATCAAATTTACCTTGCCCGAAGTGATGAACGGCATTTCAGCGACATTCGCCCTTTAATCCATTTGAGTATTACGATCATCGTTAGTAAGGGTGGTAAAATGGAACGAGCTGCAGCAGGCGGTGGTGGACGTTATTCTTTAGATTATTTTAGCTTGGAAATGGTAACTGCTTATATCGAGAAAGCTTATGCTCAAGCACAATTGAAATTAGAAGCAAAAGCAGCACCAAATGGAGAAATGCCTGTAGTATTGGGTAATGGCTGGGCAGGTGTTATTTTACACGAGGCTGTTGGTCATGGTCTTGAAGGTGATTTTAATCGTAAGGGTAGTTCTGCATTTAGCGGTAAAATTGGTCAGCAAGTAGCCAGCAAAGGTGTTACTATAATTGATGAAGGATGCATCAATGATCGTCGTGGTTCAATGAATATCGATGATGAAGGTAATCCTAGTTCACGCACAGTTTTAATTGAAGATGGAGTTCTTAAAGGTTACTTGTTTGATGAGTTAAATGCGCGATTAATGAACACTCATTCTACTGGTAATGGTCGTCGTGAGTCGTATGCCAGTAACCCAATTCCCCGAATGACTAATACCTATATGTTAGGTGGAACAACTCCGCCAGAAGAAATAATTGCTAGTGTGGAATACGGTCTGTTTGCCGAGAATTTTGAAGGAGGACAGGTAGATATTACTTCAGGGCAATTTGTATTTAATGCTTCGGTTGCATGGGTAATTGAAAAAGGTAAACTTGCATACCCTGTAAAAGGCTGTGCTTTGGTTGGAAATGGCCCTGAGTGCTTACAGCATGTAACAATGATTGGCAATGATTTGGCTTTAGATAGCGGTGTTGGCGTATGTGGTAAAGATGGACAATCTGTACCTGTTGGCGTTGGTCAGCCAACAATTCGCTTGGATGGCGGTTTAATCGTTGGTGGCTAAATAAATCTACAAGTTGAGTGCATTTCAAGCTAAAGCTGCCAATAATCCACTTAATTCATGCTAAAATATCGCCAAAATTTGTTTATAAAGGATTGTATTGTGGCTGGTCATAGTAAATGGGCAAATATCAAACATCGTAAAGCGGCTTCTGATGCTAAGAAAAGTAAAATTACGACACGAATGGTTAAAGAAATTACGATTGCAGCTAAGATGGGCGGAAGTGATGTAGGTTCTAATCCACGCCTGCGTCTAGCAGTAGAAAAAGCTCGTGAAAACAATGTTCCTAAAGATAATGTGGAACGTGCCATTAAAAGAGGTTCAGGCGAATTAGAGGGTGTTGATTATGTTGAATTACGCTTTGAAGGATATGGTATTGGCGGTGCTGGAATTATTGTTGATTGTCTGACAGATAATAATACGCGTACCGTTGCTGAAGTTCGTCATGCTTTTAATAAGTATCATGGAAACATGGGTACAGATGGTTGTGTCTCATTCCAATTCAAACATTGTGGTCAACTGCTTTTTGCGCCGGGAACTGACGAAGACGCGTTGATGGAAGCAGCTTTGGATGCAGGTGCGGAAGATGTAATTACCAATGATGACGGTAGCTTAGAAGTAATAACGGCACCACATGATTATGTTGAGGTTAAAAATGCTCTTGAAGCTAAAGGTTTTAATGCTGAATTAGCCGAAGTTACAATGAAGCCAAGTGTGGAAACGGAGCTAACTGGTGAAGATGCCAAAAAAATGCAACGTTTGTTAGATGCACTTGAGGAGCTGGATGACGTGCAGGATGTTTATACCAACGCCGTAATGAATGAAGAAGAATAGTTTTCACCCACCATTTAACGGTGGGTTTGTTTTATGGAATTGCATTGAATGAGTTCAAGTTATTTACAGAAATTTATCTTTGAAAGCCTACCTATCAAAGGATCCCTGGTAGTGTTAGATGATGCCTGGCTAACAATTGCAGAGCAAAAAATCTATCCGAATGGTTTAAAGCAACTATTAGGTGAATTATTGGCAGCAAATGTTTTATTAACCAGTAATCTTAAACTGGATGGAAAAGTTATTTGCCAGATTCAGGATAATCCACACTTTAATCTGGTTGTCAGCGAATGCAGTAATCAGTACCACATTCGTGCAACGGCGAAATTTACCGCCAAGGACGAAGCGATGCTTGATTATTCTAGCTACCTCCAAGAGGGTAGATTGGTTGTAAGCATTGATTCTAAGAGTGAAGGTAATCTATATCAAAGTATTATTGCGTTTAATGGTTCTGAAGTTAGTGAAATATTAAATAACTATATGATGCAGTCAGAACAGCTTAAAACTTGGTTTTTCTTGGCTTATCAGGAAAACAAAGTCGTTGGTTTTATGTTGCAGCAATTACCAGATACTCATCAGCTGCATGTGAATGAAATTGAAAGAATCTTTATGCTTGCTAATACGCTTACTGCTCATGAGTTATTAAATGATGGTTTAGAACGTATTATCACTAAATTATTCAATGAAGACAATGTAGTTGTAATGCCTAAACATCCAGTGATTTTTGCCTGTAGCTGTAGTCGACAGCGCGTTAGTGAAATTTTGCGCAATTTGGGTAAAGATGAATTAACGACCTTAATTAATGAACAGGGGAATATTTCTGTGGATTGTGATTATTGCAATACAGAATACCGGTTTACTGAATATGAATTATCCCAGTTTATTCTTCAGTTATCAATTGAGGATTTGGCACCAATTTCCACACAAATTAATTAAGCTTTTATTTGCCAAATTTTTTAATTGTTTCATCGTGTCGTGAATCAGCTTCAGTATGTTGATACTTCATCGTTGTTTCCAGCATGCTGTGGCGCAGATTTTCTTTGACAACACGAATATCAATCCCTGCATCTACCTGATGCGTTGCAGAGGTGTGCCGCATCCAATGGGTTGACACTCGTGCAATTACAAATGCGCTTGCCGGATCATTTGCTTTAAGCTGATCCGACAAATTGCCGCAGGTTGTTTTTATAATTTTGTATAACATAGAGTCACTAATCGGTTTTAATTTACCATATTTGCTGTAAATTAGTGGAAGTTCAGTCTCCAAAGGATTAGGGTATTCTGCCAGTCCGAGTGATTTGCGATAACGAATTAGCGCGCTGAGCAGTTCATTGGGAACGGGTATTTCTCCATACTTATTTCCTTTCCCCGTAACCTTTAACCACCATTGGCTACGCTTGTTAACAAAATCTGACATGCGTGCATTGATTACCTCACTACGCCTGCAGCCAGTCAAATAAAGCAAGCTAAATATCCATCTGGTTCGCTCATACTCAAATTTATTTTTTACATTATCTTGCGGTAAAGTTTCTATATATTCACGTAAATAATCCCATTCCCGAACGGTTAAAAAACGTTCAACTCCATGAGAAATTTTAATTTTTTGGCGAATCAAACGAAATGGATTGCGTGTCAGATATCCTGCATCAATCAGATATTGATATAAGCTACCTAAAATTTGCAAATTTAACTTAACGCTGGAATTAGACAAACCTTTAACAAAAGGTTTCCATTCCGGATGATTGCGTGGTTTTGCTGGCCCGCACCAGAAATCATGAGGGGTAGGAAGCTGTAAAAAATCCTGATATTCTTGAATTGCTTCACGAGTAACTTGTTGTAAGCTAAGATTTTCACGCATTAACCACATTAAAAAACGTTCAGAACTCTGCCGATACGAAGTAAAGGTGTGTGGACTATGACGAAATTCTAACAACCAGGTCCGAACAGCCTCAACATCACTTGTTGCATTAATGCTACTATTTTGTGCATTTGAATTAGTGTTGTCTAACTGGCTAATTACATTTCTAATAATCAGGTTTTTATCAGTATTCATAAGTATCTCATGATTGTTTTAGTCTTTCCAATAAGATTGGAGCATTAACTCAAAATCGTGTGAAAACATAAATTGTCCCCAAAAAAGGACAATCAAATGTGTTATTTTAGCCGATAATTACTACCTATGAAATTAATTTCTAATTAATTAAACTATAATCAAATTTCCCATAACACATCATACTATTACTATGAGACATACTGTGAATAAATTACTTTATTCGTTATTACTTACTGCAACAGTGCCGCTGACATACGCGGATAATATTGAATCTGCCACTACTACTTCTCCGAGTATAGCGGTTGAGTCAGCCAGTCAAGTTCAGCTATCTCCACCAGCTAATCCTAATGCTGGATTTATTGGGCGTTATAATTATTTTCAAAATCCTTATAACTGGATGATGTCAGGCGGTGGAACACTGAAGTTAACTGAAAGTCAGATTGAATCACAAAATGTAGCACAGAAGCTATTTGAAGGTGGTACTTATAATGTCTTTGGTGGTGGCACCTATAATCAATGGGATTCACAACGCTATCCGGCTGGTATATCATATGGTGGTAACATTTTTGGACAAACGGGGCAAATTGCAGGCTTCTCTGCTGGTGGTGTTTTATCAGTAATGAATCCTTTTGCCAGTTTAAATAGCCAGATTAATGGTGGGCGCAGTTATTCTCAATATATTCCTACTTTTACACAAATTACACTGTCTGAGGCTTTTATTGAGTATCAATACCAAAATATCCTTAATGCTGATGTGGGCTATATTGCTTTTGATAACAGTCCATGGTTAGCAGGAAATATGTACACCAATATGTTAACAGTTCCTACTACTTATCAAGGTGTTGGTGTCAATGTTTACACTGGTGGCGGCTGGTTGCTTTCTGCATTGGCATTTAATGGAGCTCAGTTTGGAGCAGCCCCTGGCTATACGGGTCAAACAAACTACAGTAGCTGGCTGCAAACCCGAAATGGATATTCAACTAATTCTAGTGGCACTGCTGCACTTGGTGCAAATTATGCAACCAATGACGGTGCTTATAATCTACGCTTATGGGGCTATCAATTTGACAACTATGGTACTTTAATTTATGGTGACAGTAGCATAAATATTCCAGTTAGCAGCCACCAGTCATTTAATATTTCAGCACAATTTGGTAGCGACCAGCAATGGTTTCAAAGCGTAAATGCAATCAGTCAGTCAACTAGTGGAGGCGCGATTCAAAGTTATGTTGCCGGAGCTAAGATAGGCTGGACTTATGATGAGTTTTCTCTCAATGCCAGCGCCAATACGATGTGGGGTCCTAGCGGTGCTTACGGTAATGGTGCATTTGTATCACCATATACTCAAAGTTTACAAGTTGATCCACTATATTCAGAAGCATGGTCATATAATATGGTCACGCAGGGTATCCCTGGCAATATGTATAAATTAGGTGGACAATTTGCGCTGGGATCTTGGGGAACGAACTTAATTTTCCAACCATCATATGTTTATGTAGCTTCAGATAATACTAAAGTTGATGGTTTGCAAGAGATGGATTTGGTTTTAAATTATCCGATTCCACAAGTTCGTGGATTATATCTTTTTGGTGTGTATGCTCAACAATGGTATAATCAACAGGCAACTGATGTGTCAAATAATCTTTATCAGCAATATGAAATACAATCTGGTATTTATTATACTTGGTAAGTTTCTAAAAAAGTTAGGTTAATTGCCGAGTCAAATAATCTAGTAAAATCATTATGGTTGTATAAAAATATAAATTAAAGGGAGAATAAATATGAAGTTTAAACCACTCTGTTCTGCGTTGCTAATGGTTGGTAGCTTTAGCTTACTTGGCTGTGGTTCTGGTACTACTAATAATTCAAATACACCACCTGCAACAAATGTTGGTCAGCTTTCACTAAATTTAAAGGCAATTCCATCGACACAATCAAGCAAAAAAACTTTGAGCGCGTCCTTAAGTAGTGCAATTTGTCAAAGCGGTACTTGTACTTGGAGTAATAGTGCCAATAGTAATATCACCCAAGGTGAAACCGATAATGCATTTTGTACTGGAACCAATTCAACTCGTGCTGGAACCGGTTATAGCCTAGGAAGTGGGGCGTACAACATGAGCTTGCCAAGCGGGATTGCTACTGCCTCAACTGGTTATGGAAACACCGATGTAATTTTAGAGTTATTCAATACGCCATATGCAAGTATTACTCCGGCAATGCTCAAACAATACTATGATATGGGTTATACTTCAGTTTGGGTGTCACCACCACAAAATAGCGCCTACGTAACTTATTCTGGTAACTATGCTGCTGATAATATTCCAGCTTGGTATGGCGCTTATCAACCGATGGATTTTGGACAAATCGGTAACTCAAGTAATGTGATGTCATATGGTACAGCCAGCGATTTAGCTACACTTGTGACTAATGCACATAAAGTGGGGTTACAATTAATCGTGGATGTGGCGGTTCACCAATTTGCACAGCCTGGTGTTAATAATACAACATACTATACGAATTACCCAGGGCAAACGTATTCGTTTGCTTCCAGTAACATGGCAGCGCTACAATCATTCTATTGGCCACAA
Source organism: Neisseriaceae bacterium (assembly GCA_003963245.1). Taxonomy (GTDB): domain Bacteria; phylum Pseudomonadota; class Gammaproteobacteria; order Burkholderiales; family UBA11063; genus Aquella. Next base: position 145,502 of record RXJX01000020.1, read on the forward strand.
ACTAAGGTTTCTGGATATATCCCTTTCGGTAATACAGCTACTACTTGTGCTTCATTTGCAAATAACACTAATGGGATAATCGCATTATGGGCAAATAACCCTAATGGTTCTACTTATAGCTCATCATTTAGCAGTACTACACCATGGGATGCTGATTTTTCGGCTTCAGAAGGCTGGTTTGATGGTGTTTTACCTTCTGCATCCAATTCTTCATCTGGTTGGTCAGGGGCTGCATCTTGCGGCACGCAGTCAATTTTTGATGGTTATTCAGCTTGGCTGTTGGGTTATAACAATGGTAGTGGTTCAATGAGCGCTGCTGCTAGTAGCACCACTGGATTTAATGTCGATGGTTTCCGAATTGACGATGTAAGTGGACAATCACCAACCTTCTTTAACCAATTATTTAGTGATACTGCCGCATATAATAAAAACAGCAATATTTTCTTTGGTGAGTATCCAACAAACTCGGCAAATGATTATAGCAGTTACATTAGCATTAAAACAGCATCTGGTAATAACTCTTCTGGCAATACAATGAAAATGCTTAATTTCCCATTGTTAGCTGGTCTTAATGGTGCTTTTGCTTATGGCGCAAGCTTGCAAGCTTCATTGACTTCAATGATAAGTAGTAATGATGCTTATACTTCTTCAACAAATGGTACACTTCCTGGTGTTAATGCAATTAATCTGGTAATGGATCAGGATACTGTTCCAGATAGCATAGCTTCTCGTGCAATGTGTCCGTGGACTGGAACTCAGTCACCTAATTTTGTCATGAATTACTATAATGCACCATTGGCTTACGGTGTAATTTTGGCAATGGAGGCTGGAACTCCTTATGTTTTTGCTGATTTACAAGCGCAAGCAGGTACTGGTCTTACTTCTAGTGGAACATCTACTGCTGCGAATGCTAATGGTAGTGTCTCATATTGGAATGAAAATGAAGTTATTGCTGGTGTGTACTTCCATAATCAAACTTTAGGTCAAACGATGAACTGGGCAACTGTAAATGCATCTGATGCAGATAACGTTGCAGCATTAACTCGTGGTAAAAGTTATGCATTTATTGTAAATAAATCAACTACGGTTTATGAAATGACCAGCTCAGCTTCTAATTTAAATGCTGGTTGTTATATTGATTTGATGTCACATCAAATAGTTAATGTAAATAGCAGTGGTGTACTTAATCAGCTAATTGTCCCTGCTCAATCAGTAATGTATTTTGTACCGTACACAGGAAGTGTACCGTCGACCGCTGGATTTAGCTGTTCTTAATGTCATAAAAAGCCTTGTTTACCAAGGCTTTTTGCTTATCGATCTTTTATTGGTGCTAGGGGAAGTAAAAAATGTCAACAATGCAAAATAAATTAAGTAATTTTTTCTATGTAATTCTAGGCTTGCCTTCAACTGCGATGGGTTTTGCTTTATGTATTCAAATATCAGCTTTAAGCTGGATACTAAGTACTAAATATGGGCTTAAAATAGATGAGATCGGGTTAGTGTGGGCAGCTGGTCCGATTGCCGGAATTCTAGGTCAGGTTATTATTGGTTTAATTAGTGATAATGTATGGTTATGGAGTGGGCGCCGCCGTCCATTTATTATAATCGGCGGAATATTATGTTCATTAATGTTGCTAGCGTTGCCTAACCTAGATGTGATTGCTGTAGCATTAGGCTTACATAGTATCTTAGGTGTAGCAATTGCAGTAGCTCTTTTACTTGATCTTTCAATTAACGTTAGTTTTAACCCAACTCGCTCAATCATTGCAGATGTTACCCCAGAGGGAAAAGAACGTACTCGCGGATACACTTGGATGCAAACAATTTCTGGCTTTTTTGGCGTTGGTGCATATGTGATTGGGGCGTTCTTGGATAATTATGTTTTGATTTATGTTGGTGTAGTATTAGTATTTTTACTTTCTACTATTCCGGTGTTTTTCATCACTGAACCTCGTGAATTAAAACAAAATTTGGCGGCGGTTGCCAAAACCAAACAAGGTGCGTCACTCAAAAAAATATTGTTGGATATTCAACCTTTGTGGGGATTTTTGCTCTATGGTGTATATGCTATAGCCGAACGTTTAAGCGGCGCTGAAAGCCATACTTATTATATTGAATTTTTGTGTTTGATTATTACTCTATTCTTTATTTTCTACACCTTGGCTCAAAAAGAAACGGGCAAATCTAAAGAAGAAGCTGGAATACTTGGGTTTAAAAAGATCCTAGCTGCGCACTCCTTCACTTGGATTGGTGTTCAAACAATGTTTGTTTATATGTTTGCCTACGTCCAATATAAAATGCCGGAACTTAGCGCATTAAAAATGGGGCAGGTAGTTTCAATTTCTTTTCTAATTTTAAATGTTACCGGAGCTGTATTACCAGTGGCGATCTTAGAGCCATTAACTAGAAGAATTGGTAGCACTACTACTCATGCAATCTGTATCGCATCTATGGCACTTGGGTATCTTGGTATGGTATTTAGTGGCGCAAGTCCCTTCATGACTTATGCATTGATGGCATTTATTGGTATCGGCTGGGCTGCGACAATTAGTTTACCTTTTGCGATTATGACACAAAAAGTTGGTAACTCAAAAATTGGTTTATATATGGGATTATTTAATCTGTCGGTAGTATTGCCACAATTAGTTGCAAGTTTAGGAGTTGGTCATGCAATCAGTATAGTTGCAAATAAGAATTTAATTTTTGTAATTTGTGCTGCTACCTTGGCAATTTCATCTGCGTTATGGTTTACGCTTAAAGATTCAAACAATGACGAAACAGTATCAATTAAAGCAAACTCATCACATTGATAGTATTTTTAATGATTATTGTTGAATTTAAATAATAATATTTAAAGAAAGCAAATTTGATGAAAGCTAAACTTATAGTTTTTTTATCTTTTGCAATTAGTTTATGTATGGCTGAATCATTAGACTATTTAGTAAAACCAAATGGTAGTTATTTGGTTAGTTCTATTTCTTATAATTGGGTAAATACAAATATTTGTCCAGATCCTTTTTATAATAAGAAAGATGATTTCTTTTTTCAAAAAAATAATAAACATTGTCATATAGTGAATGTACGTTTGTTTTACCCTGTTTCAAGTCCTGATAAATTAGTTTACCAGAATTATTATCAAGATGATATTAAACAAGTTCAATTTGATATTATTACTAAACAGATCGAATCCAAAAATATAAAATTTGCTGAAAAATATATACATGAAGAGGAAAAAAGACCAAGTTATACCTTGGTGCCAGCCATGCCAGCCAATGGTAAATTCCCATTAATAATTTTTCAACCTGCATTTGGAATTAGCTCTAATTTTTATCAGAATATAATTACAAATTTAGTTAGCAATGGTTATATAATAGCAGCTATAGATTCAGGTTATAGTCAACCTATCTTTAGTGAGTCAGGTAATATTTTGAGTACTTCAACATTTGAATTTAGTAATGGTCAATCCTCTCTTTGGAAACCAAATTCAAATATAGCTGAAACAACAAGCGATTTTAAATTTGTACTTTCAAATTTAAAACAACTGGATAAGGCAGACCTAGTTGTGCGACATATTGATTTTACGAATATTGGAGCACTTGGACATTCTCTTGGAGCAAGAAGTGTCTATTTTAATGCATTAGAAAATACTTCAAGGGTTGCAGCTGCAGTTGCTTTAGATATTGGTCGAGATAAGACACTTTTAATAAACAAAAAAATTGACATTCCTTTTCTATATATAAATGCAGCTGATTCGCCCTCCTCAGATAAGAAAATGTATGGCAAGAGTTCAAGCTTTCTTTTAGGTGCTAATAATTCTTTGATTATAATGACTCCATCTGAAAGTAATATTGACTACTCTAAGCATATGTCATTTGCTGATTATCCTACTTTAAAATATGATGAAAAGTTGAATCAATTATATTCTCTTTCTTATGGTATTAAGTATGGTAATGAGCAGACTACTGAATATTATGGTACCGCAAATGGGTTTGAATTTTTTAATAAATTGAATACATATTTATTAGATTTTTTTAACAAGAACTTAAAGAAGGCAACTAAAAAATAACTTATTTAGCATGGGTATGGAGTTTTGTGTTTAGCTGTAGAAATCTAGACTTTATCTGATACTCACGATTTAACTGATAGTTTTTATTGAGGCTGGATGCTTATAAACTTTCATTATTGTAGAATTTATGTATCGACGATGCTTATAAAGATTAAAGTAAGTGAGCTATCCATTAACCTTGTATTAAAACAAGTAGGGCAGTGTAACTGCCCCGTTTATTTTAGTACAAACCAGTTGTAAAATAAAATCCAATTACAAAAAATACTGCCAATGTCTTAATGCAAGTAATTGCAAATACATCTTTGTAAGCTTGTTTATGGCTGAGTCCGGTAACAGCAAGCAGCGTGATTACTGCACCATTATGAGGTAGAGTATCCATACCACCGGATGCCATAGCTGCAACACGATGTAGTACATCCATTGGGATATTCATCGTATGTGCTAACTCGATAAAGTGATTGGACATCGTAGCTAAGGCAATGCTTAAACCACCTGATGCAGAGCCAGTAATTCCTGCCAGCGTTGTAACCGTAATTGCCTCATTTATTAACGGATTAGGAATATGTTGCAAACCAGCAGCTACTACCATAAATCCAGGCATAGCAGCAATCACTCCACCAAAACCATATTCAGAAGCAGTATTGAGAGATGCCAGTAATGCACCAGATACGGCTGCTTTGCTACCATCTGCAAAATGACGCATTACCGGACGAAAAGCGAAAACAATTACGCATAAAATACCCAAGATTAACGCCGCTTCAACTGCCCAAATAGCGGTTAATTTACTTACATCTACACTGATATTTTTTCCACTAAGAGCAAATATAAATTCTTTACCATAACTTAATGGAATCATGCGGGTAAAAATCAAATTACCTATGCCAACTACAAACAATGGCAAAACTGCAATTAGTGGATTAGCTAATTTTCCATGCTCAAAATTAGCTGGTTCATTTAGTAAATTTTTTCCATAGCCCTCATTGTTTTTAAGTGCTTTTTTACGACAGTATTCTAGGTATGTAACCCCAACCACTAAAATAAATAAACTACCGACTACCCCTAAAATTGGCGCTGACCAAGTATTGGTTTGAAAAAAGGTACTAGGAATTATATTTTGGATTTGCGGTGTACCAGGCATGGAGTCCATCGTAAAACTAAATGCTCCCAGCGCAATTGTCCCAGGAATTAGGCGTTTAGGTATGTCACCAGCGCGAAATAACTCGGCTGCAAATGGATAGACTGCGAATACTACTACAAATAATGATACTCCACCATAAGTCAACACTGCACAAACTAGAACGATTGCTAATATTGCTCTTTGTCGCCCAATCAGCTTAATCACTGCTGCCACAATTGATTTGGAGAAGCCTGATAACTCAATTACTTTACCAAAAATAGCTCCGAGCATAAATACTGGAAAGTAAAGCTTAATAAAGTCGACCATTTTCACCATGAATACTTGGGAGAACATTGGCGCAACTAAACGTGGATTAGTTAAAAATACTGCAAGCAGGGCAGCGATTGGCGCAAAGAGAATTACACTATGACCTTTATATGCTACGTACATCAAAAACGCCAACGCTAAAATTACGATTAAGACACTCATCGGACAATTTCCTTTGAAAGAGGTGAAACTAGACTTTTATTATAGCAGCTTACTATAGAAGTTTTATGGCTTTATATATTGCAATTGCTCAGTAGCATAGCGGGAAAAATGAAACCCATTGCTCAAGCTATGCTACAATAGAGAGGAGTGATAAACTTGTATCTAAGCTATTTATCAACATGTAAAGTTGAACAAATTTTAGATATGTCGCATGGATTAAAAAATCAAGTAAAATTACTGAGTAGGTGCATTAATTTCTTATTCTGTGTCTAGTTTTTAAACTATGCTCCATTCATTGTATTAATACTTCTTTACATCTGGATAAATTTAGATTTAGCTCTAATTATCAAAGCAATAATAATCTCTATTGGGATTGGTTGAAATCAATCTACATTGATTATGTCTATCTAACTCATATATCTGGAGTGTTTTATGATTTCTAGACTTATTAGATTTACGATTTTAATATTGGTATTTAATTTTACATTTGCTGATAGTATAATTAGTGAATGCGGGAATATCAATAAAGAACACATTTTATTTAAAAGAAATGGTTATAACTTAAATTTAGAACAAATCAGTTCTAGGAATTGCGACCTTGATAAAAATATCAAATATCCAGATGTTTTGCTTATTCATGGTCTTACGTACTCATCTCATCAATTTGATCTCCAATACAAAGATTATAGCGTAGCTGAGTTTTTAGCTCGAAAAGGTTATCGCGTTTGGTTGCTTGATATAACTGGTTATGGAGGTTCCCAGAAACCAAACAATGGATTCTTAGTCAATAGTGACTATGCCGCGCAAGATATTGACAATGCTGCGAAGTTAATTCTTAAAAGAGAAAATTCTAATAAGATAAATCTATTAGGTTGGAGTGCAGGAACTATTACGGGTTCTAAAATGGTTAAATTAGACAATAGCATAATCAATACATTAATCCTTTATGCTCCAATTTATCATGCATCCGGAGTAGGGAAGGAAATAAATAGTTATCAATCATTTAATGAGTCTGCGGTGTTGTCTGATTTTCAGAGAGAGTCTCAGAGTCAACATATTGATTATACTTTAGTTGAATCTGAAGTTGTCAATAGATACCTAGAGCAATGTCGTAAATATGATGGTAACGGAAGTCCAAATGGAATCCGTAAAGAAATGTATCAACAAGATAAGAGTGTTACGTTATTTGATCCTAGTGCTTTAACCATGCCGGTTTTAGTAATTGGTGGAGCAAATGATGGATATATTAGTCTAAAAACAGATATACCTTATTTAATGAATACAATGCCTAATAAGAATAATAAGCTGATTGTAATTAGAGGTGCTTCTCATATGCTAATGCTAGAAAAACCATATTATCATATATTCCAAGAAAATATACTAGAGTTTCTTAATAAGAATAATAACCTTTACACAGCTACCAAGGCAGAATCACATTTATAATGAAATTTAATATCTTTACTTTTAATAGTTTAAGTTTAATTTAACAACTCAGTTAAAATCGAGCTATATTTATAGATAGAAAATGAATATAGCTCCTTTTTTAAGAGTCTGTTTGTTTATCTAATTTAACTAACTGACGTTACGCAATCATGACAAGATAAATGAAATTATCATACTTTATTTACAATAATTTCTCAACTTCAGCTTTAACTAGATGAACTTGTACTCCATAAACGATTTGCAAATTGGCTGCATCAAGCTTAATAATACCTAATGACCCAGTAGATTTAATTTTCTCCTCATCAATTAAACTCATATCTTTTAATACGATTCTTAATCTGGTAATGCAATTATCTAGTGAGAGAATATTTCCACGCCCACCAAGTGCTGCTATAATTGTTTGAGCCCGCTGAGTTTTAGTCAAAATAGGAGCACTATCAGGAGAAGTCTCAGGGATACTATTTAGCTGACGACCAGGTGTATGCAGATCAAATTTGAGAATCGCCAGTTTGAAAGTAAAGTAATATAATGCAAACCAAACTAAACCTATAGGTAAAATTAAGTACCACTTAGTTTTTGTTCCTTGCAAAATTCCAAAAACAACTAAATCAATTAAATTACCATCAGTATTACCAATTGTTACATGTAGTAACGAGACTGCAAGAAAACCTAGACCTGTATAAATTGCATGGATAAGGTAGAGATATGGCGCAGTAAATAGGAATAAAAACTCAAGTGGCTCGGTTATTCCGGCAATCACACAAGCAATTACTCCACTAATTAAGACACCTTTAATCTGTGGGCGGTTTTCTGGCTTAGCACAGTGATATATTGCTAATGCTGCTCCAGGTAGCCCAAATAAGAATGTCGGCATTTTACCTTGTGATAAAAATTGTGTAGCCTGTAGATTAAAGTTTTGTGTAAGTGGATCAGCTAATTGAGCGTAGTAAATATTGAGTGCACCATATACCTGATGTCCATTAATTAGCATTTCACCTCCGGCTGGTGTGAAGCGAATTAAGGCAACTAAAATGTGATGCAAACCAAATGGTAATAATAGACGTTCACCAGTTCCAAATAAAAATGGTGCAAAAACCCCTGTTGCTACTAATGATTGACCAGCACTATTAATAAGATGAGCTACAAACGGCCAACTAAGTGGTAGAACAAGCCCAACTAAACTCATCACAACGGTGGTAATAATTGGGACAAAACGAGCGCCAGAAAAGAATGATAATGCATCCGGTAGCTGAATATTATAAAAACGTTGATGAAGTTTAGCAACAATTATCCCTGAAACTATACCTCCTAAAACTCCCATATCAATACTTTGGATGCCAAAAACCATGGTTTGACCATTATTCACTAAATCACCACGAATTGCTAACATTCCAAGCTTAGTTAACATGAAATTAGCTGCACTATGCATGATATAGAAACCAACAAATCCAGCAAAACCAGCGACACCTTTTTCAGCTTTGACTAATGCAATTGGAATTGCGATAGCAAATAATGCTGGTAAGTTTTGAAAACCAAAAGCACCAATTGTAGTTATATAGCTGGCGATGAAATTAATCAGTGGATTTTTTAACCATGGTAATAATTGCACTAATTGCGGTGTAGTTAATGCTGAACCAATCCCAAGGAGCATACCCAGTGCAGATAGTAATGCAACAGGCAACATAAATGCTTTACCTAAATTTTGAAAGAAATCCATAGAGATAAATTTACGCATGATTTGTTCCTATTTGATTTAATGCTTGCTCTAAATCCTGAATAATTGTTTTTGCATCAAGAAGCCCAAGAGAAAAGCGAATTATTACATTATCACTTATTGGTTTACGTAGTTCGTTGATATCTTTTACCATTACTAGACTCTCAAATCCGCCCCAGCTTACTGCAATATTAAATGTTTGCAGATGATTGATAAAACTGCGAATTTCATGGGTATGATTATTTACAAGCTGAATTGAAAATAATCCAGCATACCCATTAGTTTGATTTTGGTAAATATCTCTTTGTTCTGGTGAATAACTAAGCGGATGATAAATAGCTTTAATTTGCGGATGTTTACTCAAATAGTCAATCACCAAAGTAGTTGTTTGTGATAGAGCTTCCAAGCGCAAGGGGAGAGTTCGCAATCCACGTAAAAGTAAAAAAGCATCATTGGGGCTTAATACAGAACCAGACAGTTTATAACCATATTTATCAATATTAATCATCAATTTTTGCGAAGTAACTACTGCTCCGGCAATTACATCACTGTGTCCTCCTGTGTATTTAGAGAGCGAATACACTGCAATATCTATGCCTAAACTCAGTGGTTTTTGGAGCAGTGGCGTCAAACAAGTATTGTCAATTATGGTAACAATATTACGCGCTTTAGCAAATTGTGCCAGTTTTTGCAAATCAATAGTTTCAAAAGTCATGGTAGCGGGTGATTCAGTATATATTACCTTGGTATTTGCTTTAGTCAATTGTTCTAGCTGACTAATTTCCACAAGCGAGTATACATCAAAACTGATCCCATAACGCTCCATGAATTTGAGATAATCTAAGGTTGGTCCATAAATTGTATTTAAGACTAATACATGATCACCACTATTTAAGGTTGAGAATAGTGCTGCCGAAATAGCACCCATTCCAGAGGAAAATACCCGACATTGCTCCGCCTGATCCAAGGCAGCCAATTTTTGCTCCAAAATTTTACAGCTTGGATTATTACCACGGGTATAACAATAAGCTTGATTTAACTTATCCTTATAGTCAATGTAGTCCTCAATAGTGTTGAAGCTAAAAATAGAGCTTTGATAAATTGGTGGATTTACTGCAGAAAAGCTATGTTCATTATCGGTTAGGCAAATTAACTTGTCTTGCTCACTGATTTGTTGCAGCATGAGAGTGTCCTTTATAACTGAACAATTTAATTATTGTGTAGCTTTTGCCACTGGGCAATTTTTTGTTTAATTATAGGCATTTGTGCCATTGCCGCCTTATACCCAATATCGATTGCTTCTTGTTTCTTATCAAAGCTAAAACTAGATAAAGTAGTTATATCCGGGTGAATTACTACATCAGCTTGCTTTAACTGTTCAGCCAAAAGCTTCACGCTTAAAATATTAATTGTTTGATCAAAATTAGATAAATACCCGCTGCGACCTTGTTCTGGCTTAGCACTGATATCAACTGCAATGATAAAATTAGCACCTGCTTTTTTAGCATAAGTTACTGGAACTGGTGCTGATAAACCACCATCTACATAGCGATGATTATTCATTTGTACTGGCATAAATACATTAGGAATAGAACATGAAGCGCGTACAGCAATGCCAGTGTCACCATTATTGAAACCAATACTCTGTCCGCTATCCAGATCGGTCGCTACCGCAGTAAATTTAGTTCTTAATTTTTGTAATGGTGTATTTTTTACACGTGCATCAACAAACTGTTGCAAACGAGTACCTTTAATAACGCCATCACGGCTAAAGGTAAAATCCGCCAAATTTAACTCATCCATTTGATAAGATATTTTCTGTAGCTGTTCAGGCGTATAACCATAAGCATAAAGACTACCGACTAATGATCCTGCAGAGGTTCCGGTTATAACTTGTGCCTTGATATGGTTTTCTTCAAGTGCCTTAATAACCCCGATATGTGCGAATCCTTTGGCAGCACCACCGCCTAAAGCTAATCCAATCACTAATGGTTCAGGAGCTTTTTTAACTATTGTTGATGCTGGTGCAGATTCTGCCTCGACAAAGCTCTCGCTATTATTGGCAAGCGTGGCGATAATATCCTGCTCAGTAACCGACTCTACGTTTTCTTCTGCGTAAACTAAACCTAAAGACACTCCAAGAACTAATAAAATTATTTTTAAACGCGACATATATTCCTACTTTTATCTAAGATTGACATTGTGGACAATAAAAACTATTACGTTGCCCAAGCCTTATTTCTCTGATGATACTCTCGCAGATTCTGCAAGATTTTTTAGCTCTTCCATAAACATTGTGACTTTGCTGAAAATAACCCAGCTCACCCTGTGCATTCTTATAATCACGCAACGAACTACCACCAGCAGCAATTGCTTCATTTAATACTTTTTTAATGTTTTTTACTAAAACTTGACACTCTAACAAAGTAATATTTTCTCCAAGACGTAATGGGCTAATTTTACTTAGAAATAATGATTCACATGCATAAATGTTTCCCACTCCGACTACAATAGCGTTGTCCATGATTAACTGCTTAATTGCTGTTTTACGGGTTTTAACTTTTTGATATAGGTAATCTGAAGTAAAATCCTGTTCCAGTGGTTCCGGACCAAGCTTACCTAAAATAGGGTTATTTTCCAATTCAGTAGCATACACTACACAACCAAACCGCCGTGGGTCATTATAACGCAGTATAAAATCATTACAGATTATATCTACATGATCATGTTTTTGTAATGGAATATTCTTCTTTAACAGTGTTATACGACCCGACATACCAAGGTGAATAAGCAAATATCCCCGTTCTAAATGGATGATGACGTACTTTGCTCGGCGACTAATTTTTAGAATTTTGCTGCCTACTTCCTGATTAAGTAATGGCTCATCCAGTGGGTAACGTAAGCGTGGAAATCGAACTATTACAGCCTTAAGCGTTGTACCACATAATTCTTGAAGTCCATTTTTAACCGTTTCAACTTCAGGCAATTCTGGCATAAAAAAAATTCCTTCGAATCAAAAAATGGTAAAATCCCACGGTTATATAATATTTACAAGTAAAGTATGTTTGATTATCTTACGATATTATAAGAAATAATGAGGGTTAAGAATGAAAAAATTGATTAGTATATTTATTGCAGCAGGTATAATAAGTGCATGTTCTAGTTCAGCACCACCATATTCACAACAACAGTTTTCTACTGAAAACTATCAGGAAAATGTCGTAAATGCGATTGAATATGCTGATAATTTTGTTGACTTTGATCAAAATAAACTGCCTAAAGCATCATTGGAAGCTGACGATCTCGCAACGTTATTAAAGGCGGATATGGCGTTTAATCAAGGAAATTACTCAATCGCTGCAGAAGGTTATTATCTATTAGCTAAAAAATACAATGACCCGCGAATTATTTATAAAGCAATTATTAGCTATGAACACAGCAGCAATTCTCAGCAATCCTTAGATCGCTTAGGAGAATTAATTAATCAGATGGTAAAAGTAGCGCCTGATTCAAATGTGGCTCATTTATTTGGTATCCGTATTGCTTTAGAACAAAATAACTTTGATTTAGCTAAAAGTGATCTAGCAAAAGTAATCAAAACTGACCCGACAAAAACACGTTCAATATTGCTCTTTTTGTCAACGATAATCAGTAATGATGTCAATTCAGAATCAGATGATAGTTTAGCTAAATTCGCCAAATACGTAGCAAACAAATATTCTTCATATCCTGAAGCTGATTTATTTGCTTTGGTAGCATATAGTATCACAGAGCAAGAACCAGAACTGCTGACAACAATAACAAAAATCAATCAAGAGTATCCTAGTTGGGAAGTTCCAATTTTTTGGTCTGCGGGAATTTTAGCTAAAGAGAATAATTTTCCACTATTACTAAAAATGATGCAACATGAGATAGCGACTTTACCTAAACCTTCATCGACTTTAGTTAATCTTTACGTTGCAACACTAATTCGTACTGGCAATTTAGAGGATGCTAATCAATATATCGAATCAGCTCAAAAATTAACTCCTTCTAATGGTAATCTGCTAGTTGATTCTGCAATCATTAATTTTAAATTAGCAAGAACTAATCGCGCGATTGATGCACTCCAAACTGCGCTAAGCAATAACTATACTCTTGATGGCACGGTAAATCTAGCACTAGGAAGTCTTTATGATAGTGAATCACAAAGTGAAAGCGCAATCAGTAATTATCGTGCTGCTGCAAGTGCTAACCCGATTCTTGAACCAGCAGCAAACGTTGGGATGTTACGCTCTTATATAAGGCAAGGTAATTATTCGGCAGCTAATGGTTTTATTGACACTATGTCCAAGGCAGGTAAGCTGAATGCTCATGATAGCGCCATATTAAAATTATCTATTTATACTGAATTAGGCAACTATAACGAAGCATATAAAATTGCAGCTAAAGATATTAAGCGTTATAGCAATGATAAGACTTTTGTTTATTATTATGCCTCATTGTCGGCAATGACTAATCGCAATGAGCAGGCGGTTACCTGGTATAATAAATACATTAAATTAAACCCAAGTGATCCAGTTGGTTACAATGATTTAGGGTTTTTATTAGCAGATAAAACCACAAATTATGTGAAAGCTTACTCTTTAGCTGAAAAAGCTTACAAAATGTCTCCTAATGATCCTGCAATTTTAGATACCATTGGTTGGGCTTCATTTAAACTGGGTGAATATGCACGTGCAGAGAGCTATTTAAGCCGTGCGTATAAGGCTACTCAAGATCGTGATACAGCGCTTCATTTACGGCAAGTTTATCTAGCTGAAGGTAAAAAAGACTTAGCAGATAAAGTAGTTGTAATTTCTCCCGAAGTACAGCAAATGCAATTGCAAAAATCACTGACTGAGCAGTCTATGCTGATTTTAATGTATTATCAATTTGGTTTGGATTTCACTAAGTGATAAAAAAACTCACCCTAATAACATTTACTGCAATTAGTTTAAGTTCATGTGCTAGCTGGTATGACGTTAAAGTTGATCAACCAGCTGCATACCATGTTCCGGCACAAATTGATAATAACTACAATATTGATGGGCGCTTTACTATTCGTACTGCGTCCAAAGATTATTATGGTAATTTTAACTGGCAACACGAATCAGGCAATGATATTTTAGCTTTTATGTCACCATTGGGAAGTACGGTTGCTAAAATTGTTGTTGAAAGTGGTGTTGCTACTTTGACTACTGAAAATAATGAATCATATAGTGGCTCTGATTTAGATCAGATGATGAATAAACAGCTTGGTTTTAGTTTGCCACTGCAATATTTACACTATTGGATTCAAGGTATTCCACTACCTAATTATCCAGTAAGTGATCGTTTAGATTCTGGATTTGAGCAATTAGATTGGAAAATCGAGTATCTCCGCTGGCAGGATAATAATCACCCGCAAATTGTTCAGGTTAGTAAATCTGATTTACGCATTAAATTGCTAATTAATTGGTAGGATATAATCCCCAATTCCATAAACTATAAAAAGAATATTGATAAATGAATCATCAACAAATTGATTTTGATCGTGAATTAATTGAGCGTTGCCAAACTAACGCGCCACGCTATACATCATATCCAACAGCTGATCGCTTTAGTTTAGATTTTGGCATTGCTGAGCAGCTTAGCCAAATTAAACAGGTTTTTACACCGGAATTCGATCAGGCGGTTTCGCTCTATGTTCATATACCATTTTGTAATACGCTATGTCTTTACTGTGGCTGCAACAAGATTATTACCAATAATCGGCATAAAATCACTGAATACCTTGAATATTTAGCAAAAGAATTTGCGCTTTATCATCAGCTAATTGGCAAGAAGCTCCCAGTAGTACAGTTACACTTCGGTGGCGGTTCACCATCTTGGTTGTCAATTGATGAAGTGCATCAGGTTATGGAGTTAGTGAGAAAATATTTTGATTTAAGTAATGCAGCTGAAATTGCGATGGAATTGGATCCGCGGCATGTAACAGACGAATTTATGGAAGCTCTACGTAATGAAGGATTTAATCGAGTATCGCTGGGTGTTCAGGATTTCGATCCTGATGTGCAAAAAGCTGTCAACCGGATTCAACCACTGGCAGATACTAAACGAGTACTGGATAAGGCAGCAAAGTTAGGGTTTAGCTCAACTAATATTGATTTAATTTATGGACTACCGCTACAAAACTTACACAGTTATGCTAAGACTATTGACATTGTGATCAACCAACTTAAACCAGCGCGAATTGCTTTGTTTAACTATGCACATTTACCGCATATTTTTATGCCGCAAACCCGAATTAATGAAGCCGATTTACCAAGCGCTACCGAAAAGTTAAATATTTTACAGATGTGCGTAGAGCGTTTAGCTGATGCTGGTTATGTCTTTATTGGTATGGATCACTTTGCACGTCCAGATGATGAGCTGGCAATTGCGCTTAATAATGGTACGCTACAACGAAATTTTCAAGGCTATTCAACCTTTGCTGATACTCATATGCTAGCATTTGGGGTTTCTTCGATTGGTTTTGTTGGTAATAGCTATTATCAGAGCGCGAAAGACCTTGATAGTTATTATAATTTTATTAATAACAATCAGCTCCCAATTTTGCGTGGGATGATGCTTGATCAAGATGATATAATTCGCCGCGACATTATTCAGCAGATTATGTGTCAGTTTAAATTAGATTTTAATCAAATTGCTAATAAATATCAGCTTAATTTTGCAGAGTATTTTGCAGCTGAATTAGTAGATTTGCCTACGCTTGTTGAATTAGGTTTAATCACGCTTAATACAACTGGTCTTGTAGTTAGCAATAAAGGACGGTTTTTGATTAGAAATATTGCAGTAGTGTTTGATAAATATTTGCGGCAAAAACAAGATAACAAACGCTATTCTAAAGTTATCTAATTTTGCTATTTTCTTAATATTTTATAATAATACAACAAAATGAATAATATATCGATAGTCAATGCTATTAGAATTGATTATCACATTTTAGGATGTTAACCATGTTTTATAAAAAATTTATTAATTTATCTTTGGCTGCTGCCTGTGGTGTTTCATTAGCTGCTTGTGGTGGCGGTTCTTCATCTGCAACACCCACTCCAACCCCAAGCCCGACACCATCACCAACTCCCGCTCCAACATTTTGTGAGTTAAATGTAGGTAATTTTACCACAGTAGAGAATACAAGTCTCTACTCTAATTCAGATGTCGGTTTTGATCCAATTTGGGGACCTGCGTTGCTCCCATTGGCATTTCCAAGTAATTTATCTAGTTGTCAAAGCAGCACGAGCTGGCAACAACAGCGCATCGTGCAAGCACTGTTGTATTGGGTAAATCAAAAAGTTAATTATTGCCATCACCATGTTCCGACGTGGTATCCAGAATATACGCCAAGTGGTGAGATAAACCCTGAAGCAAAAGCTAGTTTTGAATCTTGCAGTACAAATAGGGATATTATGCCACCTATTCCAACTGACAACCTGATTCGCTGGAACTATTCTGGTATAGGAGCTGAATCGGCAACTGCTTGGTATAATGTCAATTCAGGTAAGGCATATCCTACGGGTAATTACGGCTATGGCTTAGATTGCAGTGATTATACTAAATTAGTCTATGACTTTGCTGAGTCGATTATGTTCAATAGCGGTATTCAACAGCAAGCCGGACAAAGTACGGTGCAATCTAATTTAGCGCCAAATATGAGTGGTTTTGTTGACGATGCTGCTGGTAACGCAAATGGAACTGCTGCTGGAAGTTTAGTTTGTGCTGATGGTAGCCTTGCGCCAAGTACTGGTGCAACTAATACTAGTTGTAATGGGCATGGTGGTTATATTTCTGTATTTACTAGTAGTGGTGGTTATAATGCTAATGGTGTTACCGATGCTATGTTAAATAATCTACAACCAGGTGATTTATTATTTATTGCCGGCTTAGCATATGATTATTCAAGCACGGCAATTAATCCTCAAGTTACGCATGTAGTTGTTTGGACTGGGCAAAAAATAGGCTCTAGCTCATTGATTAGTGAAAGCATGATTGCCCCTGAGACTGATATTGATAGCTGGGGTTATCATAATGGTGAATGTAATAGTGGCTTTTGGAGCGCTGCTAACAATGTTGGCAATTGGATTATATCTGACAGCCATTATCAAGGACCTGATTTCCGTGCCTTTACCAGCTGCTTTTACCGTAATCAGGTTTGGGGAGTGCGCCGAGTTCTTAGTAATTAAATATGTTTTGTGAATGTATTTAAATCTTCGTTTATATTTGAGGGGCAGTTTAAACTGCTCCTTTTTCATATTTAATTGAGAATGTTTTGCTATAATACATGACTTAAACACTCAACTATTAATAGAGCACACTCTGACATGAAAATTAACTTGAACCCACAATTTGCCAAACTTGGTGAGAGCTTTTTTAGTAATATACAAGCAACACCACTACTTAAAAACCCACATTTAATACATGAAAACTCAGCCTTACTTAATGAGCTGGAATTAGAATTATCTTCTGCCGAGTTAACCAAAATCTTAAGTGGCGTGGCAGCGATTGATGGATATCAGGCACTAGCATCCGTATATATGGGACATCAATTTGGTGTTCCTGTACCGCGCTTGGGTGATGGTCGGGCAATATTAATTGCAGAGCATCAAACCAGTAACTCAGAAACCTGGGAATTACAATTGAAGGGAGCTGGTCAAACCCCTTATTCAAGAATGGGTGATGGTAGGGCAGTATTACGTTCCTCGATTCGTGAGTATTTGGCATCACACGCGATGAGTAAACTAGGGGTGCCGACCACTTTAGCGGCTGCAATTTTGCACAGCCATGATCAAATTATTCGTGAACAAATTGAAACTGCAGCGGTGGTATTGCGCGTAGCTCCGAGTTTTATTCGTTTTGGACACTTTGAATATTTTGCTCGCCAGAAACAACCCAGACAACTAGAAACGTTAATCCAGTTTGTCTGCAACAATTATTTCCCTGAAATAAATCTATCTGATTCTGACTATGTCGTTTTATTTTTAGAAGAAGTTGTCAAACGAACCGCCGAAATGATTGCTCATTGGCAAAGCATCGGTTTTGTACATGGTGTAATGAATAGCGATAATATGTCAATTTTAGGATTAACGATTGATTATGGTCCATTTTCATTTATGGATAAATTTAACCCTGAGCAAATTTTTAATCATTCTGATAGTGAAGGGCGTTATACCTACGCCAAACAACCTTATATTGGCTGGTGGAATTTATATCGTTTAGCAGAAGCGCTAAGCACAATATATGCCAAAACTGATAATTTAGAGCAAGTGCTTAGTAAGTATTCTGATTACTATAATCAAAAATATACTACATTAATGGCAGCAAAACTTGGGCTAAGTGAGTTTTCAGAAGACGATGGAAAACTTTTAGATGAGCTACTGCAAATTATGCAGCAAGAACAAATTGACTGGGCTTATTTTTGGCGAAAACTTAGTTATGGTATAGTAGGACAGCAGCAACTGCAACTAGATTATCCATCACTAGCTTTGAGTAATTGGTATCGTCGCTTGGAAAACCGTTACCAGCAACAAGCGCTAACTCCTGAAGCCAGACAAAAGCTTATGCTTAGTAACAATCCAGCGTTGATACTACGTAATCATTTATTACAAGATGCAATTGAGCATGCTAAAATTGGCGATTACAGCGAAATGAGTCGTTTATTTGATGCACTTAGTGACCCATATGTAGAATCTGATATTTGTCAGAAATATTATAAGCCAGCACCACGAGATGCGGCAGAAATTATTTTAAGTTGCTCTTCTTAGTAACTTAAATATCTCATAAAGGAAAAATAATCATGTTAAAAACTTCAAGTTTAACGCCACTACAACATGCAGTTCTTATCAATAAATCAACAGAACATCCATTTAGTGGCGAATACACAGATAATGAACGCATGGGAACTTACCTTTGTCGTAATTGCGGGTTAGCATTATTCCGAGCCAGCAGTAAATTTCATTCTGCTTGTGGCTGGCCTAGTTTTGATAGTGAGATTGATGGTGCAGTAGAGTCACTACCTGATGCAGATGGAAGAAGAACTGAGATTCTCTGTTCACGTTGCGATGGACATTTAGGTCATGTTTTCCATGGTGAGCAGTTCACTGCCAAAAATACGCGTCATTGCGTTAATTCAGCATCTCTAGATTTTGTTGAAGATAGTCAGGTACTTGATAGTGAAGAAATTATTTTAGCTGCGGGATGCTTTTGGGGGGTAGAATATTATTTGCAGAAGCTATCAGGAGTGTTATTAACTCAGGTTGGTTATTGTGGTGGGCATAAATTAAACCCAACGTATCAGGAAGTTTGTACTAAAACTACTGGACATTTGGAAGTAGTCCGTGTAGTGTTTGATCCAACGCGGATAAATCTTGAACAGATTCTTAAGTGCTTTTTTGAAATTCACGATCCTGAACAACAAGACGGTCAAGGTCCAGATATCGGTAATCAATATCTAAGTGCAATATTTTATTATGATAAGCTACAACACGCGGTTGCAGAGAAATTGATCGGAGAATTAATCAAACTTGGTTATCAGCCAGCTACTAAACTGTTACCAGTGGCAACTTTTTGGATTGCTGAAGAGTACCACCGCGACTATTATAACCATAAGGGAACTTTACCATATTGCCATGGCTATACCAAGCGGTTTTAGTTTGTAACACTGGTAATACCCCTAAAAATGACACGTAGTTAATTAGCTTGTTGGGCGCAATATAAATTTAATTTTGAATTGCACTTCGTTGTAGTAGCAGATGCCCAGCTTGATGATATTTCACCTGATGTCCCATACATGCTTGAATAACTACTTAAAGAAAGAGTCCAATTGCTACAATTTCCGCTAGTAGCACCAGTCCACGTGTTCTTACTGTTGACCGCTATAGATGATTCTAAATTTGCTGGTGCTCCTGTCGCAGTGCCGGCATTAGATGTGTTACGATTTAGCATTCCTCCATATGCAAGTCCAATACGAGTAGAATAATTTGTACGGTAGTAATATACTCCAGATTCGGTAGCATTATTTGATAATAGAATTGCCTTCCAAGTAGAACCAGCTCCACGCGCTGGTTTATTTGAATCGTTATTACATAGATTATCGGCACCCAAAAGGCCAGTTGTCCCACCGCCA
>RXJX01000017.1 GCA_003963245.1 Neisseriaceae bacterium
TCACCATTGGAGATGTAGAGTTATTATTGCCACGTCCACTGTTGCAGCCAGCTAATAATACTAAACTAGCTAATATGCCAAATAACACCTTATTTTTTTTAACTTTCATCTATTAGAACCTCACCTGATTATCTCATAAGCCATTATAACAGATTATAAAAGTTATTTGGTAATGCTCTCTTAAAGATTTTCTATATAGAGCTATAATTTGACTCCAATTTTTAGTTACAAATTATAGCTCAAAATTAAGCTTTCAAGTGGTGCATCTCACCTCAGCGGATGCATAATTGATGTAAAAGATTCGGTAAAAAATCTATTGAACCTTGGAGTACTCGAAAATCAAATGATTATGCCTCATGCAATGATATAGGGATGGTTAACGAAAAATCTTTTTGCTTTCCCAATCGATAATTGTAGATGGTCTTTTTGCAAAATTAGTTGTTCCCGAGAGTACCATTACTCGTTTACCAAATTGACGAATGCATTCACGGTGGGTTTTAACTGATCGATGACCTGATTTGTTGGCAGAAGTTGAAACCAAAGGCATATTTAATGAACTCGTTAATTGTTTAACTAATTTATGGCGAGTTACGCGCACCGCTATTTTGCGATGTGTTCCAATCAGGTTGCGTGGGATTTGTTGCGCAACTGGCAGAACGATACTATAAAATCCCGGCCAATATCGAGTAAGCTCAGTTTTATCCGCTTCATTCAATGGAGCAATAACTCTCTGTAGTTGATTTACACTAGCTGCAATAACTATCATCCCTTTGGCTTTGTTACGTCCTTTGAGTTTGATTATCTTGTTTATTGCTACGAAATTAAACGGGTCACAACCAAAACCATAGCAAGATTCGGTAGGGTAGGCAATTACCCCACCGTTTTGCAGATGGTACTTAATTTGTCTGAGCTTAGCTGGGCTATAATAACGCATATTTTTTAATATAGTTTCTGTGCTGGTTTACGATGAATTAACACATAAAATGCGCCAATCGCCACTAAAATATATCCCCACATGCTAACCAGTGGCCCGCTAAAACCAAATACTTTCCAGCTTACCATAGCACATTCTGCCGTTCCACTTAAAATAGTATGAATAAAGCCAGTCAAAGGTATTTTTTTAAATAAAATGTCTAAAGGCATCCCACAAGAGGCTGGCCATTGATCGGGTGGCAGGCTTTGTAGCCATACATGGTGATATGCAGTTTTAACCCCAAATAATGCAATGGCAAGCAATAAAATCCCATAAATACGATTACCAAATCCTTTGCAATTATTAATCAATGCGACTAAGCTAAGTATTCCAAGAAATCCATAGATAATTCGTTGAGCAATACATAGCGGACAAGGGTCTGCGCCCTTGTAAAATTGTGAATAAAACGCGTAAGCAATTGACGAGGCGCAAAATATAAAAATTAGTGCAAATGTCAGGCGGGGCGAGATTAAGCGAAATAAGTTTGTGAGCATGTGGTACAACCCTTTACAATATCGTCATACTCTTTCTGTTTTGAGGTTTGCTTATGTTTTTAGTGCTAACCGCTTTGTTACCTCAAAAATCAGTCTGAGTTTATATGATAAACAAGTGATTATAACCTATTTGGAGTATTTATGCGTAGCGTGTTCTATATCTCAGATCAAACTGGTATTACAACCGAAAAGCTTGGCGCGGCATTGCTTGGCAAATTTCCACAGATTGAATTCCGCAAAGAAAGTTTTCCTTTTGCAGATACACCATCAAAAATAAGTCAGGCATTACTGCGGGTAAAAAACCGCTTTCTAACTGATGGAATGAAACCCATTATTGTTTCGAGCGTTATTACACCTAAGTTACGTAAGCTTTTAGATGTGGACTATGCTTTGACCCTTGATTTTTTTGATGCCTTTATTGGCAAGATGGAAGCCGAGCTAGGCTGTCAGGCAACACATGAAATTAGCAAAATTCATGGGATCGGCGACGAAGATAAATATAACCACAGAATTGATGCAATCCATTATTCATTAGATAATGATGATGGTGTGAGTAGCAGACATTATGACGAAGCAGACATTATCATTATCGGTGTTTCACGAGTAGGTAAAACCCCGACTAGTATTTATCTGTCAGTTAATTATGGAATTAAAGTTGCTAATTATCCATTAGCTGAAGCAGATTTGAAGAGTGATCATTTACCTCGAGCACTGGTGCCATATCATCATAAATTATTTGGTTTAAGTATTGAAGTCGAGCGTCTACACTCTATCAGAACTCACCGCTTGCCAAATAGTAAGTATGCGCAACTAAATACGTGTATCAACGAGATTCAGGCGGCTGAACGAATCATGAATCATTGCGGAGTACCTTACTTAAATACCAGTCATAAGTCAATTGAGGAAATATCCGTTGCAATTATGCAGTTGGTGCGAATTAAACGCCAATTTTAATTTATGCATTTCACACTTGAACTCAGGGTATTGTGCCAAGGCATGGGTAAAATAATACAGTATACTTGGATTAAATAGTGTATAATCGCGGTCTTATTTTTTAAAATTCACACACTTGTGGTCAAAGGGTGTGGCGCAAGCCATCTAAATCCACGAGTGGCGGTATAACCCTTATTAAGGAAAGTTTAATATGTCAGTTTCAATCAAAGAAATGTTAGAAGCCGGAGTTCATTTCGGTCACCAAACTAAATTCTGGAATCCTAAAATGAAACCATTCATTTTTGGTTCACGTAATAAAATCCACGTTATCAACTTAGATAAGACAGTAGTAATGTTTGAAGAAGCAATCAAATTTGCTAAACAAACAATCAAAAACAAAGGTTTTATTTTGTTTGTTGGCGCTAAAACTCAAGCAAGCGAAATTATTGCTGAAGAAGCTAAACGTTGTGGTATGCCATACGTTGATCACCGTTGGTTAGGTGGTATGTTGACTAACTTTGAAACAGTTAAAAAATCAATTAAAAAATTAGAAGTTAAATCAGAGCAATTAGCTCAAGAAAATTCAGGTTTATCTAAAAAAGAACTATTGGATATTTCTCGCGAAGTTGAAAAATTACAAAGAACTATCGGTGGGATTTCTGAAATGAAAGGCTTGCCTTCGGCTATGTTTGTAGTTGATACTGGTATGCATGATATTGCGATTCAGGAAGCACAAAAATTAGGTATTCCAGTGATTGGTATCGTTGATACAAATAACGATCCATCTGGTGTTGACTACGTTGTTCCTGGTAATGATGATTCTGCTCGTGCAATCAAACTTTATGCTTCTGCAATTGCTGATGCTGTTTTGGCTGCTAAAAATGAAACCGTTACTGATTTAGCTAAAGCAGTAAAAGTTGAAATGGTTGAAGAAGCAGCTGAAGAAGCTAAGACTGTACGTCGTGTAAAAAAAGCTGATTCTGAAGTTGAAGCAGCCGCTGAGTAATTTCTTATAACTGGTAAGAAATATTTACTTCTTGCCAGTTAGTATCAAGTAAAAATAAACAGGAGTTTAAAATGGCAAATATTACTGCCGCAATGGTCGCACAATTACGTGAAATGACTGGCTTGGGAATGATGGAATGTAAACGCGCATTGGTTGAAGTTGATGGTGATATCAAAAAAGCAGAAGAATTAATGCGGATTAAATCAGGTAATAAAGCATCAAAAATGGCTGGTCGTACTGCCGCTGAAGGTGTTGTTGCAATTTCTATTACTGCAGATAAAAAATCAGGTGCGATAGTTGAAGTTAACTGTGAAACTGATTTCGTAGCTAAAGATGAAGGTTTTGTTAAGTTTGCAAATGATGTTGCTGCTGCAGTAGTTGCAAATCCAGCTGCGACAATTGAAAATATTGCTGAAGTTAAATTAGCTTCTGGTGAAACAGTTGAGGAAGCACGTAAAGCATTAATCGCTAAACTTGGTGAAAATATGACTGTACGTCGTTTTGTTCGCAGTACAACCAGTGGTGAATTAGCGTCATACTTACACGGTGCTAAAATTGGTGTTTTAGTTGACGTTACTGCAGGTCATGATCAATTAGGTAAAGATGTTGCAATGCATGTTGCTGCTGCAAAACCTAAAGCACTGGATGCTAGTGGTGTTGATGCCGAGTTAATTGCTACTGAGCGTCGTGTAGCTATTGAGCGTGCTAAAGAAAATGGTAAAACTGGCGATATGCTAGAAAAAATTGCTGAAGGAACAGTTAATAAATTCCTTAAAGAAGTTACATTACTTAGTCAGGTATTTATCAAAGCCGATGATGGTAAACAAACTGTTGAGCAATTATTGAAATCAAAATCAGCTACTATTAATGGTTTCACACTGTTTGTAGTTGGTGAAGGTATTGAGAAAAAAGTTGTTGATTATGCAGCAGAAGTTGCAGCCGCAGCTAAAGTCTAAGGTATCCTTAAACGAAAAATCCTCCGCTACTGTGGGGGATTTTTTGTTATAATATTATAATATAGTTATTTTGCTTAGGAGTATTATTGTGGAAAATCCAATTATTTTTACAGAAAATGCAGTCAATAAAGTGCGTGAATTAATCAAAGAAGAAGGTAATCCAGAATTAAAATTGAGAGTATTTATCACTGGTGGTGGTTGCTCTGGGTTTCAGTATGGCTTTACTTTTGACGAAATTTCCAATGATGATGATTTTGTTGTCAATAAAGATGGCGTACAGTTTTTGGTTGATACGATGTCTTACCAATATTTAGTTGGTGCTGAGATTGATTATATTGATTCATTTGAAGGCGCTCAGTTCACCATCAAAAATCCAAATGCGCAAACTACTTGTGGTTGTGGTTCATCATTCTCGGTATAGTTTATCATGTGGTTAAATTTCCGTGTCTGGGGTGTAGCGCTTTGCTTCTTGCCGATGGTTACGCAAGCGCTTACTTTAGATGATTTCACGCCAACTTTCTTGAGCTCAGATAAAAGTCATGAAAGTGCAAACACTGATCCTAAATTAGCGTTCAGTGTACCTGACTCTGCCAAAAAAAGAAATGCCAGTAGCGGTGTTGTCTGGTATTGTACCAAAGTCAGTGGTTTGAATTGCCCTCGCCAAAATTCGAGTGCTACAGTTCCGCAAAATTCTAAACCTAACGAAGCGCTACCAACTGCCTCGGTAACACCTACTACGGGTGGTAATGGACATTATTTTAATCGTAATCAAAATAACTTTGACCAAAACGCAATTAATAATTTTAATATTACAGATTCTAATCAAACCACATTACAGGCTTATGCGCCGCAATTAAATAATAGGTCAATGGAAGATACATTAAAAGATAATGTAGCCATTCCGATTAAAGCAAATAATAATACAGATGTAAGTGTAGGAACAAACCAGATTAAATTTAATGTGACCTACTAACTATTCTCGTTCTTTGGAGTTTTTAAATTGAATTACTCATTATACAGCATGCTCTTGGTAGCATATTTATTGGGGTCTTTATCGTTTGCTATAATTGTCAGCAAATTTATGAAAATGGACGATCCGCGCAGTTATGGTTCAAATAATGCTGGAGCGACTAATGTAATGCGTAGTGGCAATAAAAAAGCTGCTGTACTTACATTAGTAGGTGATCTGCTCAAGGGGTTAATTGTTGTCTTAGTTGCCAGATTTTTAATGCGTGGAATTGATGGCGGTGATGCCATAGTTGGAATTTGCGGTGTTCTTGCTGTAGTTGGGCATATCTTCCCTATCTTCTTTAAATTTAAGGGCGGCAAAGGTGTTGCAACTGCGATTGGTGTTTTATTAGGATTTAGCCCGATCTTGGCTCTATTGGTTATAGTAAGTTGGTTTGTGGTATTTAAATTTACGCGTGTTTCGTCATTATCTGCGATATTAGCGACCTTCCTGTCACCTTTATATGCTTACGTTTTATTTCAAAATACTTCTTATTTTGGTGCGACATTAATGATTGCTGTGATAGTTATTTTTAAACATCAGAGCAATATTGTGCGTTTGATTAAAGGTGAAGAAGCTAGCTTTAAGAAAAAAAATAAGCCTGAATCAGCAAAAGATGAGGCTAATTCAGATAATAATGAAGCGTAACTAATGATGAAGCAAAAATTAATTCTCTTGGTGAATCTAGGTTCACCTGAGCAGCTATCTGTTGGTGCGATTCGAAAATTTCTCCGGAGCTTTTTATCTGATAAACGTGTTGTTGGCTTACCGCGCTTACTGTGGTATCCCATTTTATACGGAATTATCTTACCGCTAAGAAGTCAAAAACTCTTACATAAATATGAGCAAATCTGGCTTAAAGAAGATTGCGCTCCACTTATTCATTATACCAAAGAGCAAGCTAAGCTATTACAGGAACATCTTCAGATGCTTGGTGATACAACTCGGGTTGGTTATGCCTTTTGTTACGGATCAGAGAATATTAGTACTCAGCTGGCTAAATATTCAGTAGAGCAAAAAATCAGTGAATTGGTTGTAATTCCATTATATCCACAATATTCCAGTTCAACTACGGCTGCAGTTTTTGATCAAGTCAGTTGGTATTTTCAAAAGTCATATTTTATTCCGAAGATCAAATTTATTAATAGCTTTGCTGGTCATCCTTTATATATTCAGGCTTTGGCGAGTAAGGTACGTGAACATTGGGCAAATAATGGTCGTGCTGATAAATTGGTAGTGAGTTTTCATTCGATTCCAGTCAAGTTAGTGGAAAATGGTGATAACTATATTGAGGAATGCCATTTAACTTATCAATTACTTTGTCAGGAGCTGGGGTTAAATCCAGATGTAGAAGCTAAGCTGTGCTTTCAGTCTAAATTTGGGCGTGCTAAGTGGGTTGAACCTGCGACCGATGCAACACTCGGTATTTTAGCGCGTGCAGAAGTCGCTACAGTAGATGTAATTTGTCCCGGTTTTGTTAGTGACTGTCTGGAAACTCTGGAAGAGGTGGCCATTCAATATCGTGAGTTATTTGTTAGTTGTGGTGGGCGTGAATTACGTTATATCCCATGCTTAAACTCCAGTAGTGAATTAGCTATAGTACTAAATAAAATTATTCAAGAAAGTTAAGAAATGTGTGGAATAGTTGGCGGAGTGAGTGAGCGTAATGTTGTCTCGGTGATTATTGAGGGCTTGTCGCGTCTTGAGTATCGTGGCTATGATTCAGTTGGTGTCGCAGTCATCAACGCCGACGGCGAATTGACTCGTGAACGGGTTACCGGACGAGTTAAAGAATTAGCACAAAAATGTGCGAATGACCATTTTAAAGGCACAATTGGGATTGGACATACTCGCTGGGCAACGCATGGCGGAGTTAGTGAAACTAATGCCCATCCACATTTTTCTGCTAATAATTTAGCCGTAGTTCATAATGGAATTATTGAGAATTATGCACAATTACGTACAGAATTGCAAGAACAGGGTTATCATTTTGATTCACAAACCGATACGGAAGTGATAGTACATTTAGTTCACTCTATTTATAAGCATAACCATAATTTGCTGGAGGCGGTTAGACTGGCAACGCAGCATTTGCATGGTGCATATGCAATTGGAATGATTAGCAAAGACAACCCTAATGAAGTTGTGTGTGCTCGTCTTGGCTCGCCATTGGTGCTTGGGGTTGGAATTGAAGAAATGTATTTTGCTTCGGACATCTCGGCTTTGTTACCAGTTACGCAAAAAGTAGTTTATCTTGAAGAAGGTGATATTGCACGTATTACGCGAGACGATTACCAGATTTGGGATAAAAATAACGATTTAGTAGAGCGCAAGGTTAACATTAGTGAACTATCTGCTTCAGCCAGTGAGCTTGGTCATTACCGCCACTATATGCAAAAAGAAATCTTTGAGCAGCCACGCGCAATTGCCGATACTATGCAACATCTTGGTAGTAATTTTAACGCTGATATTTTTGGCGTAGAAGCTCCGGCTATTTTTAGTAGCATCAATAAAGTGCAAATTATTGCCTGTGGAACTAGTTATAATGCCGGCTCTATCGCTAAATATTGGATTGAGGAATATGCTAATTTAGAATGTGCGGTAGATATTGCTAGCGAGTATCGTTACCGTAAAATTCCAGCTAATCCGAATACTTTAGTAATCAGCTTGTCACAATCTGGTGAAACTGCTGATACTTTAGCCAGTATCAAATATGCAATCGAACTTGGCATGGACAAAACTTTGTCAATTTGTAATGTTGCTGAAAGTAGTTTGGTGCGTTTATCTAAGCTCCATATGTTAACTCAGGCTGGACCTGAAATTGGTGTGGCATCAACCAAAGCTTTTACGACTCAGTTGGTGGTTTTACTATACCTTGCCTTTAGCTTAGCTAAAGCACGTGGCTTATTGAGCGCCGATGCGGAGCATGAGATAATTGAACAAATTCGTAAATTACCAAATTTAGTCGTTGCAACGTTAGAAATCGAAGAGCGAGTTAAAGAGATTGCCAAAGAGTTTGAATATAAGCATAATGCGCTGTTCCTTGGACGGCATACCATGGCTCCAGTAGCTGCTGAAGGCGCACTGAAGCTCAAAGAGATATCTTATATTCACGCTGAGAGTTATGCTGCTGGCGAGCTAAAACACGGACCTTTGGCGCTGATTGATAAGGACATGCCTGTGATTGTTGCAATGCCCGCAAATTTACTTGCCGATAAGGTTAAATCAAATGTGCAGGAAGTAATGGCGCGGCAAGGACAAGTTTATTTATTTACCGACCATCCTGATGAGCTGGCAGAGCAGTGTTACATGACAGTTGATTTAGGTCTTAAGCAAGTGCCGGATTATCTAGCGCCGATTTTATATACAATTCCGTTACAATTACTCGCGTATCATACGGCAATAGCTAAAGGTACAGATGTTGATAAACCGCGTAATCTCGCGAAGTCGGTCACTGTTGAATAAATATAATTATGCAATAGGGTAGGAAGTTGTTTCCTGCCTTATTTTTAATGGGTTTAACAGCCTGATTTAATTTATACTATTGAGGGTTGGGGAGTGGTTTGAAAGTTTCAGCTTTTTTGTCGATGATGGTATCATCATTACTTTTAATCTCATGCGCTTCTGGCTCGTCGTCTAACAATAATACGAATCAATCTTACGTACTTGGTACCTTGCCAAACGGTGCGAGTATATCTGTTAATCAACGCACATTCAATTTATCTTCAAGTCAGATGGTAGCGGGAACAATTACTGCTTCAGGTACTATGAGCGAGTCGAGTTATACGCTGACTTTAAGTATTCCATCGGGAGGGCCTGATGGAGTTTTAATTCCTACACCGTGCAATATAATTGGCGGTGGTGAGGAAACGGAAACATGTCATCTAAATTTCACTAAAGCTTTAGCGGCTTCTGGTACATACAACGTAGCCGTGAAATATCAGCCAGATACATCAAGTGCTCGGGTAGTGGAAAGTGCGATTGCCTTACCTAATACTATTACCTTGATTGTTGAATAGAAAGTTTTGTACAAGCCTTGCAATTAAAGGCAAAACTAAGTTATAATACCCACCTCAAACAATGGTGGGTCTCCTTGCATTGTCTACCGCAAAATCTGGTCAGGTCGGGAACGAAGCAGCCATATGCGGATCAGCAAGTGCCAAGGGTCGGGCTCACCTTCCCAGCCATCTCAAGGCTTCAAGCTAAAAAATCGATTTCCAGATTAATTTAGCAATCCGTCGCCAATTGATTTTCTCATGATAAGTTGATTTACCACTAAAAACGCTCATAAAGCCGTTTACTGCGCTAACACTGGTTAACATGGGCAAAATTCTTTTGAGGTTTTTATTGAGAAAATAAGACATTATTCGCGCATAATAAAAATCACGCCCGATTTCTTTGTGAAATGCCAAATCATAATTTACCAGTGATCTAAAATCATTCTTATTTAGCGCGTAACTAACAACCTTAGCCGCCAGAAAACCACTTTTTATTGCTGGGCGAATTCCTTCTGCTGTCAGCGGATCAACGCAACCAGCAATTTCACCAATCAGCATAACCCGGTTATGAACTAACTTTTGTCGTCCTGAATAAAGTAGGATCGGATGTCCGTGCAGGTTCTTTTTGTCTAATTCATTAACTGAAAATTGCTTGGTATAGTTTAGCAGCTTGTGAGGAAGTCCAACTTTGCCTTTTTCCTGTCCTTTAACAAATCCTCCAATTCCCAGTGATAAACCATCTGATTTAGGAAAATTCCATGCATAGCCGCTATCATTATAATCAAAATCGATATATAATTTTCCATTACCTTTAGCTGTATAATGCTCATATTCCATCGCTGCTAATATCGTGTTTTTTGCTGCGTAGCCTAATTTTTTGGCTAATTTTCCGCGACCACCTTCTGCGATGATAATAATTTTAGCCGTGAATTCACCAATACTACTAATGACAGTGGGTGATTCACCAGTCGTTATAATATCCTGAACTTCTACTGAATGTTGAAACTCAACTCCGTTGTCTTTCGCTTTACTTAACAAATAATTATCAAATTTTTCGCGACGAACCATCCATAATGGATATTTATCTCCACTGATTTCCTGTCCGTTAGCCACCATTACTACGGTATCACAAACTGAATCAATGGCTGGTTTCAAATCAAAATCTAAATAATTCGCAACCTCCGGTGAAACACCACCACCACAAGGCTTATAGCGCGGAAATTCGGCTTTATCCAGCAATAAAACATTAGCTTCGGGATTTAAGCGCTTGATGTTGTAAGCACAGCTTGTGCCCGATGGACCAGCACCAATAATAATTACATCATAGAGTTTAGTCATTAATAATCAATTCCTGCAAGACTTTTCCAGCTAACATGATTCCAAATAAGGCTGGTAAATAGCTAATTGTCCCATTGGTTGGGCGTCCACCTGCTGGGTTTGCTAAAGGTTTTGCAAATGGTTCTTCTTCCGAGTAAACCACAGTTAACCCTTTTTTTATTCCAAGTTTACGTAGGCGTAGGCGAATATTGCGTGCCAAGGCACAGACTTGAGTTTTACTGATATCGGCTAATTTTGCTTTGGTGACATCAATTCGATTGCCAGCACCCATACTTGAAACTATTTTCAGTTTATTTTTTAAGCAGTAGATAATTAAGGCAAGTTTTGATTCAATGGTATCAATACAATCAATTACATAATCTGGTTTGTCACCAAGCAGTTGACCTAAATTATTTTCATCAATAAATATCGGTAATGAGACTAGTTTAACATCAGGATTGATTGACTTTATCCGTGAGCTAAATTCATCAACTTTAGTTTTGCCAACATTCTCCAGATTGGAAATAAGTTGACGGTTAATATTGCTTATATCGACAACATCATTATCAATAATGGTGATTTTACCAATGCCGGCGCGAGCAATCGCTTCAGCAACATAACCGCCAACGCCGCCAACTCCTGCAATTAGAATATGTTTTCCTGCAAGCTTAGCTAAATTTGCTTCACCAAGTAAAATATTTGTTCGTGTAAATTGGGCTAACATTATTTGAATACCATTAAACTAACCATTAGGCTCAAAATATACAATCCGCCGTTTACCATAAAGTGCTTGACTTTATAATTGGTATGTTTACCAGCATGGACAAATAACCATGCAACGGCAAGAAATGTTCCGATACAGCTAACTGCTTTTTCCCACGGTAATTGCCAATCAGTTAATGCTATTCCCATCACCGGTAAAAGTAACCCTTGAAAGACCATTGCTCCGGTAATATTGGCAATTGCCAAAGTATCTTTACCTTTGCGAATCCATAAGATACTATTCACTTTTTCTGGTAGTTCAGTTGCAACTGGGATTAGCACAACCGAAAGTAAGAATGCCGGAATGCCCAATGCCTGTGAAGTACCAGTAATTCCTAAAATAAATACATGAGCAAAGTAAACTAATCCTGCAAAACCAATGGCTGCCTGACTCACTACAGTTACAATATTGTTAGGTAGTTTAAAGTAATGTTTTAGGTATAATTCGTCTTCAGCTTCTGTTCCATGACCATCTTTAACCAAGTCGCTGGATGCGCGAATAGTTAACATAACATAGAAAAAATAACTTAGAATAAGGGTAGCCACTACCATTGCATCAATAACGTTGTTTTGATAGAAATTATGGCTAAAGGCTAGTAAAATTGCTAATAAATAGCCAAAGCTAAAAAATTTTAAATCACGGTTTAAACCAGTTTTTTCTGGACGAATTAAACCATTCACTCCACGCTTGCGCCACACTGAGAAAGCCATCAATGCGATTGAGAGTGTCGATAACATTAGTGGCGGGCCTAAGATTGCGCCAACGCCAATTTCATCGCCAAAATTAACCTTTCCTTCTCCGTGTGGTGCACCAAATAAGGCAATTAATGGTACAATAGCTTCAGGTAATGCGGTACCTACCGCAACAAAAATTGAACCAGTTACCCCTTCTGAAATACCCAATGACTCTCCAAGGTGTTCTAATGCGTTGCAAAAAACCATTGCCGCCAAAAGAATGAACACCATCCCAACAAGCAGTTGTAATAAATTAACCATTCATTTTATCCTGTAATAGTGGATAGAGCGGATCAACATCAGGAGTCTGATTAAAAATCAAAGAAAATGCAGCTGCAGCTTGTTGAATCAACATGCCGATCCCATTTGCTTGAGTAATTTCTGCATTTAATTGTTCCATCGCTTTTAGAAACATAGTTTGCTTAGCTGTATAAATCATATCATACGCTAATGCATGAGTACTTAGCCGTTTTACTTGGTTAAATAAAGTATTTTCAGCCACATTTGGCGTGGTGTTGATTACGATATCATAACTAACTTTAGCATCATAAGCATCTACCAATCTTGATTTTTGTACGAAGTCATCAAGCTTAGAGCTATCGCGCATTAATAAATCAATCCGCTCTGGTGCTTCGGCTTCCAATGAGCTTAACACTGAATAAATAACACTACCGCTACCAATGATCAAAATGTTTTTGTCTTTTAGAATCCGCCCCATTCTCCGTAAATCAGCAACAAGCCCAATTCCATCGGTATTATCTGCTAATAACAAAGTGTTTTTGGCGATCAGATGGTTTGCTGTTTGTGAAAGTAAGGTGTGGGGGTTGTGCTGATTAGCTAATGCATAAGCTCGCGCCTTAAATGGTGCAGTTACGCTTAGTGCATATCCACCATTGGCAAAAAAATCCCGTACCACATGCTCAAAATCATCAATTGGTGCACAAATTTTGTTATACTCAAGCTCAATTGCGCACTGGTGTGCAAACTCACTCCAGATGAATGGTGAGAGGCTATGTGCAATTGGATTGCCAATTACTGCCAATTTATACATACTTCATACCTATTATTTAACTTAATCCGTGATTTTAACATATATGTCCAATCATATTCATCATACTGGGGTATCCCCGAATTTCCTAATAAGTTGCCGAGAGTTTTATCGTTTTTGTTTCTTAATCCATCAAGCAACATATTATGGTTGAGTGGTATAATCTGGCAAAATTTTAGCGAGTAGAATAATGCCAAATTTATATCTGATTCCAACTAGTCTTAATCCAGAGATTACCGCGTCTGTTCTGATTGAAGAGCAGAAGGCGCAAATTCATCATCTCAAATATTTCATCGTCGAAACAGCCAAAATCGGACGTGCGCACCTCAAACAGCTTGGTTTAGCCTTGCCATTGCAGCAGCTTGAAGTGCTCGAACTTAACAAACATAAACAAGACTATAGTGCGTTGATTGAGCCGCTTAAACAAGGTTTTGATGTCGGATTAATTTCAGATTGCGGTTGTCCGGCGGTAGCTGACCCAGGTAGCCGTGTAGTGAGTATTGCCCATGCTATGGGGTTTAATGTAGTACCGCTTATCGGACCTAGCTCAATTTTATTGACATTGATGGCAAGTGGTCTCAATGGACAAAAATTTAGCTTTCTCGGCTATTTACCTGCTGAACCAACCATGCGTAAAACAAAGCTCAAACAGCTGGAGGGGCAAATTCTTAAAGAGGGTATTACCCAGATTTTTATTGAAGCGCCATTTCGTAACCAGCATTTATTTGATGCTATGCTTAGCAGCTTAAATCATGAAATTAAACTCTGTGTAGGAATTAATTTGATGACAGCAGAGCAACAAATAATTAGCAAATCAATTGGGCAATGGCAGCGCAAACCATTACGTTTGGATAAGCAAGAAGTGATTTTTTTACTTGGACAATAGGGTAATTATGCTTTAAGCTAGGGTCGACAATCTGTTACGCATCATTCCGTCAAAATGTTAAAATTATGTCCGGAGTTATGCGTAATAAACATTCAAAATACAGGAAGTAAACAATGAAACAAACAAAAATTATTGCAACTATGGGACCAGCATCCTCTAGTCTTGATATGATGGAAAAATTAATTAAAGCCGGAGTAAATGTATTTCGGCTAAATTTCTCGCATGGCACACATGAATTTCAAGCAGAAAATGTAAAGAATATCCGCAAAACGGCAGCTAAATTATCCGTTCCTGTGGCTATCATGGGGGATTTACAAGGTCCTAAAATCCGTGTTAGCAAGTTTGAAAATAATCAGGTTGAACTGGCAAATGGTGACGTTATTGTTTTGGATACCGCATTTGAGGGATTGGGTAATGCAAAATTAGTTGGAGTTGATTATAAAGAACTCGCTCATGATGTCAAACCACAAGATATTTTACTTCTAGATGATGGGAAAATCACATTTACTGTTGCTAAAGTAGAAGGTAGCAAAATTACCTGTAATGTAACTCAAGGCGGAATTTTAAAAAACAATAAAGGAATTAACAAACTAGGTGGCGGTTTAACCGCACCAGCGTTAACTGAGAAAGATTTGGAAGATATTAAATTTATCGCGACTCAAAGTCTGGATTATGTAGCAGTATCTTTTCCTAAAGAAGAAGGCGATATTATTTTTGCCCGCCGTAAACTAGTCGAAGCTGGTTCTAAAGCACAGATAATTGCGAAGATTGAACGGACTGAAGCAGTATTTAAAAACCTTGATGCCATTATCAAAGCCAGTGATGGTGTGATGGTTGCACGTGGTGATTTGGCTGTAGAAGTGGGTGAGGCTTTGGTGCCAGGGATGCAAAAGAAAATGGTTCGTCTGTGCCACAAATACCATAAAGTTTCAATTGTAGCAACGCAAATGCTCGAATCAATGATTGAAAATCCGGTAGCTACTCGTGCTGAAGTCTCGGATATTGCTAATGCTGTTTTAGATGGAACTGATGCCGTAATGTTATCTGCTGAAACTGCTAGCGGTAATTATCCTTTGCAAGCGGTTGAAACTATGGCGAGAGTATGTGAAGAAGCAGAAAAAATGGCAGATAACAATATCGAAGCACATTTTGTCCATGAGAAATTTGCGAACACGCAACAAACTATTTCGATGGCTGCATTATTTAGTGCCTATCATATGGAAGCCAAAGCAATTGTAGCGCTTACTACTTCAGGTGCAACTGCACGCTGGATGTCTCGTGTAATTAGTGGTGTGCCAATTTATGCGATTACTGACTCACAAGAAGCATTGCAAAGTATGGCAATGTACCGTGGTGTATATCCGTTTTTTATGCAGCATAGCGCAACTAATTCGAATGAACATGCCAATGAAGCTTGTGATTTCTTACGTCGTCAGCATATTTTGGCAGAAGGCGACATGATTATCGCAACTATGGGTGAGCGCGTGTCGAAGATTGGTAGTACCAATTCACTAAAAATCATCAAAATCTAATGAGAGGTGAAAAGGAGGTCAGATAGAGACCTCCTTTTCTTTTGTGGCAATAATAGTTTTTACTTTGTCGTATGACTAGCCCACAAGAAGTTAAATTAACACAATTATAGTGGTTTGATTGAGTTAGGAACTATTTTGGCTGCAAAATTAGTAATTAAATCTTGAATCACCGGATCATTTTGAATTGCTTCTTCTGCCGATTCTTGCTGCGCTCTGGCTTCTGCCTGATTATGACTTTTGAGTGTTCCATCTTGAATTTCAGCCACGAAATTAAAATTAAGATCAAAATGACGCTGATATTTGTTAAAGAGCATTTGTTCAATTTGATCAACGCAAGCGGTATTGACTAGCTGTCGATAACTATCATTAATAGCTAGCGCCAATTCGCCTGAATTGCTAGCATTAATCTGTGAGCAATTACTTAGTACTACTGCAATGGTTTTGTCAATTTGAGTTAGATCAACTGATTTTACAAATTCCAGCCAGTTACTAAATTGAGCTGGTGTTTCTAAAGAGATTTCGACTGCGCTAGCTTCTTCAGCTAATTCCTCTACTGATTCTTTGGTTTCAGGTGGTGTTTTTTCAACTAAATCCTCCAGGGGATTGGCAGCAGTCGCCTCTGCAGATAATTGAGCATCAGTAGTTATGGGCTCTTCCCATGGAGCAACTTCTTCAATATCCTGACTATTTTGCGCTTTAATGCTTACTTCAGGAACTTGTGGCGGTGTAACTCTGGTTTCTTTAGCTCCTTCTGCTGTGACAACGGGTATTTGTTTTGGAGTTACTTCTTCTTTAATTTCTGCAGAAGTTGTTACAATTGGTGCAGAAGAAGAAACTAGTTGAGTAGTGCAATTTGTGGCTTGAATGAGTAGTTGCTTCTCTTGTGTACTGCCAATCGTAAACGCGATCATTCGCAGTAAATTCATCACAAAAATCGGGTATTGGTTTTGTACTTTACGAATTTGCTCCAAGCCAAGATTGCTGATTTCAAAATAGAGCTGGCAATCTTGCAGCGAGATTAGTTTAGCTAAATTTTGTAATTCTCGGCTAAGTTGAGGCTGTGGGCTTAGTTGCGCCAAACCAATGTTAAATAAATTATAATTAATTTGTTCTAAAATATTTTCAAGATTAGCACCTTCATTATTGATGCGCTGGCAAATGTTGACCAAGTTGACGCTATCGGCTTTTTGAATAGCGGTTAAAATTTCAATTATACTGCTATTATCACTGATCCCAAGCATTTGACGAGTGATTACTTCAGTGATGTTAGCATTGGAAAAAGCAATTGCCTGATCGGTAAGCGAAAGTGCATCACGCATGCTACCGTTGGCTGCCTGAGCCAGAAGATCCAAAGCTGTATCTTCGGCACTAACCTGTTCTTGCTCCAATACATAGCGCAAATGGAGCTCAATTTCTGCGGCGGAGAGATTGCGTAATTTGAGTTGTAAACAGCGTGAGAGTATCGTTATTGGTACTTTTTGTACATCGGTAGTTGCTAGGATAAATACAACATGGGCAGGCGGCTCTTCTAATGTTTTAAGCATTGCATTAAACGCTGATTTAGAGAGCATATGTACTTCATCAATGATATATATTTTGTATTTACCACTAGTTGGTGCATATTGAGCGTTTTCCAGCACTTCGCGGATATTATCTACACCAGTATTGGATGCAGCATCAATTTCAATTACATCGACATAACGTCCACGATCAATCTGCTGACAGTTTTCACAGCTGCCACACGGCTCTGAATTTTCAGGACTTAAACAGTTTAATGCTTTGGCAATAATCCGTGCAATAGTGGTTTTACCTACACCACGCGTTCCGGTTAGCAAATAAGCATGATGCAACCTACCGCTGCTAATGATATTTTGTAACACGGTGACGGTATTTTGCTGACCAACAAGATCTGCAAATTTCTTTGGTCGCCACTTACGGGCTAGGACAGTGTGATTCATTCTTTAATTATTCCATATCTTCAAAATCGAAATCGCCTACAGTTATTATGGCATTATCAAATAAATTTGAGGGAAGATAATACTGCACGCCTATTTTTTTGGCGGCTGCCACCACGTTGAATGCGTTAGCAACGATAACCCCAAGCTTGGGAGCAATTTGATCTACGATCATACGCGTAATAGTACCACGTGTAACCTGGAATATTGCTGCAATTTCTTCTTGAGTGAAATTATTACATAATAAAAATAATGCGTAATGTTGTTTTACAGTTAAGCCAATACGCTGAATTAATTTTAGATCATAAATTATATCATGATTATAAAATAAGTTTTCCAGTGGGGTATTATTGTAAATTGTACAGACTATTTGGATGCCAATTACATCGCCCGTCTTGTCTAAAAGAGGTAACTGTGTACAGTGCCATACATTATTGGCAATTTCTTGATCTTTGTTACTTGTTTTTAATGACATTAGATAGTGTCGTCAAATTATCTTACTCCACAAACAAATACATCTAATTTGTACTGCTGCCAAATATGATGATGCTCTTTTGGCATATCTGGTGACTATTC